>NZ_JBUZOU010000011.1:0-158764 GCF_055326765.1 Pleionea sp. WD8-19 | reverse complement strand
ACTTAGAACTTAGAACTTAGAACTTAGAACTTAGAACTTAGAACTTAGAACTTAGAACTTAGAACTTAGAACTTAGAACTTAGAACTTAGAACTTAGAACTTAGAACTTAGAACTTAGAACTTTTCAAGCAAACTCAACAAACGACTGCTCAACTCGCTCCATTTCATCGATCAGTTTTTTATGATGACTGGTGATATCGTTTTTCAACCCATGTTTTTTTAACGTCGTTTCATAGGCATTGGCCAGTTGGGTCAATTGGGGTACGCCGACATAACAAGTGGCACCGTGAAATTTATGAACTGCTTTTTTGAGTTCTTCGAGTGACTGCGAGTCGTAAGCCGCGACAATTTGTTCCCGCGCTTCCGGAATGTGTTTGATCAACATTTCCAGCATATCTTTGGCAAGATCTTCCTTGCCTCCGGCCATTTTAATGCATAATTGCCAATCAATAGCGGCTTGTTCTGATTCTTTTACGTCATCTGATTTGGTTGGTTCCACCGCAATCGCTTTTTTACGAACGGGCTGCGGACGGTTGTGAGTCCATTTCATTAACGTTTCCTCCACCTGTTCTAAACTGATGGGTTTGGTCAGGTAATCGTTCATACCTTCCGATAACAGTTTTTCGCGTTCACCCATCATGGCGTGTGCGGTAAGCGCGATTATCGGTGTACGTTGATTTAAGCGGGTTTTACGAATGCGTCGCGTGGCTTCTACACCATCCATTTCGGGCATTTGTATGTCCATAAAAATTAAATCAAACCCTTCTTTTTGCGCATGTTCTACCGCTTGTGCGCCATTCGTTGCGGTTGCAACGGTTACGTCATAGTCTTGTAAAAATACGGAGATCAGTTTTAGATTGGCGTCATTGTCGTCAACGGCCAGAATATGCAGTGCCTCGAAAGGCGATTCTTCTTCAATGGTCACTGCACTGCGCATTTGCAATCGCTGTTCTTCGTCGAGCAGCTCTTGCAGTGCATTTTTCAGTTGATGATGAGCAATCGGTCGACTGATACATTCATGCGCGCCTAAAGCCATCAACTGGTTGATTTGCTGTGCTTCTGGTGTGGCGAGCACAGCTATAACCGCGCATTCCAGCTTTTCTTTTGCAAGCTTTAAGAGGTGCTTGATTTCTTCCTGATGTTGTTCAAAATCGCTGCAGTCGATCAGTAAAAAGTCGATGGTTTTTTCGGTATTCGCGGCGTGCTCCACCATACGAATAAATTCGTCCATATCACCGCATGCCCGTAGCCGCATCGCCCAGCGCTGCAGCATATGCTCTATTGAAAGGCGGGTCGCTTCAAGGGGCTCGTAGTAATAAATGCGCTTTTCTTCCAAAAAGTTTAACGCTGAATCGCTTTCAATAAACGATTCAAAATCGCGATTCACTTGAATATTAAAATAGAAATTGGAGCCTTCACCAGGGCGTGAATCAAGACCAATAGCACCGCCCATTTTTTCCACCAGTTTTTTGGATATCACCAGACCCAGACCAGTACCACCAAATCGACGCGTGGTGGTGGTATCGGCTTGACTGAACGCTTGGAAGAGCACTTTCTGTTGCTCCGGTGACATACCGATGCCTGTGTCACTGATGGTGAACTTTAAATTCACTTGTTGTTCGTTTTCGTCTTCCAGCATCACGCGAACAATGATGGAGCCCGACTCGGTGAACTTTACTGCATTATTCACCAGGTTAGTAAGTACTTGTTTTAAACGTACCTGGTCACCCAAAATGGATTGCGGTACATCGGAATACACCAGTGCGGCTAGCTCCAATTGCTTTTCTTGGGCCAATGGCGCGATTAAGTTAAGCACTTCATCGACGCATTCACGGATATCCAGCGAGGCTTCGTCGAGTTCCATTTTTCCAGCTTCGATTTTCGAAAAGTCGAGGATGTCATCAATAATGGAAAGCAAGTTGTTGGCCGACTTATGAATGGTGTAAAGAAACTCGCGTTGTTTGTCGTCGAGTTCGGTTCGAAGTAATAAGTTGGTAAAACCGATCACACCGTTCATTGGCGTTCGGATTTCATGACTCATGTTAGCAAGAAACTCCGACTTCACTCGACTGGCTTCAAGCGCTTGTTTACGTGCCATGTCCAGTTCAACATTTTGAACTTCGAGCGTTTCGAGGGTCTGACTCAAGTCGGAAGTGGCCTGTTCAATGGCCTGTTGCATTTCTTCACGGGCTTCGTACAAGGATTTGGCCATGTCGTTTACCCCGCCTTGCAGGGTACTGAGTTCGCCGGTCGCTGCGCCTTCTACGCGAGTATTTAGCTTGCCTTCCTTAATGCGATTCACTGCATGTGCCAGTTGAATGATCGGAATGGTCACCGCGCGTGCCATGCGTTGCGCTAAAAAACCACCCACCGATAATCCGGTGATCAAAATCACCACCGAAGCAATAATGGTTTCGTATTGACGTACGGCGGAGAAGTCTTTCGTCATGTGCAACGCGACATAGCCCAAAATGGGCTCCGCGGGTCGGTTGGAAGGATCGGTTTCGGTCAGGTTCAGCGGTTGGCTGTAAATTGGGTAACGGATAATCACGCCGGAATCCACATTAAACCATTGCTCAATGGAGGGCACAGCGTTACTTTCGGCCTGCAAGGTATTGATTTGTGAGCGTGTTCCGGTATGGGCAAATAGGCGGTTGTGTTTGTCGTAAATGGCGATTGAGGTTATGTCTTCATCGCCGTCGCGCGCCAAGTCGATTAAGCGTTTGAGGATAGGGTAGTTGGCCACCATGACACCGTACTCACTGGCGTAAGCGAGGTTTTTGGCGACCGTAAGGCCACGATCCAGCTGAGTGCTTTTTAAGTCATGCACGCGAGCGCCAATAAAGTACACACCCATGACCAGCGCAATAATACCCGTTGGCATCAGCGCCAGAAGCAGTACTCGAGTTCTTATTCCCCAATCAAACATAGTCCACAACTATTGATTTATTACTCTGGCGTTCTGAATAGACTGAACCAACGGTTGTTCTTCCAGCTGGTCCACGCCAAAAGAGCGCATGACATTGTAATTAATTTTAATTTCAAAGGTTTCTGGGTAAACCGGTATAAACGGTTTATTGCGATTATCCAGCATTTGTAACACTTGTTTTGCAGTTTGCCGACCCAGTTGATAGTTATCGGTGTAAATCGCAGCCACGGCGCCAACATCTGAGAAATTTCGCGTTACACCAATGACCGGAATTTGGTGTCGAAATGCGGTAAGTAAATGACTTTTTATGTTGTCCGCGGTGTAAATATGATCGTCAAAAATGGTGACGATCAAATCGCTTTTTAGCGCCAGTCGTTCCAATACGCGCTGCGGCAGGTCGTTGTTACGTACAATATTAACAATGGGCGACAGCTGATAGCTTTCCATCACTTCGTCAAACAGGGGCTTTAAACTTTTTGTATTTTGGCTAAGCAACAGGCCAACACGTCGGTATTGCGGTAACGCTTGTCGGATCAAAGTCGCAAATCGCTCAAAAGGTTGATCGAGAAAAATGCCACTGACCACTCTTTCTGTTTTAAGCGATGCTTTATGCAGCGCTCGCAGCTCAGCCTGATGAACCTTTATTGCGAATATCGGTAAACCGGTGTTGGCTTTTAATACCTCGCGGGTTGAATCGGTGCCCACGACGATTGCCAAGTCAAAGTCACCCGAAAGTTGTTCGCTTAACTCGGCATGTGTCAGGTTTTGGTTGTTAACCAGGTTCAGCCGCACCAATCGCCCGGCATTTTTCCGAGTGTATTCACGAAATCCTTTTAATATTGCCTGATAGCTTGCCGATTGGTTATCGAGTACAAACACCACACGAGGAATGTCCGTACTGCTGTCTTCCGCGCTTTCTACTGTGTTGGGAGCCAACATCACAAGTAAAAATAGCAAACTGATCAAGCGTAATAGAGGCAAATCATGGTCCTTAATACGAATTTCTAACCTTGACTGGTGAGTGGCAGAGCATCAGAGTACAATGCCGCTCCTAATAGTTTCCAGAAGCTGTTCAGCGGTTATTTCTTTGACGTACGACAAACACAGCTAGCGTTAATCACCACAGCTTTGAGTCGAATGGAGTTAAACCAAACCGAACGGCTACCCTATTCAATAATAAACTAAGCCTTTGAAAATAAGAAATATTACCAGAAACGACTGATGAATGTATTTGTATTTGATATAGAAACGGTGCCTGATGTTGAGGCCGGTCGCAAAATTTACGAGCTGGACGGCTTGTCGGATGCCGGTGTGGCCGAAGCGATGTTTCAGTTAAATCGACAGAAATCTCAATCGGACTTTTTACCGCATTATTTGCATAAAGTGGTCGCCATTTCGGCCGTGTTTCGCTATCGCGACTCGATTAAAGTATGGTCACTGGGTGATGAAAACTCATCTGAGCAGGAGATCGTTCGACGCTTTTTTGATGGCATCGATAAATATTCCCCGGTGCTGGTGTCGTGGAACGGCAGTGGATTCGACTTGCCGGTATTACACTACCGGGCACTCAAATACGGTGTTTGCGCTGCACAATACTGGGATATGGGCGAACTGGATTCCGGTTTTAAATGGAACAACTACATCAGCCGTTATCATGCGCGACATACCGATGTGATGGATCTGTTGGCTATGTACACCGGTCGTGCCAATGCACCCTTAGATCACATTGCCACCATGCTGGGCTTTCCCGGTAAAATGGGCATGAGCGGTGCAAAAGTTTGGGATGCCTATCTCAATGGCGATATTCGTGGTATTCGCAATTATTGTGAGTCCGACGTGCTGAACACCTACCTGGTGTATCTCAAGTTTGAATTGATGCGCGGTCATATTGATGAATTGACCTATGATAAAGAGTGCCAGTTGTTAAACGACATGCTTGCGAATGACACTGCACCACATTTACAGGAATTCCTGTCGATCTGGAATTCAACAAAAGTCTAGAGTGCAGTGGTTTAGGGTGTCGAAACGGATACGTCATCCTGAATATTGCATTCCTATAAATGAGAAGTAGCTCTACCATGCCAAGAAGACGTAAACGCAAACCCATTCCCGAACAACCGGTCGAAGTGACCATCGAAAAACTCTCACACGAGGGGCGCGGAATTGCGCATCTCGATGGCAAAACATTGTTTGTTGACGGTGCATTACCCGGCGAAAAAGTGGTCATGAAATACGCCGCTGTTCACGGTAAGTTTGATGAAGGTTACGCGCTGGAAGTGATCACTCCTGCCGACGAACGTGTGTCAGCTCCGTGCCCGCATTTTGAACAATGTGGTGGGTGTAGCCTGCAGCATATGTCGAATACCGCGCAAATAGCGTTTAAACAATCCATTTTAAAAGAGCACTTTTTACACTTTGGCAATATCGAGCCTGAGCAATGGCTCAGTCCTTTGCAAACCGAAACGCTTGCTTACCGAAAAAAAGCTCGGCTGGGTGTTCGTTGGGTTGCGAAAAAAGAATCCTGCCTGGTTGGTTTTCGTGAAAAACGCAGCAACTTTTTAACCGAAATAGAGCAATGCCCGGTGTTGATTGAAAAAGTGGATCAACTCATTATGCCACTGCGACAAATGATCAGCACGATGGATGCGAAACAATCCACTCCGCAAATAGAGCTGGCCGCAGGCGATGAGCAAATTGCGTTTGTGGTCCGTCATATGCAGCCACTAACCGATGAGGATCGCAGCAAGTGGTTAACGTTTGCAAAAACGCACCACATTGAACTTTACTTTCAACCGAAAGGTCCAGATACGGTGCATAAAGTCTGGCCGGAAGACAACAATCCTCGACTCAGTTATCGATTGCCCGACTTTAACGTTGAGCTGAAGTTTCATCCCATGGATTTTACGCAAGTGAACGCATCCATTAATCGAGAAATGGTGTCGTTGGCGATTCAACTGTTGGAACCTCAAAAGAATGAACGCGTACTGGATTTGTTTTGCGGGTTAGGCAACTTTACGATTCCCTTGGCAACCGTTGCGTCAGACGTCATTGGTGTGGAGGGCGTCGATGCGATGGTCAAACGCGGTTACGAAAACGCCGAACACAATCAATTAACCAATGTGAATTTTTATCAGGCCGATCTGCAACAAGACTTTAGTGATAAAAGCTGGGCGAAAGAAGGTTTCGATAAAATTTTGATCGATCCGCCGCGTAGCGGAGCACTCGATGTGGTGCAATACCTATCTAAGTTTGGTGCTAAACGCATTGTTTATGTTTCCTGTAATCCAGCAACCTTAGCGCGCGATGCAGGTGTAATGAAAGAGCAAGGCTATCGACTGGTGAAAGCCGGTGTGATGGACATGTTTCCGCACACGGCGCATGTTGAGTCCATTGCTGTGTTTGAAAAATAAGTTTGAGCTTGAAACGTTAAAACGTTATTTAAATAGAGGTTGTAAAACCCGTTTTAAAGACGTGTCATTGGCCTTTATGCCAATGACACGATCTGAATGACTTAATGCATTTTTGAGCTTAGCGGAACATTTACTTTTAATTTAGAGTAAACGCATGGTAAAAGTAGCAGAAGATCATTTCGTTGATTTTTCTCACACCGATGACCCGCAATTGTGGTTGTCGCGATTACCCCTGCAATACAGCGAAAAGCAGCAACAACTCATCGCCAATGCTTTTGCTTTGGCGCGCGAAATCATTGAAAAAAATGAAAAATGCAAAGGTGACTTCAAAGAAGGGCTTTGCATTGCCGATATCTTGATTCATTTGCATGTGGATGCCGCAACACTTTCTGCAGCGCTTTTGTACCCGCTTTACCAATCCGGACATTTAAATGACGAAATGCTTGCCGAGCGTACCAAAACCGTCGTTGCTAATTTATGCAAAGGCGTTAAAGGAATGGACGCCATTTCGACACTGCAACAAAAACAATCGAACAAAGCCGACGGTCAGCAAATGGACAATTTTCGTCGCATGTTATTGGCGATGGTGGATGATGTTCGGTTAGTGCTTGTGAAGTTGGCTGAGCGACTGTCGGTTTTACGTGAAGCTAAAAATGCTGATGAAGAAACCCGCGTGTTGGTCGCGCAGGAGATCAGTGATATTTATGCGCCTTTGGCGAATCGGTTAGGGGTGGGGCAACTGAAATGGGAAATGGAAGATCTCGCCTTTCGGTATTTAAATCCTGCGCAATACAAATACATTGCTAAGAGTCTTGATGAACGGCGCGTTGATCGTGAGCGTTACGTTAAGCGAGTGATAAAAACCATTCAGCAAGAGTTGGAAAAAGCCGGCATTTATGGCGCCGATATTATGGGGCGGGCCAAGCATATTTACAGTATTTGGCGCAAAATGCAGCGTAAAAATGTGGGCTTTGAAGAAATTTATGATGTGCGAGCGGTGCGCGTTTTAGTGGATGAAATTCCGCAATGTTACGCCACGTTAGGTGTGGTTCACGGTTTGTGGAAGCACATTCCAAAAGAGTTTGATGACTACATTGCGACGCCGAAAGAAAACGGATATCGATCGTTACATACTGCGGTGATTGGGCCAGAAGGTCGAACCATAGAAATCCAAATCCGAACCAAAACCATGCATCAAGAGTCGGAGCTCGGTGTCGCTGCGCATTGGCGTTACAAAGAAGGCGCTAAAGCACAACAAGCCGGTTTTGAAGCGAAAATTTCTTGGTTGCGACAGTTGTTGGAATGGCAAGAAGAAGTGGTCGATGCCAGTGAGTTTTTGGAAGAGTTTCGTAATGAAGTGATCGAAGATCGTATCTACGTGTTTACACCGCAAGGGAAGGTGATTGACTTACCTATGGGCGCCACACCGGTCGACTTTGCTTATCATGTGCATTCGGAAGTGGGGCACAACTGCCGGGGGGCTAAAGTGGGAGGCCGTATTGTTCCGCTAACTCATCAATTGCAAACTGGCGAGCAAGTTGAAATTTTAACCACAAAAAACGGTCATCCGAGTCGCGACTGGCTGAATCCGCACAACGGTTACATTCGTTCTTCGCGTGCACGTGCCAAAATCCATCAATGGTTTCGTCATCAGGATAAAGATAAAAACGCCGCTGCCGGGCGCACCATTTTGGAAAAAGACTTGCAACGCCATGGGTTGGAAAACGTCGACCTTGAGCGACTCGCAAATAAGTTTAACTTCCATCATATTGATGAGTTACACGCGGCAATAGGTGCAGGCGACATCGGCATGACGCAGGTGATCAACAGCATTCGGTCGATGCAGGGAACGCTGGAAACACAAAAAGAAAAGAAAGTTTTTCAACCGCCAACGCGTCGTAAAAAAGAAAATACCAAAGGTATTCAAATTGAAGGCGTCGGCAGTTTGCTCACGCGTATTGCCGGTTGTTGCCGCCCCGTTCCTGGTGATTCGATTAAAGGCTACATCACCCAAGGACGAGGTGTGGTCGTGCACCGGCAAGACTGCAATTATATTTTAAAAGCCAATGAAAACTCACCGGAACGGCTGCTGGAAGTTTCTTGGGGCGATCGTAGCGATGAAATATACGAAGTCGATATTTTAGTGGTGTCTTACGACCGCAAAGGGCTGTTAAAAGATATCACAACCGTTTTTGCCAACGAAAAAGTGAGCGTGGAAAAATTAACTTCTGGCATCGATAAAAAAACGCAAACCTCGCGCATCAATGTGCGCGTGAATGTTGAAAACACCAATAAGCTTTCGCGAGTATTGGCCCAGCTGAGTCAAATATCCAACGTGATTGAAGTGAAACGGCAAGGGTAACAAAAAGTACTAGGCTCTAAGCACTAAGCACTAAGCACTAAGCACTAAGAACTCAGAACTCAGAATTAAGAACCCATGAAAAAACACCCTATCACACAACTGATATCCATAATGGCCAAACTTCGCGATCCAGATGGCGGATGCCCATGGGATCTTAAGCAAACCTACAAAACCATTGTACCCTTTACCATCGAAGAAACTTATGAAGTCGCCGATGCGATTGAGCGGGAAGATTACGATGAGCTCAAAAAAGAATTGGGCGACCTGTTATTTCAAGTGGTGTTTTATTGTCGATTAGCCGAAGAAGAAAGTCGATTTGATTTCAATGACGTGGTTGAGGCTGTGTGTCACAAGTTAAAGGTTAGACATCCTCATGTTTTTGCCGATGCTTCATTCGATTCCGATGAAGCATTGCATAAAGCTTGGGAAGATCAAAAGCACAAAGAGCGACAAGAAAAAGACCATAAAGCGAGTTTGATGGACGATGTACCCTTCAGTTTACCTGCTTTAAAGCGCGCCCAAAAACTTCAAAAACGGGCGGCAAAACAAGGTTTTGATTGGCCAGACCTATCTGGTGTATGGGATAAGCTGGATGAGGAAATTTCCGAAGTGAAACAAGAAATAAAGCCCGAGCTTACCGAAAGTGAAAAAGAAAATCTTGAGCACGAAGTGGGGGATTTATTGTTTGTTGCTGTAAATTTAAGTCGCCACTTGGGGTTTGACGCCGAAACCGCTTTACGTAAAGCAACACGTAAGTTTGAGCGTCGTTTCCGAATGATGGAACAACAGATCGAGCGTGAAAATAAAGACTTGTCGAACTTGTCCCTCGACGAGATGGAAGATTTTTGGCAACAAGCAAAGCAGCAGAGTGATTAATTCGGTCATTAAAGTCGTATCCGGGGAATTCATACATGGATTTATGCCATTAGAACAACGCAGGAGCAGTTGTCGAGAGCGAAGCCTCTCCCAACAGCTGAAGTAATAATCCCAGGAATGAGAATATTATTCCTGAACGGCGAGGAAAGTTTATGTTAGCGACACTGTCTAAAATCCTATTTAAGAGGATATTTTTTGTTTTTGTAGTGCTCGTTTTTTTTAACCTTAAAACGGTTGAAGCGAAAAAACAATCGGAAGCTGAAAAAGCCAATGCGCTGTATGAACAATTTTACCAGACGGTTTTGTCGCTTAATCCTGTTTATGCCACTTATCTGGGAGAAAATAAATACAATCATATTCTCCTAAATTCCTTTTCAGAATCTTACGAAAAGCAATCGCAAGCTCAATACCAAAAATTGTTGAGTGAGGCTCAGTCCATCGATGCAACTCAATTAAACGATCAACAACAATTAAACCGCGAACTGTTAGTCCATCAGCTTCAAACGGAACTTATGTGGTTGCAATACAGCAATCGATTAATACCCATCAATCAATACCACAATTACATGAATAGGATTGCAGGGTTAGGATCTGGGAACGATGCACAACCATTTAATACCTTAAAAGACTACGAAAACTGGCTACAGCGTATTGATTCAATACCGGAAATTGTTGATCAAATGATTATTAATATGAAACAGGGGATTGATCAAGGGTACGTGCAACCAAAAGTGGTGATGCAAAAAGTATTGCCCCAGTTAGCATCGGTTATCACGCCTATGGTAGAAACCAATATTTTTTATCAGCCTATTGCCCAGTTTCCAAAACACTTCTCGGCGAGTCAAAAACAGTATTTGATTAATTTTTACAGTAAAGCGATAAAGCAAAAAGTCATTCCCTCGTACTTAAAACTGCATAACTTTATTAAAGACGTCTACATTCCACTCGCACGCGAAAGCGTTGGTCTTTATGCTTTGCCCGATGGCAAACAACGTTACCAGGCGTTAATTGCTTATTATACCGGAAGCCAGCTTTCAGCAGACGATATTCATCATATTGGCTTAGCCGAAGTTGAGCGAATACAGCTCGAGATTCAGCAAATCATGAAACAAGTTGAATTTGGCGGAAGCTTAAACGCGTTTTTTAAACACACGCAAACGGAAGCCGAATTTTATTATGATTCTAAAGAACTTATGTTAAGTGCTTACCGCGATTTGGCAAAGCAGGTGAACCGACAAACGCCGCGGCTTTTTCAACATTTTCCGCGTGCAACTTACGAAGTGCGTGCCGTAGAGCCCTACCGCGAACGTTCGGCGTCCAGTGCGCAATATCAACCGGCGTCGCTCGATGGCCGACGGCCTGGCATTTTTTATGTGAACACTTACCATTTGAAAGCCTTGCCAAAGTACGAAACCGTGGCCACCTTTTTACATGAAGCCTCACCCGGGCATCACTTTCAAATCTCGTTGCAACAAGAGCTGGAAGACATTCCCAAATTTCGTAAGTTGGCGACGGAAAAGTCGTTTATTGAAGGTTGGGGGTTGTATGCCGAATCTTTAGGGCATGAGTTGGGGTTCTATAACGATCCTTATCAACATTATGGCTCTTTGACGATGGAGTTATGGCGGGCGATCCGTTTGGTGGTGGATACTGGGATTCACGCGAAGCAATGGAGTCGAGAACAAGCAATTAATTACGCAATGAAAAATGCGCCGGTTACCGAGCACACCGCAATCGCCGAAGTTGAACGCTATATTGCTAATCCGGCGCAGGCGTTGTCATACAAAATGGGGCAGTTGAACATTCAAAAGCTAAGAAAAAAGGCCGAACAACAGCTTAAGGAAAATTTCGACATTAAAGCGTTTCACAATGAAGTGCTTAAAGATGGCGCCTTACCGTTATCGATTTTAGAGCGAAAGATTGAGCGTTGGATATTGAAGCACCAAAAGTGGGCAGCGAGGGAAGCGAAGGATTAAGCACAAGTAGTATTTGTAAACTATAAGAAACAGGTTGATATAACAAAGTAAACGCTATTTAAAATGTACTCGAAACTTAGCGCTTTTAAGGTGTGTAATATTACACATTTATGACAATTTTTATTGGCTTTGCCAATGCGGATTTGTATAATTGCGCAAACTTTAGTCGAAGCTACACGCCTAGTGTTTACTACGGATGGTAAAAGCTGTAACCAAACCTTTGGGGAACCCATTAATGCGAACGCTGTTTCTCGCAACTGCACTTTTTTCTTGTTTGTTGGCCTCAGCCGACTGGCATCACGGTAAAATCAATATGATCGCCATCGGCTACGATGGCAAAACCATATCCATCGGCCAAGATGGTTTCACCAAAAATGACTGCACCTGTTACAGCACCTGGCCCAACCGCTACTGCCTCGATCGCACCCGCGAATCTTTTAAAGACGAATACGCCTTACTGTTAGCTGCCAAAGCACGTGATAAATCCGTTTCCATCAATATCGATGAGACCACCTGCAAAATCATCGCAGTTTACGAAAGCTAATCTTACACTCAATTATTTTATTTAACCGTAGCCTGGGTGCAGCGTAGCGAAACCCGGGAGTAACTCGGAGTTTACTCAATGAAAATGCCGTTCCTTTTAGCCATCACCTTATCATTCATAAGTTCTTTTTCCTATGCTGCCAACACTTGGTATTGGGGAAAAGCAACCATGGTTCAAACCGTAGAGCCCGATGGTAGTTTTCTGGTTTATATTGAAAACAACACATTAAAGGAAACCTGCAAATTTGAACGTATAAGAGCGAATGTTTCTGACTTAGGATTAGAGCGAACAAAAGCTGCTTTTTCTATGGCACTGACGGCGGTTGCTTCTAGAAAGTTATACGGTGTTGTGGTTGATCTTCCTGCTACGGGTGAAATTTGTACGATAAGCCCGACGACCTCGCAAGGTGCGGGAATACGAGCAAACTAATATTACTTTTTAAATTGTAGCCTGGGTGAAGCGTAGCGAAACCCAGGATTACCCCGGAGTTTATTTAATGAAAAAATTAACGCTGATTATTTGTTTACTACTGGCAACTGGCATTCAAGCAAACGATAAGTATGGTGATTGGACGAAAGTAGATCTGATTTATTCGAATACAAAAGGAAGTCCTTACATCCAGTTTGGTGAGAATAGTATGCCTGGTTGTTATGGAAATAAAGGGGGTATCTCCCAAATGTTGACAACAGTGAATTCTCTAGGTTGGTTTATTCGACAATATTAGCTGCAAAAATGTCGCAAAAAAATATACGCGTTTATTATTCGATCAACGATCGGCCAGAAGGGTACAACGGTTGGGGGCTTTGTAATATTGATGCTGTAAGTATTCAATAAACGCCATAGCCTGGGTGCAGTAAAGCGAAACCCTGGAAACCGAAATTTAAAAACTCAGCTTCTGCTTCTGTATAACAGCTGAGTTACACAAGTTTAAAACTTAACCACACTATCTTCACGGATAGATTCTAAAAATCGTTTTGGGGAAAATGATGAGAAGTATTAGCTCTTATATATTAATCACTCTAACCTATTTTTTATGTGGAGCTAATTTAGCTCATGCTACGGAGTCTTCTATTACTGTAGGAAACTGTAATATTCCTCAAGGTCAACAAACCTGTGAAGTTAATTTGGTGTGGACTAGTCCTACTAATGGTGGGGGATGCGAGCCCAATCAGTTTTGTGAAGACCCGAAAGCAACGAGCTCAGGGCCTAATACTACCTGTGTTTATCAAGGTGTTTTCCCCAATCGAAAAACATTGTTTTGCGCGGCTTCAGGAAACGAAACGATAAACATCACTGCAGGTGACCACAGGTTTGATCTTGAGAACGAAATCAACGGTGTACTTGCTTATACCAATGTTTCCATCAGCTACGACAGCTTCAATTACCCCTTCAACTGGACGACTCAAACGCATAAAGAGATCATCGGTGATTTCGATGGTGATGGCGATAATGATATTTTTGTACAGCCGCTTCTTAAAACGGCTCAGGCTGGCTTGTTTCCCCAAAGTCAGAATGATTATTACAACTCCGCTATTCACCGTGCTTGGACAGGTCAACATCCGCAAGTATCGGTCATTGAAAACTGGAGTGATGAAGTTTATTCCGCTTACGCTTCTAACTTGAGTAGCCACCCCGGCGATGAAATTCTTTTAATTGGTAAACGTGATATCGTCTTAATTCATGGAGATGTAATTACTCCTATTGTGTTAAAGCCAGATGTTGATAGTGCCATTATTTCATTCGATTCTAATGGAACCGCACATTTGAGCGAGTTTGATTTTGGAATGGATATTTCTAGTTACGAAATCAAATTTGTAGACCTTAATGGTGATGGCTTAAACGAAATTTTTGTTCAAAGTAAAACTCGTGGCAGCGATTCTTATCTGTTAAATAACGATGGCAGTTTAAATCAACGACTACAAAGCGGCATTTATGGATTTGATTGGTCGATTTATGGAAATGCTGAAATTATCGACTCGGATGGCGATGGCGATTTAGATTTAGTTATTTATGATTCGAATGGCTTTAGATATAGCATTGAGCCAATTCCATCGGGTGAGTTGGCTGTTATACCTGAACGTGACCTCGAATCTGATGCTGTTGGTGCGATTGCAGGAGATTTTCGTGTTGACGAAAGTGGGCAAGCGAACTATGTAATACCTATTTATACGCCTACTGGTGTAGCGGGGGTTAAGCCATCCATCAGTCTGACATACAACTCTGGTGCTGGTAATGGTCATATAGGTGTGGGCTGGAATATTACTGGACTATCTTCAATTTCACGTTGCCCAAAACACCATATTGTTGATGGGGAGTTTGGAAGTGTTAATTTTGATTATGAAGATCGCTTTTGTCTTGATGGCCAGAAGCTTGTTTTAATATCCGGAGAATACGGCCAACCTGGATCTGAATACAGAACTGTGATTGATTCTCAAACGAAGATCATTGCTGTAGGTACATCCGGAAATGGGCCTGATTATTTTAAAGTTTGGAGAAAGGATGGTTCATATAGTGAATTTGGCTCAGAATCAACTTCACAATTTAGAACAAACTTGAATGGAGTTGTTAAGGATACTGTATTTATTTGGGGGCGAAGCTTTACAGAAGATCGGTTTGGTAATCGTATAAATTACTACTTTAATAAGAATGAAAATGAAGGTGAATTCCATTTAGATAAAATTGAATATGGTCCAAACAATAGAATCAAAATCGAGTTTAATTATTCTAACTATAGAACGGATTCTAAACAAGGTTACTTTGCAGGTGCAAAAACGAAAATCAGCAAGTTACTCGATAACATTGTTGTCACTGATAATTTTATAGAAGTTAGAAAGTATGATTTAACATTTACTAAAGGGAATTCAAAAGCTAATCGATTGTACCAGATTAAGGAAAGCAAGGATGGAGTTGAATTGCAGCCGACAACTTTCTTTTGGGCGAATCCTGAAAAAGGTGTGGTTGGTACTCCACAGGAAATAAATGGAGTTGTTGGTTTATTTGTAGGGACTTTCTACAACGATGGAGATGACTATACTCCCGAATGGGCATATTTTAAGAAGAATGAAGTTGGTGGGACCGGTTATATGGTATCTAGAAAATATCGGTTTGACACAAATACAAATATGTATGTTGCTGAGTGTGAAAAATTTATTAGAGGAAGTTTTATAAATAGTGAAACAAACTACTTGCCAATTGATCTCAATGGGGATGGTGGCGATGAGATTGTGTATGGCGCACAAAATGAGCTATGGCGAGTAAACATGAGCGACTTGTGTGAATATGAAAATGGATTTGATAGAAGTGAACTAATCGCATGGATTGACTCAGGTGAAAGTTGGACATTTGGAGATGTTGACGGAAATGGTGAGCCTGATGTTATTTATGTTAGAGACGGTATTCGTTACGTTCGTTACAACAATGCTGGTGAGTTTTCAGATGAGGCTGAATTAACAATAAACTTAGATTCGGTTGTAACTGATAACACTGATCCCGATAGGCTGGTTGATGAAGTAATTAAGATTGACTTGAAAAATGGGTCAGATGCAGACTTGAATTTAGATGGCCGTCTAGATTTATTTGCAAAAGTAACGAAGTCATACAAAATAAATCAAGAAAATATGGACTTTCATTGTCAGAAAAATCCAAGGGACCCAGTTTGTTATGATATGTCAGCACGTCTAGCTTTGCTAGATGAGGATGAAGATAGTTGGGTTACTTTTATCTATGCTGGGGACAATGTTTTTAATGAGTTTATGAACATCGGCGATTTAGGAAGCGCAGTTCAAACAAATAAAGATTTCATACTCGTAGATATTAATTTGGATGGTAACGTAGATTTAGTTTATAAAGGTCCAAACTATTGGAGATATCGTATTTTTACGGGTAGAGAATATTTGGCGATTCAAGATACTCCCGTATCAATATATGGAGCGGTTTTCTTCGCGGATCATAATCAAAATGGGATAGGAGAGCTGATCTACGCATATGATGAGCGACTTCATTATAGAGAAATTTCTGGTAGCGGGGCTCTAAGTAATACTCAAGTTGATATGAATATTCACTATGACACTTTTGCAACTCAAGTAGACTTAAATGGAGACGGAGAACTCGATTACTACACTACCCGGAAAAAATCTGACCATGATGGTGCTCACTATCGAAACTACGCAAGTAAAAATAAATCTCCTTTTGAAGCTACAGATCGAATTACATCAATTGATAATGGAGTTGGAATAGAGACAAATATTACCTATAAATCGATTAATGATCCTGAACAACCTGATCTGTATGAAGAACAAAAAGGCTGGTTTATGTATGAAGGATATAAAACTCACTACATAAAAGGTGCAAGATATGTTGTTCAGAAAGTTGAGAGTTCTTCACCTTCTCATGACGATCCCAGCAATATGATTGGCATTGAGTATCGATATGGAACAGCTATGGTTCAACCATCTGGATTTGGAAATTTGGGCTATAGCTGGCTAGAAACTATAGACCTACAAAGCAATATGATTGTTCGTACGACTTATTCTCAGAAATATCCGCTTATAGGATCTCCTGTGGAAACAGTTACTTGGTTTGGAGAACGTACGGATGAAAAACGCGTAAGCAAGGCTAAAAGTGAGTATATAGTTCATGATACAGGTGATTATTTTGACGCACATGACAATGTAAAAGATATTTTAATGCCTACTCTTGAGAGAAGTAGTGAACTATTTTGGGATATCAATGTAGATGATGCTGGAATCTTTACTCAAGGGAGCATTATTAATCAAAATATTACGATTACAAAACAGAATGAGTTTGGTGAGGCTACTGAAATTAGTGTATTTGAGTGTTATGGGGACCAATTAGATTGCGACGAAAATAGCACTTGGAGAAGTAAAGTTCATACAGACAATATGTATTACACCGTAGATAAAGATTTATGGACTTTTGGTCGACTAGAAAGGGTAACTGTTACACATGAAAAAAATAACAAACGAATGGTTAAGCGGACAACTGCTTTCGAATATTACCCATATACAGGTGCGCTAAAAGCAGAAATTATTGAGCCTGATTTTATAGTAGAAAATAAGTATCTAAGAACTGAATATGAATATGATTTACATGGAAACATAGTAAAAACTATAACATGTAGCGTGAATGTGGATTGTCAGAGTGAAATGAAAGATACTTTAGATAATGTTTTCCATATTCATCGCGTTTCTTACACCGAGTATGACTCTACTGGCCGGTATGTAATTAAAAAGAAAAATGGTTATGGGCAAACTACGAGCCATATTATTAGTCGTAATGAGTTAGGTCAGTCAACAAAAATAAAAGATATTTCTGGCAACGTGACTGAATCTCGATACGGAACTTTCGGACAAGTATACTTTACTCGCAGTGATACAGGTTCTTGGACGAAAGTTACGAAAAAGAAGTGTTCTTCAATTTCAAATTGTCCTGCTTCAGCGGAAATAGAAACTAGAGCGGAACAAGCCGGAGGCGGTTATTCGTTTACTTATCATGATGCATTAGGAAGAGAAGTTCAGACACTTACCCGCAACTTCACTAACGATGGATATATTAAAAAGACTAATAGTTTTAACTCTAAAGGTTTACTATTTCAAAGTTCTGTTCCATATTTAACGAATAAGCAAAGTGATGGTGAACTAACAACTTATTATTATGATTTATTAGACCGAATAATACGTATTGATCACCCAAATGGTGGAAAAAGTTACAAGTATTATGATGGATATGATGCTGACAAACAGTTAGTTGTTACGCGTATAGAAAATGAACTGCAACAAATCAAAACGGAATACAAAAGACCTGACGGAAAACTACGAATAGTTAAAGACTTTATCGGAAATGAATTGCGATATGGATATGACGCAACAGATAACTTGCTGTGTGTATGGCTTAATGATGTAGAGCAAAATTGTTCTTCTTATGACCAGTTGGGCAGAAAAACATGGATGCGAGATATCGATAAAGGTGCGAGAAATGAAAAGGAATGGTCGTATCAATATAATGCATTAGGTGAATTGGTTAACCAAAAAGATGCGAAATCACAACTAACTAAAATATATCGAGATCGATTAGGTAGAGTGATAAGAAAGTCTATGTTAACTCACGCTTTGGGCGAATATACGAGTGATGCTCGGTGGACCTTTGATAACAGTACAGTTATTCGCGGCTCCACAGGAAAATTAATTGAGCAATTTGATGTTGTGAATACTGAGCTGACCACAGAGTTTGAGTATGACAATTTCGGTCGAAATGACGTTACTAAAACTATTATCAATGGAGAGTTTTTTGTTTCTGAAACAAAATATGATCAATTTGGTCGTGTATTTCAGTCGTTTGATATAACTGGTGGGGACTATGGTTTGCGCTATGTTTATAACAATACTGGGTACCTCTATCAAATTAAAGAAACCCGCGGCGGAATAAACGGAAATATTTACCGAACGATTAACGATATGGACGCCTATGGAAATATTATTAGTGAAACACTGGGTAATGGTCTTACTACAACTCGAACATTTTTTCCTGATTCTGGACTCGTGAATACTATTTTTACCCAGAATGAGGCGGGTAATTCAATTCAAGATTTAGAATATTCTTGGGATCTAATTGGCCGTCTGGAGTATAGAAAAGAACACAAGCATTCATTTGATACTATTTTAACGGAGAGTTTTGGATACGATGATTTAAATCGAGTTACCCATATTAATGGGGATGAGCACTTTATTTATGATGAACTAGGAAATATTCGAGAAAAACTAGGTGTAGGAGAATATTCTTATGGCACGAAATGTGGAGAAAACAATGTATTGGCGGGTATACATGCTGTTACTAAGGTTGGAGATATTGAATATTGTTATGATTTAAACGGCAATATGATTAAAGGAGATGGTCGTTTAATGGAATATACTACTTTCAATAAAGTCAGTCGAATATCAAAAGACGGACACATTACAGAGTTTGAGTATTCCACTTCAAATAACCGTTACAAGCGTGTCGATAACGGAAGTAATGGTACAACTACAACTTATTATATTGGAAATGTTGAAGTAGTTAGAAAATCTAACGGTACAACGAAATTTAGAAGAAATGTTCCTGGTGCAATTGTTGAAGTTGACTCTAATGAAATTGCGAGTACAAGTTATTTGCATATCGATCATTTAGGCTCAACAGATGTAATCACGGATAATAATGGAAATATTGCAATTGATTCGAATGGAAACCCTGCTGACTACAGCTTTGATGCCTTTGGACAAAAGCGAAACTCTGCAGAGTGGAATCCATCAATTATTCCAAGTGCTTTCAGACCTGGTGACATCACAACAAGGGGTTACACGGGTCACGAAATGCTAGAAGATGTTGGTGTGATTCATATGAATGGGCGTATATATGATCCAAAGCTTGGGCGATTTATGCAAGCCGACATATTGATTGACGGTGCTACTGACTCTCAAGGTTACAATCGTTATACGTATGTTCGAAATAATCCTTTAGCAAATACGGACCCAAGTGGTTATGCACATATTAGTGGCGGTATGCAAAATTGGTCGAGTGTTGTTAGGGCGCTTGACCCAATTCAGCGATATGGAGCCGACCATTACGATTGGTGGGCAGGAGCTAATATATTCGCAGCAGGTGTAGCCGGTGCCTATGCATGTAAAAATCCCTCTTGTGCAGCATGGTTTTCTGCTGCGGCTACTGCTCATCAAACAATGTTGGCAGGAGGCAATCTAAAAGATAGTGCTACTGCAGGAGCAAAAGCTTGGGTCACAACATATTTTGTAGCTTCCGTTTCTCCCGAAATAGGGGCATCGAAAGGCACTCTTTTTGAAAAATCTTTGGCTCATGGTGTAGTTGGAGGCGTTTCATCTGTAATTAATGGTGGTAAATTTGGACATGGATTCGCTAGTTCTTTTCTTTCGAAGTATTTGTTAACTAAATCAGGGTTAAGAGGAATGGGGGATGAAAGTATCAGTGCCAAAGCAACTCGCTCGGTAGTTGCTGGAATAATAGGAGGAACTATTTCTGAGGCTACTGGTGGTAAGTTTGTGAATGGTGCAGTGACGAGTGCTATTCAGTGGGCTTTGAATGCTGAAAGTCAGGGAGGAAGAAAAAGGAAAGGTGCGGATTTTATCAAGTACACTCAAAAAGATGGTGCGTTATATGATGTTGCCGTCGCTATGGAGAATATGTCTGGTGTTCATGAAATGGCCGCGCATGGCGGTGAAGAGCACCTTACTATTGAAAATGCAAATACACCCTGGCAAGTTGATTGGGTTGCTGAAGATATCATTACTCTTATACATGAAGGTAAATTACCAGGTTATATTAGTGGTAATGACATAATGTTATTGTCTTGTTTTGGAGGTGTTGAGGGGGGATTAGCACAACAAATTTCCAGCAGGTTTCCTGAAATTAAAGTTGTAGGACATACGGGGTTTATTGCTGGGTACACGCATACAGACGGAGTTGTTGGCTTCAGTGCAGCCCCGCAAAATCCTGAAGCAACATGGAATATTTATCAAAACGGCAAACTAATTAAATCTTATGGAGGGCATCATGCTAAATTTAAGTTGTATAAATAAAAAAAATATACTTTTGCTGTTCTTCTATATTTTTTGTAGCTCTTTGTATGCTTGTTTGTGTAACCTGGATGAATATGAAGAGCGAAAAACGTCACTTGATAGGCGCTTGTCTGATAGTGATGTAAATACTTTATGGATGGACTTCATATTTTTTAAAAATTGCTCTGATCGTGAACTTATGAAAACAGTTGGTCGAGAGCTAAATAAATATGATGATGCTCGCTCGAAATACTTCCATTATGTAGCATTTATTAAAGATGAACCTCAAGTGGCGATAATAAGTTTAAAACGTTCTGCTGAATTAGGGTATGCAGAAAGTATGAGGCGTATAGCTCAGTATTATGAATCTGGAAGGTATTTTAATAAGGATGTTAACCAAGCATTTAACTACTTTGTTAAAGCTGCTATGGCTGGTGATTTGGTGGCAACTGTTTCATTATTAGGTGGAAAATATGCAGATAAAATGAATGATGACTTGAAGCGAAAAATTACAATCATCAATTATATATATTCAAAAAAATACGATTTGAAGCCGCATGTTGAAATTGAGCAAATTAAAAAAGAAATTAGGAGTTCTGATAAAAATGAATTAATAGAATATTTAGAACACTTGCTTAAATAAATCGATGGGGTCAGAGACAATTGATTTTAAGCTTATTCTGGCTTCATTGTTGATAAGGTATTGAAAAGACAAAGTACGAGGTTAGCTTAATTAAGTTTTTAATTAAGTCTCGTAAAAATTCAAATTGAAAGATGATGGGTTACGCGGAAGCTTCACCCATCCTACGTAAAGCAAGTTGAGATTGGAGTGAAAAGTTGAAAAAGTTTATTTTATTAGTTGCTGCTTTTATGTCGAGCGTATCGTTTGCCGAGCTTAGCTGGGTGCAAGATGCAAAAGTAATTAAAGTGGAGTTTTACGGTAATCAATTTACGGTGTATTTCGATAAAGCGCATCAAGCCAAAGCATGCGGTCATGCTGGTAATGTGGTCGCCTTGAACACAGCATCGGAGCCAGGAAAGTCTCATTACTCATTCTTTTTGGCGGCGTACACTTCGGGCAAACCGGTTTCCGTAAGAGTGAATGATGGTGTATGTAACGGTGATCGTCCAACGATTGCCCAAATTATAGGTAAGTAAATTAATCTTTTCTGTAGGGTGGGTGTTAACCCACCTTTTTAGTTTTGTTCTCAATGAGTTTGAAGTATGAAAAAAATATTGATTTTGAGTGTTCTGTTTATTTCAATGTCGGTGTTAGCAGGTAAGCCAACTTGTTATTCAACCAGTGGAGGCTACTGCGCATATAATGGAAAAGTGAGCAGAATTTATGTAAATAAAGGAAATATGATAATTTTGTATTTTGATACTGCCATGGATGACGGTGAATGGGAGAAAGCGGGGTATTCCGCCAATATTAACTACGCTGCAGCCATTCCAATCGATGAGCAACCTGAATTTGCAAAACATTTTTACTCTACGGCGTTAGCCGCACAGTCAACTAAAAGAGATATATCCATTCAAATGCGTGGTGTGCACTCAGGTTACTTAAAAATCGACCGTATTTGGTTGTCAGAGTAATTTTTACATCATCTAAATGTGCCACAGTATTTTTATATGACAGGCTGTCAGTATAGAGTTTTAAGAGGATTATTTTAATGGAATTGTCAGTATTTGAGACAACGGCGTTGAAAGCCGAAAAGCTTGCAGAAAAAAACTTTAAACTTTATAAAGCTAAATTGATTTTATTTGCCTTGCTAGGATATGTCTTCATATTTACGGTGTTACTTTTGGCCATTGGATCGGTTGTTGGACTTGGGTATTTAGCTGTTTTTCACACTGCAATCATTTTAATTTTACTTAAAAAGAAAGTGATCTTTCTATTATTACCGGTTATTTGGATATTACTTCGAGCTTGCTGGGTAAAGATAGAAGCTCCGAAGGGGTTTGAATTAAAGCAAGCCGACTATCCTGAGCTTTTCGATGAGTTAGATAGTCTCAGACGGTGCTTGAAAACCCCGAAAATACATAATGTTATTCTCACACCGGAACTAAATGCGGCAATTGCACAAACACCAAGGCTGGGTATTTTTGGTTGGCAAAAAAATACACTTGTTTTGGGTATGGAGCTGTTATTGATACTTTCGCCTGAACAAGCAAGGGCCGTCATTGCCCATGAACTCGGCCATCTTTCGGGTAACCACAGTCGTTTTAATGGTTGGATATACCGAGTGAGATCTACTTGGTATCAAATTATGTACTCCTTCGACCAACAGCAATCGTGGGGTGGGGCATTAATGGCAAAGTTTTTCGACTTTTATACGCCACGTTTTGCCGCTTATTCTTTTGTTCTTGCTCGCCAAAACGAATATGAGGCTGATGCAATATCAGCGGAGTTGACGTCAGTGAAAGTTACGGGAGAAGCATTGGTTAATACTCATGTAACGGCTGGGTTTGTTGAGAAAGATTATTGGAAAGTATTTTTTAAAATGGCCGATGAAACCCCTGAGCCTCGACAGTTACCTTGGTCTGGGTTAAGACAGTTTTTAAATAATAATTCATTGTGTCAAGCTGCGATTGCAGAGGAGCTAGAAAATGAGCTTAAGGTTCAAACTCAACTAGACAACACACACCCAGCTTTAGTTGATCGTTTAAAGAATATTAACTATGAACCGACTGCTCCTGTAGCAGTAGAGTATACAGCCGCTGAAAAACTGCTAGGAAAAAAGTATATCGACGTTGTTAATCAGTTTGACGCACAATGGCTAGATGAACAAAAAGCAAACTGGAACGCTCGTTATGAGTATGTACAAAAAAGTAAAAGAGAGCTTAATGCATTGCAAGGAAAGTCTTTGGAAGAGCTTACGGAAGATGAATATTGGAGGCTGTGTCAATTAACCGAAGAGTTTGTATCTCACGAAGATGGTGTAGCGTTGGTTAGTCAGTTTCGAGAGCGATTTCCAGATGCTCCACAAGCCGCCTTTGTGATTGGTTGTGAATTGTTTAATGAGAATGATCCGGAGTGCCTAAAGCATTTTAATATTGCGATTAAAGACCCTGCATTTATAGTAGAAAGTTGTCAAATGGCTTATTCACTATTAATCGAAGCGCAGCAACTGGAAAAAGCAAATGTGTGGAAAGCACTGGGAGAGAAACAACTGCGTATAAATGAAGAGGCGCATAGAGAGCGCTCCGAATTAAATATCAAAGATGAGTATGTTAAAACGACCAACGACGATTTGAAAAGAATAGTTGAAGATACTTTGTCACAACATAAGTCGATAAAAGCAGTTTGGATTGCAGAGAAAAAGGTAAAGCATTATCGCGAAGCTCCCATGTTGGCTATTGCTGTGAAAGTGAAAGGTTTGTTTTTTAGTGACGAAGCTGCGTTTAAAAAGGTTAATGTTGATTTGCCAATAGAAGCATCGTATTTAATTGTTCCTAAAATTGGAGATTATAAAAAGCTTGCAAAGAAAATAATGGAGGTAGGTGATCGACTTTGTTGATTAATAAAGGTATTGTGATTAGCGGGAACTTAATCTCGATGTTGCTGAATAGCCCGGATGATCTGTCGAAAGAATTGTAATTAGACATCGCGTCACTTAATGGAATCAAAAGGCAGATATAACTGATTTTCAAATTATTCTGACTTAATTGTTAAAAGCTATGGAAAAGGTAAGTGCGAGTCTAGTTTAATTAGGTAAAATTCCAATTATGATCTGAAGAGATATCAGGGGGAAGTTGATGGGTTACGCTGAAGCTTCACTCATCCTACGTAAAGCACGATGTGCAAGTGGTTAAAGTTGAGGTTTTATCAATCAATTTATGCGGTACTTCGATAAACCGCATTGTTAAACGAATAAATGGTTTATTAGAGCCGCTGTCGCGACCAAGCCAGACAAGAGAATGGTGTTGCCTGGCTTGGCTGATAGGGTTACGCCAGTCGGCCTGCACGAGCGGTGTAGTTTTTATTGTTGGATTTAATATGAAACTCAACAACGCTTTCTGAGTTGTCATTATTTAAGGCAATTTCGAGCACTCCTCCTCCAGAACCATACGCGACTTTCTCGCTTTTCCAAAATACAAAGAGCCGATCGGCATCGATTATACCTGTGCGTTGGTAAACGTTTCCGCTGCTCGCGCCTCGATTAACGATGATGCAATTGCCATTATCATCAAGAGTAACCGCGCAATGGCTGGTGTTGGTACCTAAAAGAAAGCCGCTGCCCCATTCTATAGTATGGCTGTTGTTATTCAGTTTACCGACCCGATATCGTAAGTTATCACTGCCGGAAGTGTATCCGAGCAAAATATTTCCGGAGTTATCCATGTCAATGGACACTTTTTTACCAACCGAAAACTTACGTTCTTTACTGGAGTCGGTATCGTACCATTTAATCAGGTTAGTATGAGAGTCGAGATGACCCACTCGATACCACAAAAAGTCACTGGAACTGCCTCGATGAACTTCCACAATATCGCCATTATCATTCATTGCAATGGCAACATGCCGACCCGTAGAGGGGCTGTCTTGTTCTTTGTCCCAGGTAATGGATTTCGATAACGGGTTTAAATAACCCACTCGGCAATGCATGTTGTTATTGTTACAGCGAATGCATATCAGCTTGTTGTTCGCATTCATTGCGAGTTCAATGTAGTCTGCATTCTTGCTGCAAAATTTTTGGCTGTCTTTTTGCCATTGAATTTCATTATTGGTGACTTCGCCAACGCGAGAATAAATAGCACTGCTGTCCTGCGCTTTATGAATTTCGACACAATAGTTGCCGTTAAATGTCAGCCCTGCACCACTACCGGTGGAAGGTGTTTGGGTGCCACTCGATGGCGCCAACCAGTTTTTAATGGAACCCGATTTATCTTGCCCTAACTGTTTGAGTTTTAATGTTGCAATAACGGGTAAATGATCGGAGCAGTTTTTTTGACTTTGTCCCCACCCATAATTGCTGATGATGTGTGTATCTTCAATGTCAACATCGTTGGTAGTGAGTAAATAGTCCAATCGCTTGGTGCTTGGGTTTTCCTCATAAATAGAGCTTGTGCTCACTGTGGTTCCTTTGGCCAATATGGGGTATGGTTCTGCATCGCCGCCCCAACGTACAAGGTAACTGTCGTTGTAGCCGCCTTCATAGCCTGAGTTAAGAATTTCCATCATTTCTCCGTATTCGACCCCCTCTGCTGGGCCCACCGGAGGTTCTTTACTCAAATCCATATCGCCATTTGCGTTCACGTTTAAATCACCGGCAATAATGGACGATACGCCTTTGCAGAAGCTACTCGCAATGTCTTGCAGTTGTATTAAGTTGTTTCTTCGTGCACTTTTTTTATCATCGCTGTTGCCCGCTTGCGCATGGGTGGCCAGTAATGAAAAGCAGCCATCGTTGCAACGAATGTACGCCGATAAAACGCCTTTTTGCGATAAGTAATCTTCCATTGCAAGATCGCTATATTCAACAAATCGACTTGCGATAATATCAAAACTGGAGCGTGCTAATATGACTAAGCCATCACCCATGGCTTTATCAATACGACCATCGGATTCATCGGTATCGGTACCGAGCCAATCTTCAATGGTTTCGCCAAACTCGTTAAATTGTTTGAGCACTTCCCAGCTATCGGCCGCATGGTATAGTGATTCCGGATACCATGAGGCTAACCCTTTAATAAACTTCTTTTTTCGGCTGTCTGCCCAACATTCATTTAACACGATGATATCGGCATCACAGGTTTTTAGGTGCTCAATGATCGCTTGATAGCGATCTTCGTCATTCTCTGAGCCAGAAGGATAAATGGTGTCGTCGAACATTTGAACGTTATAGGTTAAAACTGTAATTTGCTTTTCGCTCATGATGAACTCCTATGGCTTTAAAGTCGTTCATACTCTACATGGTTCTGGAGGTTGACTTTCGTAACCAGAACGATGCGCCCGCTGCTTCCTTTAAACGCGTTATTACTGACAGAATAGGTGATACAAGGCGTGCTAGTCATTGCGGCTAAAAAAAGGAAAGTGCCAAAGAGGTATTGCGAGTTGCTGCTATTGTAAAGTTAGAATATGTACGCGTTTTAAAGCACCTAATAAGTATAGTGAGATATTATGGATGCGATGTTTGGTTGCTATAATATTTTCGAAATTAAAGGTTCGTTTTTATAAAAATAAAGTCGGGCGATCATAATCATCTCAATGTTGAAATGAGTGACTGTTGTTTTAATTCGAGCGGGGCTCGATTAAAGCCTCAGCGAAAAACTGATGAACAAAGGCAGCAAGACAATTCCAAAAATAATGACGTATCCGTTGATCACATTGAATATGGAATTAATGAAAACCTCATGGGCTATGCTTTAGTTATCAAATTTTAAACCTAACGTGTGACGGTAAGCGAGTTTAATGGGTGAATGTAATGAGACCTCTATTCTTGATGATTCTGTTGGCTCATTGGTTGATTGGATGCGGCGGCGGAAGTGATGTTTCGTCTGAAGTGAATGATACAAATGTTCGAAGTTCGGTTGAAGTTCAATCGTTAAATGACGGTTCATATTTCTGTTTACCGGAAGGATTGCCTCCTTTTCCTGCCGCTTTGTACAACCATGGTGGGTTAGGCGACCAAGTCGGTGGTGATTTATTCGCAACATGCGAGGCGTTAGCTCAAGCCGGTTATGTGGCAATGGCGAAAAAACGAAGAGAGACGGTGTCACTAGAGGGGCATTTAGACGATGTGCTCGATGGTTATAACGTGTTAGTTGCGCATGCTGAAGTTGACACCAACCGTGTTGTGGTATTGGGTTTTTCGAGGGGCGGATTGCTGTCGCTTCAACTCGCGCTCCAAGTTGATGGTTTGGATGGGCTAGTGTTGATGGCGCCTGCTTCCGGGAATGGCGCATTAGATCAAGCGTTAAGTCAAGCCGATGCCCTTACGGCGTCTTCGTTGATTTTAGTTGCCGAGAATGATGTGTATCAAGACGATCATGTGGCACTGGCACAGCAGGTTTACGACACCCTGGTGGAGTTAAATAAGTCGGTAGCGTTGATGCTGTATCCACCTTATCAGAACGATGGGCATACGTTGTTTTTTACTGTGAATGATGACTATTGGAACGATGTGACGGCATTTATCAATCAGTTCTGAGATGCTCTATTCGGACCGAATAAAGAAAAGCGGTGAGCTACACGAAACTCACCCACCGCTAGTACAGATGCGTTAAATTTTATTCTTTAATTCCTGCCAAATCTGCAAAAAAGGCAAATTCCAAAGCACGTTCTTTATTACGACGGAATCGACCTGATGCGCCTCCATGTCCTGCTTCCATATCGGTTTTAAAGACCAAAATATTATTGTCGGTTTTCATTTCACGCAGCTTGGCAACCCACTTGGCCGGCTCGAAGTATTGTACCTGCGAATCGTGTAGTCCCGTAGTAACCAGAATGTGTGGGTAATTTTGCGCTTTCACCTGATCGTAAGGGGAATAAGTCAGCATGTATTCGTACGAATCTTTATTATTTGGGTTGCCCCACTCGTCATACTCGTTGGTGGTCAGTGGAATTGATTCATCGAGCATGGTGGTGACCACATCGACAAAAGGCACGTGAGAACCGATGGCTTTATAAAGATCGGGAGCCATGTTAATCACCGCACCCATAAGCAGTCCGCCTGCGCTACCACCCGAGGCAAATACTTTATCTTTTGCGCCGTATTTTTGTTTTACCAAAGCTTCGGTCACATCGATGAAGTCGGTAAAAGTATTCACCTTATTGAACATTTTTCCGTCTTCATACCAGGGGCGACCAAGCATTTGTCCACCACGAATGTGTGCAAGTGCGAAAACAAATCCGCGATCAAGCAATGAAAGGCGAGATGGAATAAAGTAGGGCTCCATGGTTGCGCCGTAAGAGCCGTAACCGTACTGATAAAGTGGATTGGTGCCGTCTTTTTTGAATGTGTCTTTGCGGTAAACAATGGAAACAGGCACTTCCACACCATCGCGTGCTTTAATAAAGAGACGTTCGCTGGCGTAATGTTCTGGGTGGAAGCCACCAAGCACTTCTTCTTGTTTTAACAGCTTTCGTTCACCGTTAGTGAGGTTGTAATCGTAAGTACTCATCGGTGTTGTGAGTGAGCTATAGTACACGCGCAGTACATCGGTTTTAATTTCCGTATTTCCGGTGAAGCCGGCAACAAAGACCGGATCGTCAAACTTCAATACCTGCTCTTTTTTGGTTTTAAGGTTTATCGCGCGAATACGAGTTTGCCCGCGTTCTTTTTCATTTAATGCCAAGTAATTTTCAAACAGCTCAATGTCTCGTAAGAAAACATCTGGGTTGTGTGCAATCACTTCCTGCCATTTGGATTTATCGGCGGTTTCACCTTGCTTCACTTTCATTAAACGGAAGTTAGTGGCTTCCCAGTTGGTCAGCACATAGTACCAGTCGCCCAGTTTTTCGAAGGAGTATTCGTGATTGTCTTCAAGTGGTAAAAAAGGCTCAAACGTCGCATCTGGTTTGTTGGCATCGATTAATGATGCGCCCCGTTTGGTAGTGCTACTGTGGTAAATATAGATGACCGAATCGTCTTTCGTTTTGCCAAGAGCGGTATAAAACGCTTTATCGGCTTCTTCATAAACCAATACGTCTTCGTTTTGTGCAGTACCCAGCTTGTGACGATAAACTTTATCGCCAAGCAGTGTTTGCGGGTCTTTCTTTATGTAAAACACGTGCAGGTTGTCGTTGGCCCAAACGACTTGACCAGTTGTACCTTCAAGTTTGTCGGATAATTTTTTACCGATTGCCAGATCTTTAAACTCAATTATGTAAACGCGGCGACTGACGGTATCGGTTGAGTAAGCGAGCAGTTGATTATTCATACTGACTTCATAATCACCAATACTGAAATAATCGTGGCCTTCCGCCATTTTGTTGCCATCGAGCAACACCTGCTCTTTTGCTTCTAATGAATCTTTTTTACGGGCATAGATTGGGTATTCCTTTTCACCTTCAAAACGGCGATAGTAAAAGTAGCCTCGCTCTTGCACAGGTACCGAAGCGTCATCTTTTTTAATGCGGTTATTGAGTTCTTCAAAAATTTTATCTTGCAGTGGTTGCGTGTGTGCAAGCATGGTTTCGGTGTACTGGTTTTCTGCCTCAAGATGGGCTAATACTTCCGGTGTTTTACGCTCGTCATCACGCATCCAGTAGTAGTTGTCGATTCGGGTATCACCATGAATCGTTATTTCATGAGGAACTTTTTTCGCAATCGGAGGTTGAATGGATTTCATCGATACGTCTTTTTGGGTTGATTCTGCTATTTTTTCTTGTGGTTTAGCGACGGGTTCATCGCTTTTTTGCTGACAGGCCACCATAACAATGGTTAGACCGGCGAAAAGAATTTTTTTTAACATCTCGCATTATCCTTGAAGGCGTTGAAATAAAGCGCCCTATAGTAAATTAATCGTTTGGGGTTTGCCTACTTAAAATCGTTTGTTAATTTTTCTCGATTGGATACCCCATTCTTTGGTATACTAGTCTCCCGTCTAAATGTGACTCTTCACAAAGATACTCCAAACCATCGTTTTTAATGCTTCGCAACAACTAATTCTCTGAAAATTCAGGGCGTTAGCGCTTTATTTTGTTGTTGCAGCACTTCGGTTTGCGAACGATACAGCAGCAAATTGGCCCCGCTATGGGCTATAGTCAAAAGATTATTTAATGGGTGTGTGAATGGCTACAAAATTTATCTTTGTTACCGGTGGTGTGGTTTCTTCGTTAGGGAAGGGGATTGCTTCGGCATCGCTGGCGGCCTTGTTGGAATCGCGTGGCCTGAAAGTCACTCTGTTAAAACTGGATCCTTATATAAATGTGGATCCAGGAACCATGAGTCCATTTCAACATGGCGAAGTGTATGTGACTGAAGACGGTGCCGAAACCGATCTTGACCTGGGTCACTATGAGCGATTTGTGCGTACTCGTATGACGCAAAAAAATAACTTTACGACCGGTCGTGTTTACGCTGATGTACTTCGAAAAGAGCGACGTGGCGACTACTTGGGAGGAACCGTACAGGTTATTCCCCATATTACCGATGAAATTAAACAAAAAGTGATTGAAGGCGCGGGCGATGCGGATGTTGCCATGGTCGAAATCGGTGGGACGGTCGGTGATATCGAATCTTTGCCGTTTCTTGAGGCCATTCGTCAATTAGGTTACGAGCTGGGTCGAGAGCGCGCTCTGTTTATGCATCTTACCTTATTGCCTTTCATTAAAACTGCCGGTGAACTCAAAACCAAGCCTACCCAGCATTCAGTGAAAGAGTTACGTTCAATTGGTATTCAACCCGATGTGTTGATTTGCCGTTCTGAGCAACCGCTGCCTGCGGGAGAACGTGCCAAGATTGCACTGTTTACTAACGTGGAAGAAAAAGCGGTCATCTCTATGAAAGATGTGGACAGCATTTATCGCATTCCATCGTTACTGCAGCAACAAGGGCTTGATGATTTAATTTGTGATCGATTTAAGCTCGATGGCGGTGAAGCCAACCTCGAAGAGTGGGAACAAGTGCTTTACGCCCAAGCCAATCCAAAAGGTGAAGTGACCATTGCGATGGTGGGCAAATATATGGATCTCACCGATGCGTACAAGTCATTAACGGAATCGTTAATTCATGCCGGTTTAAAAACACGCTTGCAAGTGAATATCGATTACATCGATGCCGAAGACATCGAGAAAAAGGGCACCAAGTTACTGGAGCACGCCGATGCGATTTTAATCCCTGGAGGATTTGGTGAACGAGGTGTGGAAGGCAAAATTATGTCTGCTCGATACGCACGAGAAAACAATGTGCCCTATTTAGGCATTTGTCTTGGCTTACAAGTGGCGGTGATTGAATACGCACGTCATGTGGCGAATTTAGAAAACGCGCACAGTACGGAGTTTCATCGTGAAACACCTCATCCGGTTGTGGGATTGATCACCGAGTGGGTGAATAAAGACGGATCAACCGAAACGAGAAATGAAAGCTCCGACTTGGGGGGCACCATGCGATTGGGTGCACAACCTTCCGAACTGGTGGGTGGTACTTTAATTCGCGAAATTTACGGCAGTGATGTGATTAACGAGCGTCATCGTCATCGTTACGAAGTAAATGATAACTACATTGCACAATTGGAGGCGGCAGGCATGAAATTTTCCGGATTCTCTGCTGCACAACATCTGGTCGAAACCGTAGAGTTACCCGATCACCCTTGGTATGTGGCTTGCCAGTTCCACCCAGAGTTTACATCGACGCCGCGAGATGGCCATCCATTGTTTTCGGCATTTGTCGATGCAGCGCGCACCGCCCAAGGTGAAAAGAACTAGAGCGTAAAGGTGAAGTTATGAAATTATGTGGATTTGAAGCAGGGATCGACCAACCGTTTTTTTTGATTGCAGGTCCTTGCGTTATCGAAAGTGAACAATTGGCGTTGGATACCGCTGGCTACTTAAAAGAAGTGACCGAAAAGCTGGGCATTCCTTTTATTTATAAATCGAGCTTTGATAAAGCCAATCGATCATCGCATACCAGCTTTCGAGGTCCAGGGCTCGAAGAAGGCTTGCGAATATTGCAAGTTGTTAAAGATCAGCTAAAAGTGCCTGTCTTAACCGATGTGCATGAAGACACACCAATAAAAGAAGTGGCTGCAGTGGTTGACGTGATGCAAACGCCCGCATTTTTAGTGCGACAAACCAATTTTATTCAACGAGTGTGTGAAGCCGGTATTCCGGTGAATATCAAAAAAGGGCAGTTTCAGGCACCGTGGGATATGAAAAACGTAGTGAATAAAGCCAAAGCGACCGGTAACGAGCAAATTATGGTTTGTGAGCGCGGCGTGTGTTTTGGTTATAACACTTTGGTTTCTGATATGCGTGGATTAGCGATTATGCGTGAAACCGGTTGCCCGGTTGTGTTTGACGCAACCCATTCGGTACAGCAACCCGGCGGTATGGGCACCAGCTCAGGCGGGCAACGCGAATATGTGCCGGTATTGGCTCGTGCAGCGGTTGCGGCTGGTGTATCGGGTATTTTTATGGAAACACACCCTAATCCGGCAGAAGCAAAAAGCGATGGTCCGAATTCATTTCCGATGCATGAAATTGAATCGATGCTGGAAACTTTGAAGCAAATAGACACTTTAGTAAAAGCGAAACCGTTTGCTGAAGACCGTTTATTAAAAAAATAATGGAGTAAGAGTTCAAACTCTTTACCTTTCATCATTTAACCGAAATAACAGGATAGGAAAGCAATGTCGAAAATTGTTGATATTAAAGCTCGCGAAGTGCTTGACTCACGAGGTAACCCCACCGTAGAGGCTGATGTGATTCTGGAGTCTGGCGTAACCGGAAGTGCGTGTTCGCCTTCGGGAGCGTCAACCGGTTCTCGTGAAGCATTGGAGCTGCGAGACGGGGATAAAAGCCGCTATTTGGGTAAAGGTGTATTGAAAGCGGTTGCTAATATCAATAACGACATTCGTGAGGCCTTGGTTGGTCGATCTCTTGATGACTTAAATGCCATCGATCAAATCATGCTGGATCTCGATGGGACTGAAAACAAATCCAAGTTGGGTGCCAATGCAATACTGGCAGTCTCTTTGGCTGCTGCAAAAGCGGCTGCTGCGGATAAAGGGCTGGCTCTGTTTGAACACATCCATACCGGTAAATTTGCAATGCCAGTACCCATGATGAACATCATTAACGGCGGCGCACACGCGGATAACAACGTCGACATTCAAGAATTTATGATTTTGCCTGCTGGCGTTGAATCTTTCTCTGAAGCACTGCGTTGCGGCACCGAAATTTTTCACGCATTGCGCAGTGTATTAAAAGAGAAAGGATTGAATACGGCGGTAGGGGACGAAGGCGGCTTCGCACCCGATTTAGCGTCTAACGAAGAAGCGTTAGCGGCCATAGCCGAAGCGACCAAGCGTGCGGGTTATACATTGGGTAAAGACGTTTGGTTAGGGTTGGACGTTGCATCATCTGAGTTTTATAAAGACGGTCAATACCATTTGGCAGGTGAGAACAAATCGTTGTCTTCAGCGGAGTTTGTTGATTATCTCGCGGATTTGGTGGCTCGTTATCCGATCATTTCCATTGAAGACGGCATGGACGAAGGCGATTGGGACGGCTGGAAACTGTTAACTGAAAAATTAGGCGATAAAGTTCAACTGGTGGGTGACGATCTTTTTGTCACCAATACCAAAATTTTAAAAGAAGGAATCGATAAGGGTATTGCCAATTCCATTTTGATTAAAGTGAACCAAATTGGCACATTATCAGAGACTTTGGCAGCAATTAAGATGGCGCAAGACGCTGGCTATACGGCTGTGGTTTCCCATCGAAGTGGTGAAACCGAAGACGCAACCATTGCTGACTTAGCGGTAGCCACTGCTGCCGGTCAGATTAAAACTGGATCGCTTTGCCGCAGTGACCGAGTTGCAAAATACAACCAATTACTTAGAATTGAAGAAAAGCTGGGCGAAAAAGCCATTTATCCAGGCAAATCCGCTTTTAACTGTTTTAAGTAAACATCGGGTTTTGAAAGTAAGAAAGGAGCGGTTAACGGCTTCTTTCCTGCTGATCCGAAAGGTATCATTATGAAGTGGTGGGCAATACTGTTATTAATTCTGTTGGCGGGGTTACAAGTGCGCTTGTGGTCTCCTGATGGTGGTATTGCCGAACAACGCAAGCTCGAAGCACAGGTGGCGGAGCAAAAACACGCCAACCAACGCTTGCGCGCCCGTAATGACGAATTGATTAAGCAGGTAAAAGCGCTTCGTAATAATGATGAAGCCATTGAGCAGTACGCTCGATTGCACCTGGGAATGATAAAGCCGGGTGAAACCTTTTATCGTTTTGTTCCGACAAAGTCGCAATAAATCTTTTCAACGCTTAAATGAATCGCCCGCTTAGGCTCCATTGGTTTCCATGTGCAGGTTTCTATTCGACTCCTTCCGTTTATACGAGAATTTAAAGGATTATGGATATTTCCACTGAACCTGTTTGGGTGGTGATCCCCGCCGCCGGTAATGGCACACGCATGGAGTCGGAAACACCAAAACAGTTTCTGACATTGGCTGAACGCTCCGTTCTCAATTACTCCATCGATCTGTTTTACAAACACCCTTTAGTACGTGGAATCATTGTTGCGGCTTCAGCGTCGGATCCGCGCATTCATCATGCCATCGAAGATTATCGTGATAAGGTGCAAATTACTCCGGGTGGTGAACAGCGTATGGACTCCGTCATCAACGGATTGGGTTGGGTTAAGCGGCGTTGTGATCCTTCCGAGCGTAACTGGGTTATGGTGCATGATGCCGCGCGCCCATGTTTGGTCAAAAGTGATGTTGACGCATTGCTGGCGTCACGAAAAATTCATTTGCAAGGTGCTATCTTAGCCGCACCGGTAGTCGATACGTTGAAAAAAGTGGATCAACAACACATCGAGTCGACGGAAGATCGACGTTTGTTTATGCGCGCACTTACGCCTCAATTGGCACCGCTAAATGAACTCTACGACGCTTTGAACGATGCACGAAACAACCATTTTTACGTTACCGATGAAGCGCAGGCACTCGAGCGCGTCGGAATTAAAGTGGGCGTTGTTGAAGGACGTCGTGACAATATCAAAATTACCTATCCGGAAGACATTGCGCTCGCGGAGTTATTTTTAAAACAACAAATTAAAGCAGGATTGAGAGAACAGTTATGATCCGAATTGGTCACGGTTTCGATGCCCATAAGTTTGGCTCCGATAAACCTTTAGTGCTTGGTGGTGTTTTGTTTGAACATCAACCCGGCTTGCTGGCTCACTCTGACGGCGATGTGGTGTTGCACGCTATTTGCGATGCATTATTAGGAGCTGCTGCACTGGGTGATATTGGTCGGCATTTTTCCGATCAAGACGCGGCGTTTGAAAACATCGACAGCCGAGAGTTGTTACGACGTGTGGTTGCGATGCTACATCAGCGGCATTGGTATCCTGCAAACTTGGACATAACCATTGTTGCTCAAGCACCAAAAATGGCACCTCAAATTGAAGCGATGCGCGCAGTCATTGCAGATGATTGCCAGTGTGATGTCGATCAGGTAAACGTAAAAGCCACTACAACCGAAGGTATGGGGTATATTGGTCGTAAGGAAGGTATCGCCGTTCATGCCGTGACTCTTTTGGAAGCTCGCTCGTGACGGCCTTTTATCGAGCGTATGCATCGTCCATTTCCTCCGCGCTGTATAAGCAATCTCCGGAAGACTTTATCGTCGAGGAAGAGCTGTCTTTTGTGCCATCGGATGAAGGCGAGCACTGCTTTTTGTGGGTCGAAAAAGTTGGCGCAAATACGGTTTGGGTTGCGAAACAATTGGCGCGGCGTTTTGATGTCAAAGAAATGGCCGTTGGTTACGCTGGGCTTAAAGACAGGCATGCCATTACGCGACAATGGTTCAGTGTCCATATTCCAGGACAACCGCTTCCTCAGTCAATAGAGCCCGCTGAAGATTTCCGAGTACTCGCTATTACGCAAAACAGTAAAAAGTTGAAGCGAGGAGCCATTAAACGGAATCAATTTACGCTCGTACTGCGTGAAGTAAAAGGAGACCAGGTTGCGATTGACCAGCATTTATCATCGATAAAAAAAAGCGGGTTTCCGAACTACTTTGGCGAACAGCGATTTGGTCACGAAGCCAAGAATGTTGAAAAAGCCATCGCTATGCTTAACGGTGAGCGGCGAGTTAAAAAGCATCAGCGGTCGATTTATTTATCCGCCTTACGTTCGTGGTTTTTTAATCAATATTTAAGTCATCGAGTTGAGCAACAGAGTTGGAACTCTCCAACTACAGAGGATCGCTTAATGTTAGAAGGCAGTCACTCCTTTTTCGAGTATGACGATTCAGACCTAACCGTTTTGGAACGGTTAGTACAGGGAGATTTGCATATAGCGGGGCCACTACCGGGCTCTGATTTTAGGCAAAACTACCCACAACTGGAACGCAAAATGTACGAACATTGGCAGCCTTATGCCGAACAGCTGGATAAAATACCCGTGAAGACCGATTGGCGCGCTTTGCGAGTGTTACCAACGGATATGCACTGGCAATGGCAAGATGAGCAAACATTGCAGTTGAGTTTTGCGTTGCCCAGCGGTTGTTATGCCAGTGGGTTATTGATGGAGTTAGGAGAAGTAACTGATGCATCGCAAAGCAAAGCGACTTCGTAAGAAACGAGCAAATTAAAGGCGTTGTTAAGACATTAAAAAAATAGAGCGAATATGAAAATTTTACTGAGTAACGATGACGGTTATTTTGCTCCAGGTTTAATTTGTTTGCATGGTCATTTATCGCAGCACCATGAAGTGACTGTTGTGGCACCGGATCGAAATTGCAGTGGTGCATCCAACTCGCTTACGTTGGAAGTGCCTATTCGCGTGAAGCAAACTGAGTCGGGTTTTTATTCGGTGACGGGTACACCAACCGACTGCGTGCATGTTGGTACTTACCACGTTATGGACAAGGCGCCCGATATCGTGATTGCCGGTGTGAACAGTGGTGCTAATTTGGGTGATGATGTACTTTACTCTGGCACTGTCGCTGCTGCGATGGAGGGGCGTTCCCTGGGTTTTTCGGCGATTGCTGTTTCACTGGTAGGGCGTGAGTTACGTCACTTTGATACCGCGGCGCAAGTGGTTGTTCATATTTTAAAACGATTAAAAAACAATCCTTTGCCGAGCGATAAAATTTTGAACGTTAACGTGCCCGACATTCCTTTTGAAGAAATTGCCGGATATCGATTAACGCGTTTGGGAAGTCGCCACAGAGCTGATACTATTGTACCTGCAGAAGATCCCAAGGGGCGCAGAGTGTACTGGTTAGGCCCAACGCCTGACGTGCAGGATGACTCCGAAGGGACAGATTTTAATGCGGTCGAGAGAGGGTATGTGTCGATTACACCCATTTCGGTTGATCTCACCGCTTACGAATGTTTTGAACAAGTTGGGGATTGGATTTCTGAGTTATGAATTCTATTCAGCTGAGCGGAATTGGAATGACTTCGCAACGTACGCGGGAACGCCTGGTTAAACGTCTTCAAGATGAAGGCATCCGTAACCCGCAGGTGCTACAGATCATCAGTACAACACCACGCCATTTGTTTGTGGATGAAGCACTTTCTCATCGTGCGTACGAAGATACTGCATTACCTATTGGAATGGGGCAAACCATTTCTCAACCCTTTATTGTGGCGCGCATGAGCGAGCTGTTGCTTGAGAGTGGCTCGCTCGACAAGGTGCTTGAAATTGGTACGGGTTCTGGTTACCAAACAGCTATTTTGGCGCAAATGTTCAATGAAGTGTATACCGTAGAGCGCATTGGGCCGTTGCAGCGAATGGCCCAAAAGCGACTCAGAAACCTGCGAGCATTCAACGTGTATTACCAACACGGCGATGGATTTTTGGGGTGGAAAGATAAATCACCTTTCGATGCCATCATTGTAACCGCGGCACCGGAATCGGTACCGCCGCCACTCATCGAGCAGTTAGCCGAAGGGGGACGCATGGTGATCCCGGTTGGACGACAGGATGGGGTCCAGGAGCTGCTACTGTTACAAAAGCAAGGTGGCGAATTAACCGAGTTGAAACTGGAAAAAGTCCGGTTTGTTCCTTTAGTAACGGGTACGGTAAGTTAAACTGCTTTCAATGAGCCATCATTAATCCAGAGTTGATTCGAAACCGTTAAACCTTGAGTCGATATAAAAGGAGTGAATATCGACGGCACCGTTCTCTTTCCTGTCATTTCTGATTTTAGAGTCGAATAACAACATGAAAATTTTCAGTCCTTTGTATGAAAAATGTTTAAAGTGGGCCGCGCATCGTCATGCGGTTTATTACCTCAGTGGTATGAGTGTCGCTGAGTCGATATTTTTCCCTGTACCTGTTGACGTTATGTTGGCACCCATGGCACTCGCAAAAAAAGAGCGCGCCTGGTTTTACGCGACCGTTTGTACATTGACCAGTGTTGTCGGGGGAGTGATCGGGTACTTACTGGGGTATTTGGCTTTTGATTCGCTGGTTTTACCCGTGCTTGAATCAGCAGGCTATATGCCACGTTATGAAAGAGTCGTCGACTGGTTTGAGGCTTACGGTGTCTGGGTTGTGTTTATAGCGGGCTTTTCCCCTATCCCCTATAAGTTGTTTACCCTGAGCGCAGGTGCGCTGCATATGGCATTGTTGCCGTTTCTGGTGGCTTCGATAATCGGTCGAGCCGGTCGATTTTATCTCGTTGCAGCCATCATGTATTGGGGTGGGGAAGCTATCGATAAAAAATTGAAGCAGACCGTTGACTGGTTGGGTTGGATAGTGATTTTGCTTGCGATAGCCGGTTATTTGTTGTACAAATATTTATAGTTAAATAAATCATGGAGTTACCGTAAATTCTTAAAGTAAATATTTAAAAAGTGAATGGGGTATTTACAGTCATTAAGAAGTGGGTATGCTCTGCAAGTAAGAAGTGCCGTTTCAATCAGGTGTTGTTCAGTGACCGGTAACATCCAACAGACAAGCAAGCTGGCTATGATCGCTCTCGTGGTAGGTTATTTGCTGGGTTGCAGTCACTCTATTCCGGCACCGGTGGTCAACTTATCTTCTCATCCAGCCAACGCGTCGGATGCATTATCGGACTCTCCACATTCTGAATTACCCTCCTTTTATGAAGTTGTGCTTGGCGACACGCTTTACTCGATTGCCTGGCGATTTGGAGTCGATTATCGTCAATTGGCTGAAATTAATGCAATTGAAAATGATTATCGAATTTATCCCGGACAAAAGCTGCGTTTTGCGTCGCATCAAATTCCCTATCAAGCAGAAGACTTTGACGGCGCTAAACTACAGGTCGCTGTTCGTGAGGCTTTGGGCTTGCCTATACAAGTGAATACGAGTGATAAATCGTCTGGTAATGGTCAACAACAGGTAAGCAGTTACTCTCGCCAAAAGGATACAGAAACAGTAAAAAGAATAAAAAACAGTCGAGAAAGATTAAAAAGTACTCGACAAGTGCCTACAAAATCGGTTAAAGGTCAATCAACAGCAACCGAAATTAGCCAGTGGTATTGGCCTGTGAAGGGGCCCATTATCGCTAAGTTTTCGCGAGAACTGCATGGCAACAAAGGGCTGGATATATCCGGTAACCTTGGACAGCCAGTGAGAGCTGCCGCATCAGGTCGTGTCGTTTATCGCGGAAATGCACTGAAAGGTTATGGCAACTTAATCATCGTTAAACATAATGATGACTTTTTAAGTGCATACGCTCACAACAGTCGAATTCATGTCCAGGAAAACGAAATTGTTAAAGCTGGGCAAGTTATTGCCGATATAGGAAACAGTGGTACGGACCAAAATAAATTACATTTTGAAATTCGTTACCGTGGTAAGCCTGTTGACCCAATAATGTACTTACCAAAACTATAAAAGAAATACAGTTTGTTCCGAGTGGGTTTGCCGAATGGAACTGAAGCAACCGGCCCGGTAAATTAAACGGCAAAATGCCGTGTATTTTAGTGGAGAGGTGAGTTATGAGCAAACAACAAGAAAAGCTGTACGAGAGCGATGTTGTAGAAGCCTCAGAAAACGAATCGCTGTCTGATTCTTTGTCTGAAGAATACGCTGAATACCATAAGGTCCATGAAAAATCCCTAGATGCCACTCAGTTATACTTAGGTGAGATTGGTATCAACGCTTTGTTAACCGCAGAAGAAGAAGTTTTCTACGCCCGAAAAGCACAACGTGGTTGTGATAAATCTCGTGCCAAAATGATCGAAAGTAATTTGCGTTTGGTGGTGAAAATTGCCCGTCGTTATACCAACCGTGGATTAGCATTATTGGATCTCATTGAAGAAGGCAATTTAGGGTTGATTCGTGCCGTAGAAAAATTCGATCCTGAACGTGGTTTTCGCTTTTCTACCTATGCTACTTGGTGGATCAGGCAAACGATAGAACGCGCGATTATGAATCAAACGCGCACCATCCGGTTACCCATTCATGTGGTAAAAGAATTGAATGTTTACTTACGTGCATCACGCGAATTGGCCCAATCTCTCGATCATGAGCCAACCGCTGAAGAAATTGCCGAGAAGCTGGATAAACCGGTCGAAGATGTTTCAAGACTACTAGGATTAAATGAACGTATTGCATCCGTCGATACACCATTTATGTCGGATTCCGAAAAGTCGTTATTAGAAACCATTGCTGATGAACGCGATATGGGACCTGCAGAACAATTGCAGGACGATGATCTTAAATTGAATATTGAGCATTGGTTAGGTGAGTTAGGTGAAAAACAACGAGAAGTTATTGCGCGTCGTTTTGGTTTGTTGAATTACGAACCTTCAACGTTGGAAGAAGTAGGCGTTGAAATCGGTTTAACTCGCGAACGTGTACGTCAAATTCAAGTTGAAGCACTTCGCCGACTGAGACACATTTTGGAAAAGCAGGGACTGTCGCTGGAAGCACTGTTCAAGTCCTAATGATGTTTTAAGTTTCAAATTGCTGTAAAAAGATACACCTCCCAAAAAGCCTGCTTTGCAGGCTTTTTTATTGTCTATTGTTTTCTATTGGTTACAATACTCACACTTCAAACAGCACTCTAAATGTATGACTCTGAAACTTGAATCTTTCGAAAGCTTGTATCAACGAGCGGTAAATCGAAAAGGCAGTGAGCAATCGTTACAGCAATTACTTGGGCAACCTTTGCCTGTAAAAAAGCTGGAAAAAATCGCAGATAGTGAAATACTCGCTGAATTTACCAAAAAAGTTTTTCAGTCCGGTTTTGTTTGGCGAGTCGTGGAAAACAAATGGCCTTCATTTGAAGAAGTATTTTTTAATTTTGATATTGAAAAAATATTAATGATACCGCCCGATATGTTGGAGCGTAAAGCGAGTGATAAACGTATTATTCGAAACTTACGAAAAGTTAAAAGCATTCAAAATAATGCATTGATGATCGATGAAATTGCAAAGTCTCAAGGGAGTTGTGCCAAGTGGATTGCACATTGGCCCAGTAATAATATTGTTGGTTTGTGGTTAGAATTGAAACGACGCGGTGATCGGTTGGGTGGCAATACCGGACCTTATAGTTTACGCAGTATTGGGAAAGATACTTTTTTGCTCACTCGAGATGTGGAAGCTTACTTTAGAAATCATAAACTGATTGATGGTGGGTTAACGAGTAAAAAGTCTTTGGAGAAAATTCAATCATGTTTTAATCAGTGGCAGGATGAGTCGGGGCTTCCCTTACAGCAGCTGAGTCAGATTGTTGCTTTTGGAGTGGGTGAGAATTGGGTTTGATTTTTATTGTTTTGGTTTCGCACACAGCATAGCGGTGCGAAACCAAAAAACAAAAACTAATCTAAATCGTCAGTCCTATGGGACTTCCACAAAGTCTCCTGAGAATTAGAAGCACGCCCCAAAATCCGGCAACACACAAACAGAAAATCAGACAAGCGATTCAAATACTTCTGGCCTAATAAATTGATCGTTTCTTCCGAAGCCAAAGTCACCACACGACGTTCTGCCCGACGACAGACCGTACGAGCAAGGTGACAGCAAGCCGTAGCCATGTCGCCTTTCGGTAAAATAAATTCTTTTAACGGTGGAAGTGTATCGTTCAGTTCTTCTACCCAAGCTTCCAGCTTGGTTAAATCTTCTTCTTTAACCAATTGATATTCTGGCATTGCCAATTCGCCGCCGAGATTAAATAAAATATGCTGAATGGCTTCGAGTTTTTCGGCAATGGTTAGGTCAATAGGATGAGCGATTACCATGCCAATAGTGGAGTTGAGTTCGTCAACTGTCCCTATCGCTTCAATACGCGCGGAGTCTTTGGCAACACGCTTATTTTGGCTGATGCCAGTAGTGCCGTCATCGCCGGTTTTGGTTACAAGTTTAGAAAGTCGGTTTCCCATTTTGTATGCATCACTAAAATGATTCGGTGATGCATTGTAAACCTTTATGGATGAAAATAAAAAAGAGCGACGAATCGCTCTTCAATATTATTTTATAACTTGTCGGTTTGACTACTCAACGGCGCTCTCTGTCTGTACCGGCTCTAAAATGTTACCGTCGCTGTTCTCTTGAATTTGCGATTTATTGGGACGATTGTCCGCAACCATTTCTCCAGCATCGAGAATTTCGATGTTGCTGGGCTGATCTTCATCCAGCCACACCAATACATCGTAATAGCGTCGGATGTTTGTTACATACTCAACGGGCTCATCACCACGTGCGTAACCGTATCGGGTTTGTTTATAATGTTTTTTCTGCTTAAGCAAGGGTAGCCTTTCTTTTACATCGACCCATTTATCCGGATCTCCGCCTTGTCGTTCGGTAATAATACGTGCGTCTTCAAGATGACCGTAACCAATGTTATAGGCGGCCAACGCCAGCCAGGTACGATCGGGTTCTGTAATGCGGTCTGGTAGTCGAGCACGCATTTTTTTGAAGTACTCAGCGCCTCCTTCAATACTTTGCTTTGGATCAAGTCGGCTTTTGATGCCAAGTTGCTTGGCGGTATTTAACGTCAACATCATTAAGCCGCGCACACCGGTATGAGACTTTGCTTTTGGGTTCCAGTGGGACTCCTGATACCCCATTGCTGCCAGTAATCGCCAGTCGAGCTCTTCTCCTGCTGCGGATTCAAACAAGGGTTGATACTTTTCCAGTTCGGATTGCGCCGCTTTCATAAACGTTCGGGCACCGACATAATCAAATTCATCAACGTGACCGTAGTATTGGTCGATCAGTTGGGCAATTTTTCCACTTTGTTGCTGTTGCCCGAAAAAAGTGACCATTTCGCTAAATAAGGAATAGTCCCCATCTTTAGGTAAGGCCCAGGCTAAGTGTTGAGGTTCACCAACCGTAAAAGCGATAGCGAGTTCGGTTTTAAAGCGACGGTTTAGATCCAGTTCGACCGAGTCGGTAATGGTGTAGTCGATGGTTTCATCAAGCACCATGTCCAAAAGTTCTTCACTGGTGTGTTCGTCGGTTTCTCGCCAGCTTAATTGTGGAAATTGGCTTTTTACATCCAAAAGCATGGAAGAGTGACTCGAGTTCGCAACCACGCGTAAGTCACCTTGCAATTGACCGAAATGACGTGGCCAGGCTTTGCCTTGTTTGAAAACCAGTTTGGCGGAAATTTCTTGGTAGGGTGGGCCAAAAAGATACTTTTGTTTTCGATCGTCCGTTGCTGAAAGCCCTGCTGCAGCCATATCGACCATGCCATCGTCGAGCGCTTTAAAAATCTGACCGATACTGTCCTCGGTCTCAAAAACCGGCGTTACGCCAAGATAGTCTGCAAATGCGGTCGCTAACTCATATTCAAGGCCAGCTGGACCATCTTTCTGAACGTAATAAGTCGTAGGACTATTGCGAGTTACAATGCGCAACATACCCGATCGCTTTACTTTCTCGAGTTTGCTTAATTGAGGTTCCTGACAACCCGTTAGCAATATGCCTAGGGGAAGCGCCAGTAAAAATGTGAGTAAATATGTAGGTATTTGTCGCAAACTGTCACCAAACTTCGTTAATTGCGTCCAACTATGATGCATACTTTCGGAATCCTTGAGTGAGATTATGGTCCCTGCGTTAGCTAAATTATCGGCGCTCAAAGCGGTAATCGCAAGTTTTTCGTGTGTAAAAATTAACCTTGCTTGTCTGAATTTAGGCTGAATTCCGGGAAATATAGGAGCTGGAAACGAGGTACGAGGAGGTTGATTTGGCTGGTTTAAAACCGAATTTAAGACTCAGTCATTCGGTATTTTTATCAAAATATGTGCTTGTGAGTACATGATTAATACCATTTAGTTATTAAAAGCCAGTGAGAGCGACAATCTTTCATTCAACTATTAAGCTTATCATTGGACGTATTGACCCCAACGAATGAGTGCCAAACAGTCAACTGGCTCTTATCAAGTCGGAGCTTTTCGAGTAGAATTGGCGCTCATTTTATCCCCGACTGCGAACGAGAGTGAATCACATGCTGATCCTGCGTGGTGCCCCCGCTTTTTCTGAATTCCGTTTAGCCAAATTCCTTTCCAATTGCCACAGCAATGGCCTCAAACTAAAAGAAATATACGCCGAGTTCGTACACTTTGCCGATGTCGACGGAAGCTTGTCGGATGATGAAATGGCTGTATTGGAGCGTCTTTTGACCTATGGGCCCGCAATTCCGGCACATGAGCCTCAAGGCTCCTTGCAAGTGGTTGTTCCTAGGCCGGGGACAATCTCTCCTTGGTCATCGAAAGCATCCGATATCGCTCACAATTGCGGATTAACGAAAGTAAAGCGACTTGAGCGTGGCATTGCTTTTTATCTGGTGAATGAGAAAGAAGAGCCGCTTTCTGAAGACGAATTGCAAAAAGCCAGAACATTTATTCACGATCGTATGGTTGAAGCAGTACTTTCCGGCTTTGACGCGGCCGAAGTCTTGTTTAAAGCGGAGACTCCTAAGCCTTTTATGCGTGTTGATATTCTGAAAGGTGGACGCGAGGCATTAGTAAAGGCGAATGGTGATTTAGGGTTGGCGTTGGCGGACGATGAAATTGACTACCTGGTAGAGCGCTTTAACGAACTGCAGCGAAATCCGAGCGATGTTGAGCTGATGATGTTTGCTCAAGCCAATTCAGAGCATTGTCGCCACAAGATTTTCAATGCGTCTTGGACCATCGACGGTAAAGAGCAAGACTTGTCGTTGTTCAAGATGATAAAAAACACCTACGAAGTTGGTCACGAAGGCGTGTTGTCTGCGTATCGTGATAATGCTGCCGTCATTGAAGGATTCGAGCAACCTAGGTTGTGGCCCGATGCTGACACCCACGAATACGAGTACCATTTAGAACCCGTCCATATTTTGATGAAAGTGGAGACTCACAACCATCCAACAGCGATTTCACCCTATCCGGGTGCTGCTACCGGTTCAGGTGGAGAAATCCGTGATGAAGGGGCGACCGGCATTGGTGGCAAGCCGAAGGTTGGCCTTACTGGTTTTACGGTATCGAATTTAAACATCCCAGGGTTTGAGCAACCTTGGGAAGTTGATTACGGCAAACCCGATCGAATTGTGTCTGCGTTAGACATTATGATTGAAGGGCCATTGGGTGGTGCCGCATTTAATAATGAGTTTGGCCGACCCAATGTGTGCGGTTATTTCCGAACCTATGAGCAAGCGCATGAATTCAGTTACGGCAAGGAAGTTCGCGGGTACCACAAACCGATAATGATCGCTGGCGGGATGGGGAATATTCGCGCGCAACACGTTGAGAAGAACGAAATTAAACCGGGCTATAAAGTGGTTGTCTTGGGTGGACCCGCGATGCTCATTGGGTTAGGCGGTGGTGCGGCGTCTTCAATGGCCTCGGGATCCAGCCTGGAAGATTTGGACTTTGCATCCGTACAACGCGACAACCCAGAAATTGAGCGTCGCTGTCAGGAAGTCATCGATACTTGTTGGTCCATGGATCACAACCCCATTGAGTTTATTCACGATGTTGGTGCCGGTGGCCTGTCCAATGCAATCCCCGAGCTGGTTCACGATGGTGAACGCGGCGGAAAGTTCGAGTTACGCCGTGTACCGAACGATGAGCCCGGCATGAGTCCGGTAGAAATATGGTGTAATGAAGCACAAGAAAGATATGTACTGGCTGTCGCTCCGGAAAATGTCGAGCGTTTTACGGCTATTTGTGAACGCGAGCGTTGTCCCTTTGCGATTGTTGGCGAAGCAACCGAAGCGTTGCACCTGTCATTAAATGACGAACACTTTGATAATCAACCTATCGATCTGCCCATGGATGTCCTTTTTGGCAAGCCACCGAAAATGCATCGAGAAGTGACGTCGGCAAAAACAACCAAAAATCCATTATCGATCAATGCCGATGTCAATGAAGCATTGAATCGTGTATTGGCGCTTCCGGCAGTAGCGGATAAAACCTTTCTGATTACCATTGGTGACCGAACGGTCGGTGGATTGGTCAGTCGCGATCAAATGGTTGGTCCTTGGCAAATTCCAGTTGCCGACTGCGCGATAACCGCTTCTACCTTACAAGCTTACACTGGTGAAGCCATGGCGATGGGTGAACGCACGCCGGCCGCTTTGTTAAATTACGGTGCGTCGGCGCGTATGGCGGTGGGTGAGGCAGTCACCAATATTGCGGCTGCGCGAATTGCTCAACTGTCTAACGTTCGATTATCGGCGAATTGGATGTGCGCTGCGGGTTTTGAAGGCGAGGATGCCGGGCTCTATGAAGCAGTGAAAGCGGTGGGTATGGAATTGTGTCCCCAATTAGGCATTACCATTCCGGTCGGTAAGGACTCCATGTCAATGCGTACTTTATGGCAAGAAGGGGACGAGCAAAAATCAGTGACCGCACCCATGTCGTTAATCATAACGGCGTTCGCACCGGTGCAAGATATTCGCAAAAGTTTAACACCGCAATTACGTACCGATAAAGGTGATACGCAGCTGCTATTAATTGATTTGGGCGGCGGTAAAAACCGCTTAGGCGCAACGGCGTTAGCGCAAGTTTTCAATCAATTGGGTGATGAAACCGCCGATGTGGACAGTGCAGAACAATTAAAAGGCTTCTTCGATGCGATTCAGTCGTTAAATGAAGCGGGAATGATTCACGCTTATCACGATCGGAGTGACGGTGGCTTGGCTACAACGCTGATTGAAATGGCATTTGCTGGTCATTGTGGTTTGAACATTGACTTATCTTCTTTAAATGATGATGCATTTGGTGTGTTGTTTAACGAAGAGCTTGGAGCTGTGATTCAAATTGATTCCAATAATTTGAAACAGGTAGAGCGGGTTTTTTCTGATAATGGTCTGACTGATCAAGTGCATTCCATTGGCAGTATTACTGATAATAAGCAAATCAACATCCAACACAATGGCAACACCTGGTTAAATCGAGAGCTCAACGATCTTCGCGCTATTTGGTCGGCTACCACTTACCAAATGCAAAAGCTGCGTGATAATCCGGAATGTGCTGAGCAGGAGCATCAGGCTAGATTAGATATTCATAACCCTGGGTTGCAACCGAAACTTTCTTTCGATATTAACGACGATATTACGGCTGGTTTGGCTCAACAAAATAAGCCCAAAGTGGCCATTTTGAGAGAGCAGGGAGTCAACAGCCATTTGGAAATGGCTGCGGCGTTTATTAAAGCAGGCTTTACGGCCATTGACGTTCACATGAGCGATATTTTAACTGGCCGCGTGACGCTCGACTCGTTTAAAGGCTTGGTTGCTTGTGGTGGCTTTTCATACGGCGACGTTCTTGGCGCTGGTGAAGGTTGGGCCAAATCCATTTTATTTAATGCGGTGGCTCGCGAGCAGTTTGAAAGCTTCTTTAAGCGCGAAGATACTTTCACTCTGGGGATTTGTAATGGGTGTCAGATGCTTTCTAATCTGAAAGAATTGATCCCTGGAGCCGATCATTGGCCGCATTTTGTGCGCAATAAGTCGGAGCAGTTTGAGGCGCGTTTCGCGATGGTGAAAGTGGAAAAATCCCCCTCGATCTTTATGCAGGGTATGGAAGGATCGCATATTCCGATCGCGGTGTCTCATGGCGAAGGGCGTGCGGAGTTCAAAACGAATGACCAGGCGAATAAAACCAATACTTCCGGTTTGGTTGTGGCACGTTTTATCGACAACTATGGTCATGAAACCGATCACTATCCAGCAAATCCGAATGGTTCACCGTTTGGAATCACGGCACTTACCAATGACGATGGTCGAGTAACGATCATGATGCCCCATCCGGAACGTGTACAGCGCAGCGTGCAAAATTCCTGGGTGCCCGATGAGTGGGGCGAAGACGGTCCGTGGGTTCGTATGTTCCGTAATGCCCGTGTTTGGGTTGGGTAACGAGATAAAGAAGTCTCAAATTAAAAAGTCAGCAAATTGCTGGCTTTTTCGCTTATAGAACGACAAGCTAACGGCTTTCGGTTTGAAAAACATTCCGCGCTTTTTAACCATTGGGTGCATATTCCGAGTTTGCACATTCAACCGAAAAAATAGTTTTCGCTCGAGGTGTGTCTGATGAAGCGCGGTTGCAATACCCGTCGCACCTGAGATTCAGGTGTAAGAACTGCCTGAATTTTCGTTTCTGACAAGGCGCGACGAAGTTGCATGGCTGATCCCAGTCAGGAGGAGTAACGCGGTCAAGGACGAAAAGGCGGGTGTTTATAAAACTTAAAACTCAGACGCTTCGGGTATATAATCGCTTCCTCTTTAAACTCTAACTTCGATTACCATGCTTTCAAAACTGTTCAAGCCCAAATGGCAGCATAAGGATAAATCTCAACGCAAGGTCGCAATTGAAGGGTTGGATCCCGCGCAGCAATTGCAAACATTAGTGACCATTGTTGAAACCGAAGCATTACCAGAGCTGCGACAGTTGGCACTGGAAAAAATCAACGATAGAACCGCATTGATTCAGTTATTAGCGGATACTTCTCATCCTTCAGACTGGGTTTTGATCGCTGACCAGCTATTACAACATCAACACATAACGGTTGAACGGTTAACCGGAGAGTTTGAAAAACAACGAAGTCAATGGCCTGCTTTTAATATCATCGATGTGATTGCTGGTTGCCCCAATTTAGACTTATCGCGCGCACTGTTAAACAGCATAAAAGACACCATCGACTGGGTACAGCTGGTTAATCGAGCCAAAAGTTTTGAACTCAAACTTGAAGCTGTCGAGTGCGTTAGTGACATTGAACAGTTGCAGGAACTGCAAAAATCGGCAACGCATAAGCAAGTAGTACAAGTCATTCGCCAAAAATTAACCGAAATTAGGCAGGAACAAAAACTGCAAACGGAGACAAAAGAAACTGCGGATCAGGTGATCGTTGCCTTATCGCGATTAGCGAAGTTGCCTTGGGACAATCAGTTGGAAGGCAAAATGATTTCTTTGGAAAAGAAATGGAGTCAACTCGACTCCCAGTGGCTGACCGAAAAGCACTCGGCTTACCAAGAAGCGTTGTCCGCTTGTCAGGCCATTTTGGAAGCTAATCGCCAGCAAATGCTGACGCAAATGCAACAACAAGCCGCACTGACGAAACAAAAGCAGTTGTGTGAGCAACTCGAACATTTGATCAACGAACTTAAAACGGAAAGTCTTGATTCGGTGCAGTCTATTAAAGATGCCTTGTCAATTCTCGATAAAAACTGGCAGCAGTTGGCGGAAGAATTTAAAGTCGATGCTGAGTTGAGTGGGCAATATCAAGGACGTAAACAAACGCTGGAAAACTATTTTGACCATTGGAACCGATTCGAACAAAACAAACCCCAATTTGAAGAACTGATAGCTCAATTACCGATTGAAGGGTTTTCAGGTTATAAAGAGTGGCTCAATCGCTGGCGGAAATTATCTCGCACTTTGCATTGGCTAAACGACTTACAAATTCCACAAGCGTTACAACAGTGGCAAGAGCAATACCAATCGGTTGAAAAACACTATCAATCACTATTACAAAAACAAAAATCAAAGCTGAGTTATTTGCAAAATAAAGTTCGCGAACTTTCACGACAAATAAAACAAAAAAACTTAATTGCCGCAAATAAACTTTATAACTACATTCAACATCAATACTCAATGCTCGATGAAAGCTTCCAACATCGTGCAGACCGCGCCCTGGAAAAAGTTGTGGACGACTTACAAGAGCTGAGAGATTGGCACAAGTTTGCAACAGAACCTAAAAAGCAAGACCTGTGCGAACAAATGAGGCAACTGGCTAAACAATCCATGTCGGCCACTGAACGAGCAAAAAAAGTGCGAGCGTTGCAACACCAGTGGCAGGAGTTAACCGCATCGGATACGGAAGTCGATCAAGCTTATTGGAATGAATTTAAACAAGCCGCAGATGAAGCTTACCAGCCCTGTTTAGAGTACTACCGTCAACAGGATGCAATTAAAGCGGATAACTTACAAAAGGCAATGGCTTTTTGTCAGCAACTGGAAGATAAGTACTCCACTACCGATTGGAGCAATCCTAATTGGAAAATACTGGATGGTTGGATGAAAGACATTGAAAAACAATGGCGTGAATTTCAACCTGTTCCACAAGAAGAGAAAAAAGTGTTGAGCCAGCGCTTTCATGAAGCAAAACGTGTTTTTCAGAATAAATTAAAGCAGCATAAACAAGAAAACTTGGAAGCGCGTGAAGTATTAATTGAACGAGCGAAAAAGCTCCAAAAACTTGACGACTTAGAACAAGCCGTTGAGCAAGCGAAGCGTTTGCAACAACAATGGAAAGAGTGTGGCATTACTTTTTTTAAAGCTGATCGTCAAACTTGGTCCGACTTTAGGGCGATTATGGATGACGTTTTTGCTCGTCGAGATGCTGCGTATAAAGCCCAAAAGCAACAGCTCCACGATAATGTAAATCGATTGAAGTCGCTTACCGAGCAAGTTGCGCAATTGGCGAAGCTTGACGACGATGAGCTGAAACACAGTTACGATTCTTTTGAGCAACTCAAGCAAAGCTGGCAGGGCGATGAAGCGCTACCAGAAAAACAAAAACGTCAATTACTGCAGCAATTCGATAATGCATGTCGACAATATCAACATCAATTTGATGGTATTGGTGAGCGAGCTAAAGCTTTGCAATGGGAAATCTTTAAAGAGTTTATTCATGATATTAACGCTTGCGAAACACACATTTTGGCTGGAACCCAAGCCGATGTCTCCGAGTTAGAGTCCAAGTTAAGTCAGTTGGATGAAAGCGTTGATGATAATCTTACACAAGTTTTAGCCGCACGGTTGAATTCGTTAAAATTGGGCTCTGTGAAAGCGCCTGAAAATGAAGACACTTTATTGGACTTAATTTTGCAAGCTGAGATCATAGCGCAGGTTGAGTCTCCGCAAGCTTATAAAGCGCAGCGTATGGAAAAGCAATTAAGTTTACTGGCTGATACGATAGGACAAAGCATCAGTAAACCAGAGCAACAAAAGCAAGTTAAGGCGCTTTATTTAAAGGCATCGTCTATTGCATTGATTGCGCCGGAAACCCGAAAGTTGGTCGAGGAACGGTTCGATACGGTTTTTAGTGCTTTTAAACAAAAAAAGTAAGAGAATGCCTTGAAGTAAGAGCGTATTTACATTGTTGCAGAAGCGCGGTTGAGCGAGTGAATTGCGGCTTCGAGTACTGGTAACCGCAGGGGCAGTATGGCATAGTTAAGCCCATTGAAACTTGTGGCTTAAGCGTTAATGTCGATTAAATTTTCATCATCTGCAGAAAAGGATTTCTGGCAACAACAAGCAACTGCTTTACTCAATGGCATTCGTCGTGGTTTGGAAAAAGAAAGCTTGCGCATCTCTCCCGCGGGGCTGATTGCACAAACACCTCATCCTAAAGCGTTAGGCTCAACGCTTACCCATCGATACATCACTACTGATTATTCTGAAGCACTGTTAGAGTTTATAACCCCGCCTAGCACCGAGTTAGGGCAACCATTAAAGTGGTTGCATTACATCCATCAATTTGTTTATCAACATTTGGGCAATGAACTGTTGTGGGCAACCAGTATGCCTTGTGTCATGGGTGAGGAAAAAGACATTCCGATTGCTTATTACGGGACATCTAACAGTGGTCGTATGAAAAGTGTTTATCGAGAAGGCCTTGGCCATCGATACGGTCGTTTTATGCAAACCATTGCTGGTGTTCACTATAACTTTTCGTTGCCTGATGAGCTTTGGCAAGCGTTACATCAACTGACTGATTCAAAACAAACGCTACAAGATTTTAAGTCTGAACGCTATATGGGAATGATCCGAAACTTTTTACGCAATTGTTGGATCATTCCCTTTTTATTTGGGGCATCTCCTGCATTATGTGAGAGTTTTATTAAGGGGCGACCGACTCGTTTGGAGCAATTAATTCCGGGAACACGTTATGGAAAATTTGCCACGTCACTGCGAATGAGTGATTTAGGTTATCATAATAATGTGCAGTCACGTTTAAAAGTCTGTACCAACTCTTTGCCGCAATACATTGCTGATTTGGAACACGCCATTCGTACAGAAGATCCTTATTATCAGTCCATCGGGGTAAAGGTTGACGGCAACTATCGGCAACTTAACGACAATGTATTGCAAATTGAGAATGAGTTTTATAGCAACATTCGGCCTAAGCGTACTACTCAGTCGGGTGAAAGACCATCTAAAGCACTGCGTAATCGAGGCGTGGAATATATTGAAGTTCGTGTATTAGATATTAATCCTTTCAGCCCTGTCGGTATTTCACAGCAACAAATGGATTTTTTGGATGTGTTCTTATTGCATTGTTTGATAACCGACTCACCACCCATCACAGAACGGGAAGAAGCCGAAAATACCAAGAATTTTTCACGTGTCGTAAAAGGTGGACGTGATCCGGAACTGTACCTTTGGAAAAATAATAAACAAGTTTCGCTTACGGAAGTGGCGAAGCAATTATTTTCTGAGTTTTCATTTTCAGCCACGCTTCTTGATAAAGCGTATCAGGTTGAGCAGTTCAGCCAAGTATTAAGTTTGCTCAGTACTCAAATTGAACAAGCGGAACAAACGCTGTCTGGTCAGGTCGTTCATATAATAGAAAAACGAAAAGATGGCTTTTTCCCATTTGCTTTTGAGCTTTCAAAAAATTATGCGAAGCAACTAATGTCGGAGCCGCTACCTGCCGATATTCAATCTCAGTTTGAGGAAGAAGCGCAGCGTTCACTTGCTGCACAGAAAGAAATAGAGCAAAGTGATACACGCACGTTTGAACAGTTTTTAGCGGATTATTTTGCGGACTGATTGAAAATAATTAAAGCGGTTAAGTTGCGGCATGCAATGTATAGTCGCTCTAACGAAAGCGTATGCTTGAACGCATCGGATGTATCCGTGTTCGCTTGTAGAAACTTTCTTTAGAAGCAATAAGAAGATTCAAAAGCGTTTAACAAAGAAATAACAACGTCTAATACCAAGCAATAACACTAACAAATCATTTGGGGCACAACATGTCTACAGCGACATTATCAACGTTTATTTTTTATCTCGCACTGATGATGGGAATTGGGGTTTGGGCCTATTTTCAAACGCGAAACCTTTCCGATTATATTTTAGGTGGGCGAAAACTCGGTAGTTTGGTTACGGCATTAAGCGCCAGTGCATCCGATATGAGTGGCTGGCTGCTGTTAGGATTACCCGGCGCCATTTATGCCAGTGGTTTAAGTGAAATGTGGATCGCGCTGGGGCTTGCCATTGGTGCTTATTTTAATTGGCGAATTACCGCGCCCAGGTTACGTGTTTATACCGAAGCGGTTGATAATGCGATCACATTACCGGATTATTTAAGCGGACGTTTTGAAGATAATTCAAATATGCTGCGTGTTATTTCGGCGATGGTGATCCTTGTCTTTTTTACTGTATACGTGGCTTCTGGATTAACCGCTGGTGCAAAACTATTTGAAGCCTCATTCGCAATGGATTATCACATTGCACTCGTGGTCGGCGCTTTGGTGATTGTAAGCTATACGTTTATCGGTGGATTTTTAGCGGTAAGTTGGACTGATGTTGTACAAGGGTTATTAATGGTAACCGCTCTCGTAATTGCACCGCTTGTGATGGTTTATGAAGTAGGGGGGTTATCCGATGCACAAACAACCATTGCAACCGTCGATGGTTCAAAATCGGACTGGTTTAATGGTCAATCGGCTTCTGATTATTTGCTTTCTATCAGTTTCTTTTCGTTGATGGCTTGGGGACTTGGTTATTACGGACAACCGCATTTACTTGCTCGTTTCATGGCGGCGAGATCCGTTCAGCATGTGCATCAAGCACGTCGCATTGCTATGAGTTGGATGATTGTCAGTATGATGGGAGCCCTGCTCGTGGGTTATTTTGCAATCGGTTATTTTCATGGAAGCGAATATCAATCGTTATTGACTGAAGACAGTGAGAAGGTTTTTATTCTTGCGACTCAAGTATTGTTTAATCCGTGGGTAGCTGGATTTTTGTTGGCTGCCATTCTCGCTGCCGTAATGAGTACGATTGATTCGCAACTGCTAGTAAGCTCCAGCGCAGTGACTGAAGATTTTTATCGTGTATTTTTGCGCAAACATGCGAGTGACTCGGAACTGGTGTGGGTAGGCAGAGTTGCCGTGTTAGTTATCGCAATGATCGCGACTTTAATCGCCACAGATAAAGACTCAAAAGTATTGAGTTTAGTGAGTAATGCTTGGGCGGGATTTGGTTCAGCATTCGGTCCGGTTATTTTACTCAGTTTAACCTGGAAGGGTATGACACGAAATGGTGCGTTAGCCGGTATGATCACTGGTGCATTAACCGTAATTTTGTGGGTGACGTTCAAAAAAGAGGTTGGTGGAATGATGGCCGAGACTTATGAAATGATACCCGGTGTTATTTTAGCGACGATTGCGATAGTTTTAGCGTCGCGAACACAACGTCCGTCTGTTCCTATGTGTGAAACTTTTGAAAGAGTGCAACGCGCCTTGAATTAAAGGGGGCGAGGTACTGAAGCGAGGAATCAAAAAGAATTATTTCGAATGCAACATTTTTGACGATTTAGGAGTCAAGAACAATGTCCATCAATATTAGAAAAGCAGCGCCCAATGATGTGCCAGTCATTTTGAGCTTTATTCAGGCCCTGGCGGATTATGAAAAACTGAGTCACGAAGTCGTAGCAACTCACGAAAAGCTGGAAGAAACCCTGTTTGGTGAGCAGCCTATCGCTCATGTAGTCATTGCCGAATACGAAGGACAACCGGCCGGATTTGCGCTTTATTTTTACAACTACTCAACATTTCTGGCTAAGCCTGGGATATATCTGGAAGACCTATTTGTTTTGCCAGAGTATCGAGGTAAAAAATTGGGTAAAGCGCTACTCATTCATTTAGCCAAAGTTGCGCTTGAACAGGATTGTGGTCGCTTTGAGTGGTCGGTGCTAGACTGGAATACTCCAGCTATCGACTTTTATCGTGCAATGGGGGCGCAAGGCATGGAGGGTTGGACCGTACAGAGAGTGACCGGCGATGCCTTAACTGCGTTGGCTAACAGTGATCTTTAGCGATTGTAGATTTTGGGCCTCATTGATGTAAAGCGCTATACATCTCTTAAAATTTGGTAACTTTTCAATAGGATCTTTCCATGGAGTGTAAATACCATCCCGAAGTTAATGCTTCCTGGTATTGTCATCGTTGCGATGTTGCGTTTTGTATGGACTGTGTTCCCGAAGACAATACCAGTGTTACACCGCGTTGTACTCTGTGCCGGGGCTATCTCGAGCCCATGGGGATCAGCGAAAACATCACTCCATTTTGGCTTAAAATCGGACACTTCTTTATTTATCCTATGGCGTTGCCGCTGCTGGTTATCGCATCGCTCAGTGCAATTTTATTAACCTATTATTCGCAGCCTGGACGATTGAGTTTAATGGCTATTCCCATTCTTATTGCCTGGATGGCCTTCGTTACTAAAGTATTTTTTGCGGTGATGGAATATACGGCCTATGGCAATCTTGATAAGCCAAATTGGAAGAAAATGATGGCGCTTGAAAATGGCTGGATGTTTTTAAAGTTAATGGCCATGTTTGTGCTTGTCGGTGCAGGTCTCTATAAATTAGCTCAACTGAGTATCATTCTAACCATAGGCGTTTCTGCTTTTTTTGTGCTGGCTTATCCTGCGATCAATATGATTCTTTGTATGGATAAAAGCATGTGGAGTGCGTTAAATCCTGCTCGAATTATTTTTGTCATGTCAGCTGTCGGTGGCAGCTATTGGATCTTATTCGCCTTGATCATCATGTTTTCACTGACGGTGTCGTTTGGTACCGAGTTTTTGGCTGGCAATATTTCGTACAAATTTTCGGTTCCGTTAATTCATTTTTTTTCATTGTATGTTTCTTTTTCCATGTATCACATGTTTGGTTATGTGATTTACCAATATCATTATGAATTGGACTTTTCCGTGCACCGTCAAACACTGCATCAAAATATTAAAGCTCACGGTAAGCACACCAGTCATTTAACGAACACTCAAACAAAAGAAGATAAAAGTAGCGGTGTAACAGAGGCTGAAATTTTTATTCAAGAAGGACGCTACGAAGAAGCTGAAAAAACTTTAATTGAAGCCCTTAAACAAGACGAAAATGATAATCAAACGTATGAGCTTTTGTATAAATTATTTGGTTTAAGCGGCAAGGTCGATAGGATGGCCATGCTATGTGACAAACACCTGGGGCTGCTGCTAAAGGCACGATCCGGAAACTTAATGCGGATGCATTATCTTAACACTTTGAAGCACAAACCGGATTTTGTACCGACCGACCCGCAAGTCGCTCACCAACTGATAAAAGTTTTAAATCGTAAAGAAGACGCTAAACCCGCTTTTGCACTATTGAATTACCTGAAAAAACAACATATTGAATACCCAGGGTTGGCCGATGCTTGCTTTGTGTTTGCCAAGTTTCTTACCGAAAAACTGAATAAGCGACAGGAAGCCGCGAAAATTATTCATTGGGGGATCAATATTGCCAGCGGTGACTTAAAAACGGCCATGCAGAATTATGTAAAGCTATTGGTTTAATGTAAGCTCTTAGTGTTTTTTATTATCTCATAGTGGTGATGATTCAGGTTGTTTTGGTGGCTCTGTTCTCATTTGGGGTTTAATATTTAAAATAATTTATCTCATAACGCGACAAAATCTAGAAAAGTGTCTATTCGTTATTACATGGCCGAAGTAAAGCCAGGAAGCAGTAATGACACATTTAATTGAAAGACGTACCGCAAGACGGTACTCGGTTAACCTACCTGCCAGATTAATCACCGCGCAGGAAACCCGCTGTAAAGCGCGAGTTATGAATATTTCCGTTTCTGGTATTCAGTTTGAAGTGGAAAATAGACATATTCCTTTACTCATGCCTGCCGTTGCGCGCGGTAATCCAATTGATACCGTTCCTTTGCTTATTCGCATCGAATTACCTCAACCATTTTTCGAAATAGAAATTAAACTGGGTATTGTTTACTTTAACCGTATTTCACATCATCTATCATCGGTAGGATGTCGGTTTGAAGCTTTTCTTGAAGACAGCGCTGAAAGACTGCAGGCTTATATAGAGAGCATTCAGTACTCCGGTGCCGAAGAGGTTGAAGTACTTTCGGTTGAGCACCAGGAGTAATCAGATTGAGTTCGCTTTAAGCTTTCTTTCGTACATACATTGCCTCATCGGCTTCATGCAGAGCCTGTTCGGGCTCCCCGCCAACCGGTAAATAAGATATTCCAACCGAAAACTGAATACGAGGATGACGCACACTGTGATGTTGCAGATGAGTTCGAGTGGTACTCACTCGTTCTTGAATGTCTTCTGGTTTAACCGATTCTGCCACAACAATAAATTCATCGCCGGCGTAGCGGATAATATGATCTTCCGGCCGAAAGTTGATTTGTAAGGCTTTAGCGAGCCAAGCGCGCACCCATGGGTGTAATTCCACGCGCTTAGTTGAACGTGCCAGCGACAGAAAGAAAAGTGCAATCAACAAGTCGGAGCAGACCTGAACGATTGTGCTCCATCGCCAGAGCAGTCACTCTTCCATTGTGAGTGTCCGCGAGTTGTTGTCCGAGAGTTGGGCTGATAGTTACTCAGAGCGAGTTTTTGTTTATCTCAAAACAGTATGGCCAACCGGTGTGCGATCTACAAGCCGTTGTCACAATTAACGCTTACACTAATTAGGAGCATCAAAGAGGAGAGGGTTTGTTTTGGTGCGCGATAAACTGTGGGATTGGCTTTTTAACTTGCAAGAAATCAAAGAGTTAGACGTTGATAATGAATGGCACGAGTATTTCATAAGCGTTTTCGTTTTTTGTTTAAGTTGCGAGGTGCAACATGAGAATATTGCGATATATTTTTCTAGAATTTTGGCGAGTCGTGCATATTGGCATTAGCCAATGGGATATTGAAGATGAAAATTTTGATGTGCATTCATCCAACCAGGAGCAAGCCGTTTAAGCTCAAATGATAACATTACTCGACGCATTAGATTCCGTATTCTCTTTCAACTTTTGAAATTCGAACGCGGAATGAACGGTACCATTGTTTGCGACCTTGTTTCTGCGCTTCGCGATGTTCGATGTTCGCCTTCCAGTTTTTAATGGACTCAATATCGGACCAATAAGAAACCGTGATACTGAGATCTTCGCGAGCGGACTCGATCCCTAAAAATCCGGGTTGTTGCTCTGCCAGTTTTTCCATACGTTTGGACATCTCGCGATAACCTTTTTCATCGGGAGTTCGAATGGAAGTGAAAATTACGGCGTAGTAGGGTGGTTTGGGTGTTTTTGCAATCTGAGTCATAGGTTAATTGAGTTGGTTCATGATGATGAGCGCAAGCATACATTGACTCTAACTCAATTGTTGTTAAGGAGCAATTATGTGATGTGTTTGCTTTAACGTTAATGGCTCAAAATGTCCTATTGTTGTCTTTCTCCTGTCCTGATTAGTAACACAGACTGGCGTATTCTGATGATTCAATGTTTAAAGTGAGTTGGAGATTTTTATGAAAAATAGCGCGCTGTTAGTCATCGATGTACAGAATTCGTTTCCGGAAACGACCTATTGGCAAAGTGAGCAATTTGAATTGTTTAAAATACCCATGCTAAAGTTAATTGATAGTTGCTTGACGCAAAATGTCCCTATTGTGCAAATATTGCACGCCGAGCGTGATAACAAAAGCAGTCCGTTTTATGAAGGTTCTGGGTTGATACAAGCGATGCCATTTTTACCCGACTGCTTTAATGTGAGTTTCACCAAACATGTTCATAATGCGTTTACCGATACTCAGCTAGCCGATTGGTTAAATCAAAATGATATTCAGCGCTTGCTGATCAGTGGTATTCGAACGGAGCAATGTTGCGAAACGACAGCACGTGTCGGGAGTGACTTAGGTTTTGAAATTGATTTTGTTCTTGATGCCACTCTAACGTTTGATATGCACGATCATCAAGGCAATATCATTTACGCACAAGAAATAAAAGATAAAACGCGATTGGTATTAGAAGGCCGTTTTGCCAATATGACCACGACTGACGAGATCCATGAAAAGTTCAAAAACTGAATTAATCGATTGTTATTTTTTAATTTTACCCGGCTTTTTACCTCTGGATTTAGCCGGGCCTTTGCAAGTATTGCTTACCGCGAACAGTGAACGAAACGTGTACCGACTTCATTACATTGCTCCATTAGCCACGCCGTCTATGCAAGGTGGCTTGGTGGTAAACAATGTCGCACCATTACCTGAAAAACTACCAAAAGCCTGTCGATTAATCATTCCTGGAGTGAGCCAGACGCGTGTATTTTTAACGTCAAAAACAGGGAAACAAACGGTTCAATGGTTAAAACAACAAAAGCGCGTGCCTAACATTTCTTTGGCTACCGTCTGTTCCGGTGCGTTGATAGCGGCAAAAGCTGGCTGGTTGGTCGATAAGATGTGTACAACACATCACGATTTAGTGGACTCTTTAAAGCAATTGGAACCTTCGGCTTCTGTTGTTGATAACCGTTTATTTGTAAAAGACGGCTGTGTTTGGACCAGCGCAGGGATCAGCTCTGGTATCGATTTGATGTTGGCTTTTTTGCAACAAGATACTGATGCTGCATTTACTGCTCGAGTTGCCCGCGAAATGGTCATTTATTTTCGGCGCAGTGGTGATGACCCTCAGCTGAGCCCTTGGTTTTCCGGTCGTAACCATTTGGATGATCGCGTACATCGGGTTCAGGATTTAATTTGTCATTCACCAGAAGTCAATTATTCGATTGAAGAGTTGGCCTCTCAAGTTCATATGAGTCCAAGAAATTTAACGCGCCAATTTCGAAGAATTACCGAACTCACGATTCAAGAGTATCGTGAGAAAATAAAAATCAGTCACGCGGAAAAATTGCTAACCGATACCCAAACGAAAGTTGAACTTGTCGCCGAAGCCAGCGGCTTTCAATCGGCTCGAAGCTTTCGCCGATCCTGGCTCCGTTATCACAAGGAATCTCCGACTCAATATCGAAAGCGTGTTTCTAACTAAATGCCATCTCAACAATGCCTTTTGCCGCTTATGCCGCGTTGCTGACGTTTTTCCTGTGCTTATTGATCGCAGGTAAACTCCGCTCTTTTCAACGTCTGTACCATGTGTCAATAACACCGTTCAATTTTTGAGAGTGCTTCTATTAACCGCTTTTTCCGATTTAAGCAACTTCGGCTTGTGACTCTCGACGGTTAAATAAAGATTCAACCAAAGAGCGCAAGTTGTTTCTGAATTGTTCTTGTTGATGAGCTGCAACGTGTTGCTCATCGGACGGTTGGTTATTAGGTTCTACATTTAGCAAGTTAAGGCCCGAAGTTATATCATCAATAAGCTTAAGCGGTTCGCTGAACTTTTCGGCGTTGTCCAGCAAGGTATTAACCTGACCCAGAAAATCACCCAAGCTTGTAATCGCATTTTGCACCGGCTGATCACTGTTCGACTGATAAGCTGCAATAGCACTTACACTGGTGATCTGTTGCAAGTGCAGATCCATCCTGGAAAGCTCATCTGAATCGAAGTTTAATTCAGTCGCTGCTTTAAACGCCTGGTCCAGATTTCCGCTGTAAAAATCCTGCGCTATGTCATCAACGTCGGAGAGTAAATTGTTTATGGCTTGCAACTCGTCTTCGTCCAGTTCGCCACTCACATTGAGAATAAAAGACCCGGACGAAGACAACTGCTGACCGGCCTGCAAAGAGCTGGCGTTGTTCGACTGATGAAAGGATACGGATTGACTGGCTTGTAAATCTCTGGCGATTTCAATGGTTACGCGGTCTCCGTCTTGCGTGGTGAGATTTAATGAAAAACTTCGGCTTTGTGAAAAGCTTCCGGCTACATCCAGTTGAGTCAGGCGACTGCTGATTTGATCGGTTTGATTAATAGTCTCTCTGAGCTCATCAATACCGCTGGTCACTCTTTGGTACGTATCGTTAATTTCGCCCTCCAGCGTTGGTGTGAGCAGTCCCAGTCCTGTAATAATGTCTTTGGCTTCATTAAAACCTTTTTCAAAGCCAGCCAAAGCTTGGTCGAGTCGGTTATTCAATTCTTTTTGCGAAACGCCGTTGGCTTTGTCTGTTGCCAGCCGTTGTTGAATAAAATCCAGAATATTCGCTGCCGCTTGTTCTGAAGTGATTTTCTCGACCGGCTGAATCGTATAGTTACTCGCTTGTACCGGAGGCTGAACTGCTTGGCTTTGGTTAGGGTTAGATAAAGGGCCTTGAGCGAGCCGTTGGTAGGCTTTTTCGAGAATGCTATTAAACACCTCAAAGCTGTCTCGCGGTTGCCTATTGGGTTGTAAACCGTTCGCTGACGGTAGTGCTTGGCTCGATGGTTTGTTCCCATTTCTGAATATGCCATTAAATGGGCCACGTTCACCAGGTTCCGAAAAAGGAAGTAGGTTTGAGAGGTGATTTAACATGGGACTCGACCTGTAAAAAAGTATCCATTTAGTTTTAAATCGGCCTGAAACATGACGACTTTAGGCTCAATGGAGAAAACACGTTCGATATCTCAAATTTTCACGCATTGGCGTAGCATAAAGACTGTATCTTTTTGATTTTATGGGGAAAGCTTGTGGTTTCAATTAATCAAGCAAAGCGTTTTCTGTTTTTATTCCCCACCTTAAAATAGACTAATATTACAGTATTTATTCGAACGTTTTTGTGCGGGAGACAATATGAACAGTTACGTTATTGGTGTGATCGCAATTGTCGTTCTTATCGCAATTGTGGCGCTTGGCTTCGCTCGGCAAAAAAAGGATGAAGATGAAAAAGAGAAGCGATGAAGGCCTGCTAGGTAGAGTTGTTTATAGCCGTAACTTACCGTTGTATGGCGTATCATGCTGTTGCTGAGCTCGACAAAACATCAAAGATTAGAATAACCGATAATATGCTCTGCTTTGAGAGTAAAGCATTTCAGATCGCGTTGAATACAAACTCGATGACTTCCCAAAGTAGAGGATAAGTCGTTGTAATGAGCTAAAGTCAGTGTGTCTGCTGGTTTATTATTAATAGAAGTAATCAAGTCGCCTACCTGTATATTTACGTGGCTCGCCGGAAGATCTGGGAAAACATATCGTACGACAAATTCACCGCTTTGAATTTTTCGAAGTTCCAGTCCCAGTAAGTTGTAGTCTGTATGAAATGGTTTTTGAGGGATTAAATAGAAAGCGCTCTTTTGATAATCGATAACGGTTTTAAACTGATTCAATAAGGCATTTCCAATGATCCACATTTCATCTTCATCGTTTCCGGGAATTAAATTGACTTTCACATTGTTAAGCTTTATGTCTCCAAGCGTCAAAGAGGGTAAGGTAACGCGTTCGTGCACCGTCATTCCACTGAGGCCAAAGTCGGCCGCGCGTACACGAGTAGAGTGAACTTTGACGTTATTGTTGTCTGTGTAGGCACTGCTGATTTTTAAATAGTGACGGCTGCCCGTGTCAATAATAAACTCCGTTTTAACGCTGTGGTTGTTATTAAAAGCAAGCTCGCCATCAATACTAATTTTGCTAAAAAAGCTATTGAGCGGATACGATTTAGCATTGGCTTCGGGAATATAGTGTTTACTTGAGAGCGCAATGCTGTTTTGGTTGTGGTCGAACTCCCAGGTAAAGTGTTTTAACATGTCGTGACCTATGACACCATCAAATACGGCTTCATCTTCTCGAAGAAAATATTGAGAAGTCGTTATGGGTATATAGGCGGCTTTCATGTTGTCAAAAGCCACACCGCCGAGATCAATGCGCTTAATATCGACTTGATAGGCTTGGCTCTTTTCTTGGTCACCCCAGCCACCCATCGATAAATGAAATCCTGGCTGTAAGTTAAGCTTTCGTACTTTTGGTGAATCCATCAGTACAAGAAAACGAGCACCAGTATCTAAAAGAAACAGCAATTCTTCGCCATTGACTTTTGCATAAATGTAAGGCTTTTCACCCAGGAACACTGATTTTAGGTGTATTCTTTTTTCATTTTCAAATATGGGTTGTGCATTGGAGTTAATTTGCATCATTCGGATAGAGTTTATGGTTTTGCAGCCATCGATGAATAACAATACAACGAGGATTGATATTAGTGTAATAATGATTTTTTTTAACATGGATGAAGGAAGGTCATGAATTTCAGTCCATATTAAACGATAGAATGTGAAACAAATGTGAAATTTTTGTCTTAAGTGAAAACGATGTTTGATTTGCAAAGTTCATTCAGGTTTTTAGGTATCCGCTCGGCTGATGATTGTATAGCTTGATTAATCGCTCTAAAATATTCAACGCACACCCGATTCGAAACAACCATTGCGGTCGACTTTGACGAGTCAGCAAGGGTTAACTTTTCTTCCAGGTTTTTAACTGTTCGCGTGCTGCTTTACCATGAGGTGATTCACCGTAATAATTTGCCAGGTAATTAAGTTCTATGGATGCGCTCCGAATTTTACTTCGCTTGGCCAGCGCAATACTCCACTCGAATAGGAGCTTAGGTAACTTTTCATGCTCGGCGTACACTTTTTTAGCTTCTTTAATTAAGGGTTCACTGGTTTGTACGAGATCGTTCCTGAGCTGTCTGTGCAACAACCCAAAAAAAGCTTCAATGTCTAACTCTTTAACGTTAACGTGCTTTGGGATGGCTTCGTTAGCCACCAATAGAACGAAACCGTCGGCGTTGATGTCTTGCAAATTGAACGCAAAGACGCGATTCACCACCTGTTTATAACTGGGCTGAGCGGGATTTACTTTATCGAGGTTGTATAGGCTTTTAAGCGCTTCGAAATGCGAAGGAACAAGTTCCAGTGTATTCTGAAGTTCATTACGAGCTTCTTCAAACTCCAGTTTGCGAATGTGATCGAGCGCCTTATTATAATGTTTAACCTCTAGGGAGATGTCGTTTTTTTGTTGTTTTTCCTTTCTTACTGCTTTTGATGGCCTAAATAAAAAGCCCAGTAAACCTCCAGCAAGCAAGCCTCCAAAGTGTGCCATGTACGCGACATTACTTTCCGTTTCGGTAACTTGAGACAAGGCTTCTTTGATCAACCAGAAAACCAGAACTAGAAATGCAGGCCACTTAAATTGATTAAAATAAAAGCCAAACCAGGCAAAAAAACGAATCTTTTGTGTTCCATAATAGGCGGCGTACGCACCCATTAAGCCAGAAATTGCGCCTGAAGCACCGACCAAAGGCATGTAGGGCTTGCCGTTTAAATGACTAAAAAGCAGCGCTCCTGTAATACCTGCTGCAAAGTAGAACAGTATAAATTTAAATGAACCGAATAGTCTTTCAACGCCTAAACCGAACAAGAACAAAAACGCCATATTGCCTAACAAGTGAAATATATCGCCGTGTAAAAACGTGTGCGTAATGATCGGCCAAGTTGAAATTGTGTCGGGTCGAACTCCATAAGCGTAGCTTATAATTTTACTTTTCTTCTCCTCCAGTTCTTTTGATAGCCATCGCCATTGTTGAGCGTTATCGGAGTTACTGTTTCCCAGTTGTTCTCGCAAGTATCGACGAAAATCCTGATCATAGATCATAAAATATATACGTGACGGACCTTCCTTATAAATCGCAGATAAATCCGCATAGTGCTTTTTTGCACTGGGTGTTTGCAAGTAATTTTGAAAAGGTTCCAGCTCAACATTAAATAAACCGGAATCTTGATAATATTGAATGGTTTCCTGTTCTTTAATACCATCGTTAAACTGAAATATAAAAAAAGACGCAATGGTAATTATTATGAGGGCAAAGGTAACGTAAGGAATGTGTTTTTTATCGAGTCCGATTTCGGTAGGAATTATCAGTAGCATGTTTATTAACCATCATATGATTGGTGCAAAGAGTCACTTACTGGCGCAAATTGAATCTCTGTGTGAGATATTTTTTGGGGCTGTGTATCGATAACCTTTATGATTTTCTGAGTAAGTTTAGCTCGTTTCACTGATTGGAAACCAGAGAATCGAAAAATATTTATAAGCTTTGAAGAATATAGATGAGTTTTTATTGAGCTTAAATACGTATATACAAGTTAATGAGTTGCTCTGGACTCCGACTTCGTAATGTGTGTTTTAGATTTTAAACTCTGCGCATATTTCACTCACATGGAACATTCCGTTTTGTAAAATATTACCCAAATTCTTAATTTTTATTGATAGGGATATTTCAATATGAGAAACTCGCGCGCTTATTTTTCGGTGAATTTAGTTTAGATAAAAAATTTACGAATTAACTTGTCTTTTTTTTAATAAGTTAAGGTCGATTATGCGGTTTTTATTTTTATTCCTCGTATTGTCTTTTGGTTTTCCATCTACTTCCTATGCGTTTGAACGATGTATACCTTTTAAACAAAGGATGGCCGAAACGTCCATTGATAATCAAAAAGGTAACAAAGGACTCGTTAAGCAAACCAATAAAGAGACGATGTCGGGCGACTCTGGAAAGAAAGGTGATATTGGTAAAAAAATTATTGAATCAGAGAATAAATTTGCGATCGATAATTGTGAGCCCATGGTTATTCCACCAACGGCACCAAGTAACTTATCCGGTAATGCTAAAGTAACATCAGGCACGATAAGTGTAACCTTTACACCGTCAAAGATGCTGACCAAAACGGGGTATTACGTATTACAAGAGTCTTTTAATAATGGCTCTTATACAAATAAAACACCGCCATCACGATCTGTTTCGAGTTTTAATTTGAGTAGCAAAAGTAATGGTAACTATAAATATCGATTAAAAGGGTGTAACGAAGACTTTAATTTTGGGCGTGCTGCGTGTTCAGCTTGGGCGTACAGTAATGATATTCAGGTGATGATAAAGCCTTCCACTCCAAATGCCCCTAAAAATATTAACGATGTGGATGGAAAGTATACGGTCAGTTGGCTTAAACCGGCTGGGCAAGTGACCTACTATAATGTACAAGAGCGCCTGTTAGGTGGGAGCTGGAAAACGATTGCTTCGTCGCACTCTGCGACATCCATCGCTCGTTCTGGTAAGTCCAATGACACGGCTTACGAATATCGAATACAAGCCTGTAACACCTACTCCTGGTCATGCTCTTCTTATAGCGGTGCCAATAGAGTAAACGTTGAGTTTAGGCCAACAATTCCATCGCCTCCAAAGTCTATAAATTCAACCGCTACAAGTTACACCGTAGAGTGGAGTAAACCCGCTGGCTCAGTGAGTTATTATATTGTTCAAGAAAGGGTAGTCGGAAAAAGTTGGATTACCATTGCCAACAGTCATAAATCCATTTCATTGGCGAGAAGTGGTCGTAGCAATAATACAAATTACGAGTATCGAGTTCGAGCGTGTAATTCTTATTCATGGGCTTGCTCTAATTATTCTGCTGTTAATAGCGTAAAAGTGCGTTTAAAACCCTCGCAACCTTCAGCGCCAACGAATAATGCGAGCTCAACAGGGAGTGTGACGATAACCTGGCCTAATGTTATTGGAGCCACCTATTATGATGTTCAAAAACGAGTCAACTCCGGAACTTGGAGCTCGGCTGCAAACGGAGTTTCTGGTACATCGAAAAGTGTTTCCGGCCTTACCGATGGTGTTTGGGAGTTTCGACTCCGAGCCTGCAATGGATACAGTTGGGCTTGTTCTAACTTTGGAAGCGTAGGTAATAAAACAACGGTAAAGGTTAAACCCGCAACGCCTTCTGCTCCAACCGCTCCGAACTCATCGACTGGTAGTTTAACCTTAACTTGGCAAAACGTAAGCCGCGCTTCTTACTACGACATTCAGAAAAGAAAGAGTGGAGGAAGCTGGGTAGCGGCCGCTAGTGGAGTTAAGGCAATAACGCGATCTCTTTCGGGCTTAACGGATGGTAGCTGGGCTTTTCGAATTCGCAGCTGTAACACCTATAGTTGGTCTTGTTCTGGCTACAGTGCAAGTTCAGCGGAATCGATAGTTAGAGTTATCCCTTCTCAGCCTGCGGCTCCTAGTGCTCCATCTAATGATGCGGATGGGAACTATAGCCTTACTTGGAGCAAGCCGCCCGGTACGGTCTCTTTTTACGATCTCCAAGAAAGAAAAAATTCTGGCAGTTGGGTAACGATCGCGAATAATACATCGGCTCTTTCTAAATCAATGACGGGTAAAAGTAACGGGAATTACAGTTATCGGGTAAGAGCTTGTAATGGATTTGATTGGGCATGTTCGAGTTACAGTACTGTTGCTAGCGTGCTCGTTAATGCCGTTCCTGTTGTGAATGCTGGTGTCGATAAAACAGTTGATGAAGGTACTCTTGTTGCTCTATCAGGTTCTGCCGTTGATCGAGATGGAACCGTTGTTCAGTATCAATGGCGTCAAGTTTCAGGTCCAAACGTTAGTTTATCGGCTAACAATAATCCAACGATTCAATTTAACAGCCCTAATGTGGCTAGTGATACATCTCTATTATTCGAGTTAAAGGCAATAGATAATAATGGTGCTGAAGGCAGTGATAGAGTTACCGTTACAATTAAAAATGTTAATTTAGCGCCCGTAGCTAATGCGGGCCCAGACTTGTCTGTAAACGAAAAGACGGCTTTAAATTTAGTTGGAAGTGGTACCGACCAAGATGGACACATCGTCTCTTATCATTGGGAGCAAGTATCAGGTACTGCCGTAACGTTAAATAATAAGACTTCTTCCACGTCTACCTTTACAGCACCTTCGATAAACGAAGATAAAACACTGATCTTTTCTTTAAAAGTGGTTGACAATAATGGAGCGGAACATTCGGACACCGTATCTGTTTTGGTGAAAAACATAAATGAAAAACCGATCGCGAATGCAGGTGGCGATCAAAGTGTTAATGAAGGAACTTTTTTAATACTGAACGGAGAGCAAAGCTATGATCCTGATGGAAGTATTTCGAGCTATTTATGGGAGCAAGTCTCCGGTGAAACGCACTATATCAATAGCAGCAGATCGTCCGTTGCAAATGTTAAATTGCCGTATATTGTAAGTGATCAAGAATTGTCATTTCGTCTTACCGTTACGGATAATGAGGGTGCAACGTCTCATGACATCGTAAAAGTAACCCATAAAAATATTGTCGGGGGCTTAGTCATCGATGCCGGTGAAGATAGAAACTCTCGTTATCATGACAATGCGTTTGTAATCCAGTTTAATGGCGAAATTATTGACAATGACAAGTCGATTGCATCGATAAGTTGGCAGGGACTGCATCACACTAACTTATACACTATGGAGTCTGCAAATTCTTTAAGTGCGAGGGCACGATTTTCAGCTTTGGATCCGAGCTTGGGAGAAATCGAAATCGACTTTAAGCTTACGGTAACGGACTCTTCTGGCAATAAGGCGGAAGATATTATAAAGGTTTCTCTAGAGCCTAACATGCCGGGAGGTTGGTGGAATTTAGGTGAGTGTGATAACAGTACTGGATTGCAAACTCAGATTTGTCGCGACTCGAATAGTTGCGAACAAAATGCGATTCGAAGAGTGAGCGCTTGTGAGAAAATCGAATTTCCTTGTAGTGGTAAGTGATATGAAAGTATTGATGTCTATCTGCTCATTGGTTGTTATGGTTGACGCTTTTGCGGATGAAGTTGTTCTAAAAGATAATACGATCATTCAAGGGCATTTTAATGGTGCGACTGCAGATAGTATTTATTTCATCAGAGATAAGAAACCTTTAGTCATTCCGGTTGAAAATGTGAAGTCGGTTTTATTTCACGATCGGAATACAAAGAAAAAAGCGGTCACTCTAAATAATCTAGAAGAAGCGTTCTATTTGGTTTTGACGTCACATCTAGGAAAGGATAGCAAACCGGGTGATCAAGTGGTTGGTCAATTGGTATCCGATGTTAGTCTCGGTGAGGAAGTGTTTTCAAAAGGAGATGTCATGAAGGGCGTTATTGTCCGCGATGAATCGAACATTTTAAGTGTTGATTGGTTAAGTATTGAAAATCGCACTATCAAGGCCGTTTTTTCGGATAGACAGATTGTGACAACAAACTTGTCGGAACCTGATTGGAATCGCTCGGAGTCAGCTTTGTATACGCCTGGAAAACGTAATGTGGATCTATCAAAGCTAGTTAAGTTAAATGGACATTCCATTCATATACCGCAAGGTATTGTATTAAAAATAGAACTTAAATAACCATTGTAAGGAAATTAAACGTGAAATTTTATCGAAGCGTAAAATTACTTCTGTTGCACGTAGCCATTTTAACTATCCCTACAATTAATGCTAATGTCGCGGTGAAGCCTCAAAATGCTGAGTCTGCAGATGAAATAGTTACCAGTATAAGAGGTGTTGCAGGTGAGGATATCGATCTCATTACGCGCATTGTCTCGTTTAGAAATGAAGACCTTATTGTAAAAGGTAATTCAAAGCAGCTACCAATCAAAGTTATTCGAGTGCACGATGTTACTCGTCAAGCACCTGCATTAAGAGTTCCTTTTGCATTAGGAAACTGGGATATCGAAGTGCCAAGGATTTCTGGTTACCGGGGTATTCTTAGGTCTGACAATACGCGATTTAATGTGAACGACCCAGTTGATGTATGGAGTGCCGGATTTTGTAACAATCCAGTGTACCGGCAAGGTCATTCAGATCCCAAAACGGACCTTTATTACTGGATTGGCCTCAACTTAGAAGTACCCGATAACGGGGCAAGAGAGCTTTTGTTCGCGAAGCAAAATGTAAACGGTCAAGAAACCGTAGTCTATCCCAATATCGTTTCTATAGACGGCACGAAAGGTCAAGTTAAGTATGTGACTACCGACAACTGGAAAGCGGAATGTCTCGACTTACCTCAAGGCAATCGAAGTGGCTTTCTAGTCACTTCGCCAGAAGGTGTTAAATACACATTCGATACTTTTTCAAGTCCTCGTTCACAATGGAATGAGTTGATTCCCGAAGGAGAGGGTAATGATGTTGCCGATGGTTATGTATGGGAACATTCAATGGGCATGAATGTGTATGTGAGTAAAGTCGAGGATGTCCATGGTAATTATCTGGAGTATCGCTATGAGTCTGATGAAAATGGTGGTCTTTACGTTTCTGAAATTGAAGCAAGTGATGGTCGATTTGTTAAATTCAATTATGATCTAGTTGATTTAACAGGACATAAGTTTTGGACGCCTATTGGGAAGGTAAAATTTTTAAGAAGTGTTGTTCATTGGTCTGATGATAGAACAACCGAACTCAGTAAAATTGAATATAATTACACCCAAATCGATTGGAACGATACCTATGCGTCTAATTGGGCACTGAGTTCTGTTTGGCGTCCTGATGGTAATTTCTGGTCATATCAGTACTCGGACCATTCGTACGTTGCAAATTACAGCGAACAACCCGCGACAGAAGGTTACGAATGTGTACGGTGGGAACTCGCATGGGACTTATGGACATGCGGCGCCACATTTTCTACGTTGCCTTCTAAGATCGACAGTGTGTATACGCCTGCAGGAGCCACTGTAAAGTTCAAATACGAAGACGGCAATTCTGCTCAGCATGCGTTTTCGAGACTTGATCAAAGAAACTGGGGCACCCATCCGATTAGAACTTGGGAAGTGACCGCTCGAGGAATCGATCAAAACAATGATAATTTTTATGACTGGACTTATTTTACGTGGTCCGCTCGCAACATGGAGGATGAAGAAGATGCGGTTGCGGAAGGTTTCCAAGAGAGTATTGGTAACCCTAATGCTGCAATGAATCGAGAGTCAATTAAAGTATGGGTTATCAGTCCTTCTAATCGAATTGATGAATATAAGTTTTTTCGGGGGCAAACGATAGCTGAAAATAAAGCAAGGTACAGTCACTTGTTCATGGGGCGACCGTGGAGGCACCGAGTTTACGATTTCGATGGAACCAATAGAACTTTGTTGAAAGAAACAAAGTACAAATGGAAGAGTATTAAGATGGTCGGTGACAATGCGCGAGAATGTTGGATACAGGAATGCGATAAGCCTGACTTATGGCAGACTGTTTTAGAAAAAGTAACGTCAAAAATGAACGGTTCGGTATTTACGAAAGAGTATTCAGATTTTGATGCTTTTGGTAGCGCACGAAACTTAACAACGACAGGGCAAGTAACAAAACGAATTACGTTTACTTACGAGAACGACTTAGACAACTGGATTCTTGGCCTGATTAAGTCTGAGACTTTGGAGGGAGTGGGTACGAAAAGTTTTGAGTATGAAAAAGGGAAAGTTAAAAAAACGAATGTGTTTGGTAAGGTGGTCGAGTATGAATATTATACCGATGGAAGTTTAAAAAAATATAAGTGGGCAAAAGATACTGCTCAACTAGATAATGAAGTGCTGTATGAAGATTATCATCGAGGCGTTGCTCAAAAGGAAACGCATCCTGAAGGCGTTGTACTTGAGAAAAAAGTAGACGACGCGGGTAATATTGAGTGGAGTAAAGACGGAAGAGGCTTTAAAACGAGTTTTAAATACGATGCGCAAAATCGAGTGACCTTTATTGATCCGCCTATTAACGCGGAAACGGAGTTCGATTGGTACGGAGATAATGTGTTTCAGAAAAAAGAAGAGCGCGGAAACTATCGAAAAGTCACCAAAGAAGATGGGTTTGGAAGGCCTATTTGGGAGGCAGTAGCGGATATCACTAATCGGGGTTCTAAAACCGTAATGGCGATGGAATATGATCGTTTAGGTAGAGTGTCATTTTCTTCTAAGCCATCATTTATTGATTGGGATATGACTTCATTTTGCTCTGCTACTTCAACGGGAATTCATAAGAAATATGATGCGTTGGGGCGAGTTGTTGAGACGACTCACAGTGAAACCGGAGATAAAGTGATTCGATGTTATGGCACAAAATGTAATGAAGGTCGTGAAGGCTTGCCTGAAGTAAAGCATGGGTATTTGGTTGTTGATGGCGATGGCTACGAAACTATTTACAATTATAATGCTTCGGGAAGTCCTGACTCTGGCGAACTAAGTGAGATTGTTCATCAAGTTTCAAAGAGTCCTGTTAAGTATATTTCAACAACTTTAGATCGGGATTTATTAGGAAATATCCGAAAGATTAATCAAGGTGATTATGTTCGCGAGTTTGTATATAACTCTAAAAAGTGGTTATGGAAAATTATTGAACCCGAACGCGCTACGGAAGAGCTGATATACGATTATGCCGGAAATGTAAAAGAAAGAAAGGTTGGTAATGTTTCTACTTACTATACTTACGATGACCTAAATCGATTGAAAGTAATTTCATTTGATGATGATACCCCCGTTATCTCTTATCAATATGATAAGAATAACAATGTTGTTAATGCTGATAGTGGTGACGTAAAAATTACTTATACCTACGATGAAATTAATCAACTTACAACAGAGGAGTTGGTTGTCGAAGGGAACAAATTTACGACAGTGATGGATTATGACTATTATGGAAACTTATCAACGGTTACTTACCCGAGCGGTAACTATGTTCGATATGAGCCGAATGCGTTTGACCAGCCAAGCTTTATGAATTACGACTACAACAAATATATTGCTGAAAACATCTATTTTGATGCTTTCGGAAAGGTTAAACAATTTAAATACGGAAATGGACTGACTTATAAGCTCGATAGAAACAGTAAAGGTATGCCAGAACTACTGACGCTAAAGGACAAAGACGAAGCCTCGGTTTTGGAATACGTCTACAATTACGACAAACGTGGTAATTTTATCGGGATTGAAGATAAAGTTTTAACCGGATATTCAAAAGCGATGACATACGACGGGATGTCTCGGCTTACTAGTGCTACGGGAAGCTGGGGAAGCCTTTCATTTGACTATGATAATGTTGGAAATATTAAATCGAAAGTCATTGGAAACAATACAATAACCTATAATTACGATACTTCAAATCGTCTGGAAAGTTTGTCGAGTGGAAAGTCTTTTGATTATGACGGTTTTGGTAATATTACTAGCGATTCGGTGTTTAATTTTGATTATGACTCAATGCAAAACCTTAAAGCCGTGAGTAATGCATCGCATAGTCATGAATATTTATATGATGCGAACCGTAACAAAACCATAGAAATTAAAAATGGTAAGAAACGTTATTTAATTCATAATAAATTGGGGCAGTTGATCTATTCAACAGGCACATCGATAAGAGATGAAAGTAATGAATACGCTTATCTCGACAGTTATTTAATTGCGCGATTCGACTGCAATGTCAACGATAAAGACTGGGACAAAGACGGCATCCCTGGCTGTATAGAAAAGCGGTACGGTGCAAGCGATGAGTTAGCAAGTGATGCTGCGCAAGACTTTGACTTTGATGGTGTTTCAAATTTAGATGAATATAATAACAACACGGATCCTAGCGTATTACTCGATTCAGATAGTGATGGAATGAGTGATCATTGGGAAATGCTGTATGGTTTGAATGAGAATGTAAACGACGCTAACATGGATTTAGATGGTGACGGAATATCGAATCTTGATGAATATTTAAATGGGCTAGATCCAACAGTTGCTGCTCCACCGCATGTGTACAACTTTGACTACTCTGTCAGCTTTGCTGAAGACTCGAGCGGTTCTCCGCATCACTTAAACATGTTGGTAGATAACAACGGAACACTCCATATATCCGGAAATAATTATCGAAATACGGGAGATACCTTTAACTATAAGCTTTTTGCTTTTGATGAAAATGGGACGTTAAGCTGGAAGTCGAACGTTAACCCATCTCGTTCTTATGATTTAATTAACGACTTTGTATTTTTCAATGGGAAAATTGTTGCAACATTATGGTATCAGAATCTGGTTGAAATCAGTTTAGATAATGGAACCGTGCTCTCAGAATTACCAATAAGTGGTAGCTTTGTTGAAACGCATGAAAACAACCTTTACCTAGCCTCCAATACACAATTGAGTAAAGTCAACAGTTCGTACGATTCACTATGGTCTGTTAGCTTGACAGATACAGTGAAGGGATTAGAAGTCGATCCAAACGGTAATGTTTTTGTCATTTATGATTATGAGTATGATGCGTCATCCAACAGTAATACCACGCGATTTGAAAAATACGCAGATAATGGTGCTCTTTTGTGGAGTAAAACTTTAAATGGCATTTATCGGAATATTGCTGTGAATAGTTTAGGTGATATTTATGTCGTTGGTGGTGTTTACAGTACCGTTGTTAAGATTCATCGATTCTCAGGGAATGGAGACATTATTTCCGAAGAGCAAATTAATGGTGCAAACTTAAATATCAGTGACATCATTGTTAAAGGCGTTGATCGTTTAGTGGTTACTGGTTCATTTGGCAACAGTGTTGATTTGGATGTTGACTCACCGGATGGGTACTTTTCGGGAGGTTCTTCGACCAACTCATTCGTTCGATTGTCACAAGGCGGAGAGTATACGAGTGGTTTTATAACCAAGGGCTTGCGAACCAATCGCTTAACCTTTTCTAGCCTAGGTGATTTATTTATTTCTGGGTATGGAACAGGCACTGTTGAGTTCGATGGCGAAAGCCAGTCAATGGGCAACAAAGCATTTATCTTAAAGTTAAAGTCAGCAATACAATAAGGGATATGGGTGATGAATAATTTGAAAAAACTATTTGGCTACTTGTTATCGCTTGTTTTGTTGAGCTTTCATTTATCGTTGAGCGCAGAACAAATCACTTTTTATCATTATGACTTGCTAGGCTCTCCGGTTGCCGCAAGTGATGAGGCAGGAAATATTAAGTGGCGGCAGGACTATAAGCCCTATGGAGAAAAAACCAATAAATCACAAGACGTTAGTAAAAACGAAATGTGGTATACCGGAAAATTGCATGATGATGTTACTGGTTTAACCTATATGGGTAAACGGTATTATAATCCAGAGATCGGTCGCTTTATGGCTATCGATCCTATTCTACCGAATCAAGCTGCTCCCCATACATTTAATCGTTATGCTTACGCAAACAATAATCCGTATAAATATACTGATCCAACAGGTGAGTTGGCATTTTTGATTCCTGTTGTAATCTTTGCGATCAAAGCGTATGACGTATATGACACCGCAAGCACTTTGGCGGATCCGAATGCAACGAATGCGGAGAAAGCTGTCGCATTAGGAAGTAACGTTATTCCTGGCAAAGCAATCATTAAAAAGCTGGATAAAATCACTGGAGGCTACGGAGAAGAGGCGATAAATAAAGCGGCAAATAAGCTGGCTAAAACGTGCTGTTTTGTAGCTGGAACGAAAGTGTTGTCCGAGAAAGGATACGTTAATATAGAAGAGTTGAAAGTTGGAGACAAAGTATGGTCCAAGAGTGATGAAAGTGGTGAAGAAGCGTGGAAGCCAATCATTAATACTTGGGTTAAGCAAGATCGTCTGATATGGAAACTGATACTTGCGAATGAAGAAACTAAAACCACGCTTGAAACTACGGATGATCATCCGTTTTGGGTAGTCGGTCAGGGTTGGACACAAACCCAAGATTTGAAGGTTGGCGATGTTGTTGAAAGAAAAGGTGGTTTGCTCGCCGAGGTGAGCTTCGTTGAGCAGCTTAATTCCAAACAGGTGACTTATAATTTAAACGTTGCCGATTTTCACTCTTATTTTGTTACGCAAGACAATATTTGGACACACAACAGCAATTGTGACCCCGCATCTAAAGGTAAAAACGTAACAAAAGTTGCGGATAAAAGCGTTTCGAAAGGGTTAGCTGCCTATCAAAAGCATAAGTCTGAAGTGGATAATCTAGTCGCAGAACTTAATTACACAAAGCGAAAGAACGCTAAACTGGAAGTTGATGGCGGCGTAATTGGAGCGATTGAGTATACTAAAAAGACCGGAAATAAAGTGAAAGGCTCCGATCACCTTCAGAAAGGTCGAGATATTAGAAATAAAATGAATAAGATCAAGAAGCGTGTTGAAAATGCTCGTAGTATGTCTGAAGAACATAAAGCTGAATTGCTTAATACGTTAAACCATTATATCAAACGTTTAAACTCTGCATTGCAAGGTACTAAGTAAGTGACGTCTCTCTCTGAATTAGAAACGAGAATCAATGAAGATGGACCTTTTGAGTGGGTCGAACCCGACTCCGTAAGAGGTATTGATTGTGACTTAGTGTTAAGAACGAATCAGATTAAATGGTTTAACATTAACGAGGATCAAGAGTCTGCAGATGAATTGATTGCTGATTATATGAGTGAGTGCTTGAAGGAAAAAGAGTGGCTAATCAAAAATCGCTTAAATGTCCCTGAGAGCATAGACGTTGACGGAACCCAATTCTTTGAAGGGGTGTGTTTTCTGATCGGTCGGCTCGGTTCCAGTTATTCCGCGAGTACTTTAATAATTTATGATAATTTATTGTCAGAAAACAATGCTTCTGAAATTTTTGATTTGTTGGAGGTTGAATACAATAAACACAATCATTTTATTAAAGATATATACCGTAACTTTATTTTGGATTTGGTAGAACGGAACGAGACTTTATTAATGAAAAGTGGCGTATTAAAATTAAGCCATAAACTGTTTATTTCTATGGTAGATAAGAGCGGTTTCGTTACAATCGATAATGACGATTTACGATACTTTACTTCTGGAGAATCGCGCTTGAGTTCTTAAAGGAGTAATGTTTTGAAATTTGACTGTGAAGTTCACTGAACTGTATAAAAAAGGGCGTTGTTAGCGCCCTTTTTTTGTTAGCCGTTTATTGTACCATTCACAATGGGCTCGAAAGCGGTGAGGCTGTCCAGCATCGTGTTATTCCCCAGACCATGGGTTGGGAATAAGCTGGCAAATTGACCTTGCTCACCGTGCAATGCCATGTAATTAAGAATGACGGTTTCAACCAGAAGATTCACGTTGTTTGCGGCTGGGGTAGCCGACGTTTCAACAGAAGCATCTGGACGCATATAACCCAATTGCTGATGACGGGCTTGAGCGTCAGCGTTCGCACCGATTAACCGTGGAGCACTTCCTGGGTTATAAACCAAGAAGAAGGAGGCTGCGGTTGAGGAATTGTCTCCCGTCCACTGACCTTTACCGCGACCATCTTCGGAGTTGTCGATCATGCCATTGCTGGCAACGGATCCATCACTGAAAATATACATCATGAGCGGTTTACCAACACGGGCTGCGTATTCAAGACAAGCGCCCATACATCGACCGGCACGTAGGTCTCGTATTTCACCGGTACGACGATCACCTGTATGGTAATCGTATCCACCCATTGTTATTGTGCCTGCACCCGCAAAGCCATTAATGACCATTTTCATGACCGAAGCGGTTTTGCGAAACTCTCCATCAGAGTCAAACTCTTGCTGAGTAAAAATACCATTTGGTCCAACAATATCGGAATCCAGTGATGGATCCAGTGTTGCTGGATTACCAAATCGGTCAGCTAGATCGGCACTTTTAACGTAAGAACAAGTTACAGAGTCTTCGATGTCTTGCTGGCGAGCTACCTGTGTATCCACTTGCGCCATTTTCCTACGCGATATACGTTGAATGGTTTCCATAACCCGTACCGCATCGTCTTGGCCAAGAACATTCAGCAAATCACCAACGTCAACCAGTCCAGTCACATCCGATGGGCGGTCGACTTTTGTTGGGAGAGCAGCGGGAAGAATCATGGAAGCAGGTGCCATTGAGTTCCCTCCCGACTCTGAGCTTCGAGAACCAATCAAATCGAGAAGGGAGCCTCCTGCACCCGCTTTAAATATTCCATACATAGGGTTATGTGGATTGTTGCCGGTATCGTTGTCTGAACGTGCAGGTATGATCGCGCCGTTGATATTGGCTCGGTTACCAATCGATACTTTCTCAAGAATGCCTCGTAAAAATGCACTGTCGCTGTGAAAAGCTAAGCCGAGTTCAGTGTTAATAAATTCTCGATTTTGTGTATCGGGATTCACAAGGTTGGGAACCATGTCACCGGGTAAGCCAAGCTTGCTGTAACCTTCGGTTGTGAGAAAGTCCATTTGGCCACCTGGACCCCCAACGAGTACGTTTGAGCCCGAAATATTAACGCCGCCAGCTAAATCAAAACAGATAAATGGGATTTTATCGTTACCTTCGGCTTTTAGGTTGCATAAGCCATCCCGAAGATCCGCGGTTTCACCGATGAGATCAGCGTAAAGTGGATTAGAAAGTACACTTAAAACTGACGCACCCACTAAAGTCCCCGTTCCGGCAAGGAGCCCTTGCGCCAGCATGTCACGACGGGTAACAGGACGTTTATGAGCCGCATGCAATAAAGGTGCATCCGGGTGAAGTGTTTGTTTAATACGTTTCATGATCGTTCCTCACCTCGAATTATTGAACCAGCATGATGGCGCTTCCAGCGGCAGCGGCACATACGGCTTTCGTTACTTTTACGGTTCGACCTGCTTCACAAGCGTTTCCACAGGTGGTCAGTTGGTCAATTAATGTGTTCAGTTCATCTTTAACATCTGCCGATTGAGGCTGAGTGGATAATCCTGTTCCCATCACTCTTTCGAGTAAAGGATCGATCAGCGCGTCACGACCTGAAGCATCGAAGGATACGCCAACTGAGCCTGTAAAGTTAAAGTCTGGGAAGGTACTCGCTCGCAAGTTCGTGTCGTCCATTAAAGCCGAGCAATATTCAATAGCCAATTGCGTCACTCCCATTTGGTTTGACGACAAGAAGCTTTCTACGTCTTCTTTGGTGGGCAACTGTTGTTTTACCGTGAGATAGATGTTTCGAACGTTGCTGTTGTTCATGTCTACACCGGTCATTTGGCTCAACGTCGCGTAAATTTCGTCAAAAGTACGTACACCTATTCTTGGCGCAACGGGATTCGCGTCAGGTGGATCGGGTAATGGTTGCGGATCGGCTTCAATTCGAACATTGGTTTGGTCCGCCAGTTGTTCAAATGTCAGGAAAAACTCGTCATTCGAAGGACCGTTTTCCAGAGCGATGACAGTGCCGAGCGTCGAAATGACTTGGCCAGAGTTTGGACTGTAATCATTGCTGTTTAACGTTATATCAATGTTGCGATAAGCCTGTCCTACATCGGCTTCTTTTCCGTTAATTCCAATGCTTATGCCTCTTACTGGGATATTCTCCGGGGTGAACTCAGAGTCAAGGCTGATAAAGAAAGGCTCGGTAAATAAGTAACTGTAGCTGTCCCACTGCGCCACTTCAAAAACGATGTAAGCGCGCGCTGCGTTGGTAGTGTCACTAGGATCCAAAACTTCAGAGATATTGAACAAGAGGTAGAAGCGTTCGCCTACACCGGCTTCAAAGTTTTGGGTGATTTGTTCTTGAGTGAGCGCGCGATTATGGATACTTAAGAACTTGATAACACCGGCCCAATTAAAGTCGTTGTTGGTTTCTGCGCCAAGCACAAGTGCGTAGGTGTCGTTCCACTCATTGAGTGTACCAGGGTCAGAGCCATCGATATCACCGGTATACTCACCGTTGACATAGATGCGACGGCCATTTACTGGGTCGTAGGTAACCACTACGTGTTGCAGTGTTGCTTGCAAACGTTCGTCTGCGTCCGCAGTTGAAAGGGCAGGTTCTCCGTTGGCATCTGACTCCGAAGTACGGTTCAGGAAATTGTAGTTGTAGAGGGTTTGGCCAAGCGTGAAGTTTCGGGTCATCGCTCCACCGGAATAAGTTACGATACGTGCCGGACCTTCTTGAGTGACATTCGCTGGTGCGATCCAACCTTCAATGGAGTATTCGTTTGTCGCGGTGATTTGATCAAACAACTTTTTACTGTTGGAGGTACTACCTCGCGCACTTCCGCCCTTGAGGTCGATACCCCAGCCACCAACCCATTCAAATTCACCGTCGATAATCAGTTTTAACGCAGGCTCAACACCGCTGGTATCGTTGGCTTCATTTCCTGTTCCTTCTTTGAATTGCCAGGTCGCAATAGCGTTGGCTTCAAATCGACCTCCAGAAGAAGCTGGAATGCCGTCTAGTAGTCTCATGGCTTTACTGTGAATGGCATTTTCATCCAGTGTTGCCACTTCAATATTTTCGGAGAACTGGGTAATCGCAGCTTCCATTTCATTGCTATTCGATTGGCAGTCATCCCAGCAATTGTGGAATTCACTGCGTAACCGTACAACGAATCGGGAGCTAGCTGGCGTATCTAAATTAATTCGACTGCGAGCAGCTGCATAGGCCGTATCTAAATTGCTGCTTGCAAAATAGGGTGAGGTTGCTGGTGAACCTGATTCCGAATGGCAACCCGAGCAATATTGAGTGAGTAGGGGGTAAACGGTACTTTCAAAAAGACTGGGATCGTCTGGAAAGGTTTTGGTAGCACCCGGATCGGAAAGCGTGGGCGGATCCGTGAGGACAATTTCCGTGGTTGCGCTGGCCGTTGCACCCGCCCAGTTACTGATATAGGAGGTCATTGTATCTGCGCAAGCGGTGTTACTGGACAGCCAGCAATTATGACCACCACCCACTTTCACTACCACACGTGAATCGACAGGAGAGCTGAGATCGACAACGGTATTCGCTTCTGCGTAGGCAAGGTTAACATCATCCTGCCGTGCAAAAGTAGGAGATTGCCCACCTTCATTATGGCAGTTACCACATTTGTCGAGTACATTGTTCCAAAAATGAGTTTGAAAACGTTGCACATCATCGGTTGCGGGAGGTGGACCAGAGTAATTGCTGCCACCGCCATTGTTGTTGTTGCTATTGTTTTGATCCACTTCGGGACCGCCGCCGGTACAAGCTTGCAGCAATAAGAGTGGAAAGAAGATTACCGCACTTTTTTTAACGAGAGCGGTAACAGAGTTGGGTTGTTTTACAGTGTTCATCATTGTCTCCAAGTTCTGTTATACCGCTTAATTGCCTTTGCAATAAAGCGCGGATTCAGCGAAAACCTGTTTCAGGTTATATCCATTATTTTTGAAACTGGTGACCATCGTATTGACTTGAGTGCGGTCTGCCGCATCGCCCGGCGGACGTAAGCAAACTGCCTTGAAGACTTTTTTAACTTGGCATTGAGCGAATCGTTCGGAGTAGGCAATTTCTTGACCCATTGATTTGGCACCATTTCCACCGCCTGGTAGGGATGCATCCCAACCTAAAATGGCGTTTTGGCCTTTGCGCCAGTAGTTGTCCCAACGATCATCGGGTGTAATAAAGCCGTATTTAAAGTTGTTTTCATTGATGTGATATTTGGGTTGAACTTGGTCTGGGGTATAAACAATATTGCCGACTTCTCCTTCTGGATCATTTTCTGGGTCATAGTTCCATTCGTAGTAAGCAAAGGCTTGAGCCATGGGGTCCATTCCAGCGTGACAACCGAGGCAATTGTTAAGGAAGATTCGACTGTCGCCCCCTGGGCTACGTGTGACATCTTGGCGAATACGATCGGGAGTCCGAGTGTTGTCTTTTAATTGTTCCAGGTCGTCACACATGTGATTGAGTAAAGTGAAACGGAACATGGCGCGGTTCGTACCGGCACTGAAAAAGGCTTTGGCTGCAGCGCGAGTGGTCATTACACCAGCGGTGGCATCTGTGGGTAGTCCGGTTACGCTCGATTGAGCGCGTCGTTCAAGTCGGTCTTTTAAGCTGACATTATTGTCTTCGAGATACTCATAATGGTCGTTATTATTGAGCGCGTAGCTTGGCGCACCGGAGCTGCTGTCACCGACATAAATCACATCATCAAATAAAATCGTTCGAAAATCTTCTTCATCACGAATAATGCCGATGACCGTCGCTGTGTAATCATTGAGTGGCGCGAAAACTGTTTGTGGCTCGTTGGTCCAGGGAGTGATAAAGTTTTTTAGAGTGACGTTATAGAAAGCATCGTTTTCCATTGCCAGATTTGCGGCGGCAATTGCATCCGCTTGACTACCGGTTTGTAACAGGCTTTCCATCGCATCGAGCATTGTATTGCTTGGGTGAGTGCCTGCTAGCCTATCATGGATAACTTTCGCTTGTTCTCGCGGCCCAGCCCATGTGTTTGCGCTGATGATACCGGATAAGCCCGCTACCGCCATCCAGCGTAAGGCACGCTTGAGCGAATTGTTATTTACTCCACGGGCAGTGGAGTCGGATGTTGTTTTCATAGCCAGCCTCATTTTCTGTCTCGATAAAATTTTCCGCTCATCTAGGGATGACGAAAATTTGAATCTAATATTACAAATATTATTTTTTTATTAGAGTCTTGGCTGATTGTAGTGTTAAACCACATTCGTTTTCGTGATATTCACCACAGAATAATCATTCAACTCGGTCATAATAAGTAGAATGTTGGTTATTGTGCGGTTCGGCAAAGCACGAAACGGTTGTATACCGCTAATTTGGAGCTCTTAGAGCTTCTACGAACTGGACGAAAAAGTCTAGATACGGTACATAAATATGCGAAAAACCTGTGTTAAAAAGTTAACAAATCAGTGCTTTTTATTGGTGTGCGCGATATTGTTGGTTGCTGGCTGTACCAGTGATGACCCTATTGCTGACAGTTCTCAAAGCCCAGATCCTACCGTGTCGGACTTCCCTGTTGCTTATATTAAACGACCTGTACCGGTCGATGAAGACGAAAATCCGGTTTCTGAAAACATTAACGACCCGACCGCATTTAATCCCGGTGCCGTGCTTTATATTAAAGACCGAGCACTGCCGAGTGCTCGAGAACGCGATATATCAACTCAGGCATTTATCGATCCTAACGCGCCTGATCAAATCCCCTTGTATGATGTAAAAGACCTTTCCATATCCCCCGATGGTTTACGGCTTGTATTCGCTATGCGTGCGCCGGAAATTCCAGATGCCGACGATGACGATCAGCCGAAGTGGAACATTTGGCAGTACGAACTTGAAACGAATACCTTAAGCCGGGTGATCAGTTCGGAAATTGTGGCGGAAGAGGGACACGACATCCAACCCAGCTATTTGGCGGATGGACGAATCGTATTCACGTCAACGCGGCAACGCCAGTCGAAAGCCATTTTGCTCGATGAAGGAAAACCTCAATTTGAAGGCCAAGAAGAGAGTTTAAATACCGATGCCTTTGTTTTACATGTGATGAATGACGATGGCTCGGAAATAAAGCAGATTACCTTTAATCAGAGTCATGATCTTTACCCCACATTAATACGTGATGGTCGTATTGTCTTTTTAAGGTGGGATCAAATGGGAGCGTCCGATTCACAGTCTTTATATTCCATTAAGCCAGACGGTACCGACTTACAGCGTCTATACGGATATCACAGTCAGAATACAGGTAATGGCGGTGTGCGAGCCATATTTACCAAACCACAACAAATGCCCGATGAATCCTTATTAGTGCTCAGTAAACCAGAGCAAAGCTTGAGTTTTGGTGGTGACCCGGTTCGAATCGACCACAACAATTATTTTGAAGCCAACTTGATGACGGATGGTACTTCAGGTAGCGGACAAGAATCGATTTCAGCAGACACCGTGAATACGGATAATACGCCTTCTCCAGGCGGGCTATTTCATAGTGCATTTCCATTGTGGGATAACACCGATAATCGGGTTTTGATCAGCTGGTCTCCTTGTATGCTGAGAGAGGTTGTCGCTGAAACTCAAGAAAACATTATTCACAGTTGTTCCGAAGAAAACCTAGGCGCATTTGCCAACGGTGAATTGCTGACTGCTACACCGCAGTACAGTATTTGGATGTGGAACCGAACGCAAAATACCTTATCGCCTGTTGTGATTGCAGAAGAAGGGCTTTGGATCACGGAGCCGGTGGTTTTTCAAGAACGACTTAATAACCCGAGTTTTATTAATGATGGCGTTCCGGGGGTAGACACCAGCCAAGAGTTGGTGAATGAAAATGTAGGGGTGCTGCATATTCGTAGCGTTTACGATTTTGATGGCGTTGACAGTACCGCTAATGGCATTGCAGCTGTCGCCAACCCTGTTCAAACACCGCCGGATACACGACAAGCCCGATTTTTACGCATCGTTAAAGCGGTGAGTATGCCTGACGACGACGTGTACGATTTTGACGGCTCTGCATTTGGTGTAGGGCGTGGGCAATTAATGCGTGAAATTTTGGGGTATGCACCAATCGAGCCTGATGGCTCTGTTAAGGTGAAGATACCGGCAAATGTCGCATTTACGATTCAGGTTCTGGATGAGTTTGGCCACAGTTTAAATAATGATCGTCATGAACATTGGTTGCAATTAAGGTTAGGTGAAGAAAAAGAGTGCGCGGGTTGTCATGCCCCGCAAAGTGAAGCGCCTCATGGGCGAGCCAATGCGGAGGCGCCTTCTGCATACTTGGGAGCGCTAGGTAATTCTGAATTCCCAAACACCGAACCATCTTTATATAGGGATGCGAACGGCGATCCTGCTTTTCCACAAGATGGCGAAACCATGGCAGAGTTTTATACTCGCTTAAACGGCGTACCATCACCGTCTCTTGATGTTGTGTTTTCTGACATTTGGACCGACCCAAGTGTGGCGACACCGGGCGCCGATATCAGTTATCGGTATCAGGATTTACAAACACCAGCACCGATCGCTTCGGCATGTGCCAATCAATGGCACTCCGGTTGTCGTATCACAATCAATTACCCCGAACATATTCAGCCAATATTTGACTTAGAACGAATCGTTTACGATACCGATGGAATGACGGTTCTTGAAGATAATACATGTACAACTTGCCACAGCCTGGTAGATACCGTTAATAACCAGCCTCAAGTTCCGGCTGCACAATTAGAGTTGACTAGTTTACCGTCTGCAGATGAACCCAATCACTTTCGAAGTTATCGAGAATTATTTTTTGGTGATGATCAGTTAGAAGTGGTGGATGGTGTGGTGGTCGATCGTTTAGTGCCTCGAGTGATCGTCAATGCTGACATTGATGGTGATGGAAGCGGTGATGGTGACTTTTTTATCTTTCAAACCACTGATGTAAACGGTCAAGTTATTTTCTTCCTTGATGACGACGGGATGTTTATCTATGAGCCTGACTCGAACACAGGGTTACCAACAGAGTTGCAAGATACCGACGGCACAGTGCGTTATCAAACGGATGCTGACGGAAACCTATTAAGAGATCCGGCAGACAACAGTCTGATTACCATTGCGCTTCCTGTTCCGGAACCGAATCAGATCATGGTGACCGAAGCTGTTGAAGAAGCACCTTACCTTTCGTCACAAGGAGCCGCTGGTAATGCCAATCGCTTTTTTGATTTATTCAGGTCTGGTTCCCATCAAGGGCGTTTATCCGATGCTGAGCTAAGATTAATAGCGGAGTGGCTTGATATTGGCGCGCAATATTTCAATAATCCATTTCTTGCACCAGAAAATTAACAATAAAAGGCTTTTCATTGATGTTTATGGTTTTCCGGCGAAAGGAAGGGCGGAGTATTCAGTATCAGCGTTTATCATTGAGATGGGTGCTGCTGTTAGTTGCATTGATCACTCGTTTCGGTTTTGCCGAGGAAGAAGCGATTCAGCCATTATCAGCGAATCAAGAGCTGCAGCGCGTCATTGTGGTAGAACCTTTCGCAAATATCCAAACTGGACCTGGTCGTGGCTTTCCGGTTTTCCATATTGTTGAACAAAAGGAGTCACTCTGGATTATCAAGCGCAAAATGAATTGGTTTCATGTGCGTACTCTAAAAGGGGTTGATGGCTGGGTACCCTTAGAAATCATGTTAAAAATGCAAAATCCAGATGGCACGGCCGTCAATTTTTCTTCCTATACTGACCAAGACTATGTAAGGCGTAGTTGGGAGTACGGCTTTCGTGCCGGTGATTTTGGAGGCGCCAATGTGTTGGCGATTTCAGCGGCTTGGCAATTTACTGAAAACCTAGCCACTGAGTTAGTGATAGGGCAAGGTTTGGGTGATTTTTCTGAAGTACGACAGTTTACTTTGAATGTTACTAATACTCCTTTTCCAGAGTGGCGTTATTCTCCCTACTTTGGCATTGGCGGTGGTATGGTAAAAGTCATACCAAATGCTGCTTTGGTTCAAGAAATTGATCGCGAAGACGAAGTTGTCTTCGCAACGATGGGGTTAAAGTCTTACATCACTGATAGATTCCTTTTCCGAATGGAATATCGCAGCTATGTGATTTTAACGACTCAAGAAACTAACGAAGAAATTGAAGAATGGACAGTTGGATTCAGCGTATTTTTCTAAAAATTATTATTTGTAGCCTGTTGTTTGCATCGGGTGTTGCGTGGTCTGCGGATGCGACACCTCGTAAACCCAATGAAATATACAATCCCGAGTTGGAGCGGCAGCAGATCGATGAAGCTTTAATTGATGATGAAGACTTCGATATTGGATTGTTTTTTGGCACACTCGGTATTGAAGACTTTGGTGCTTCTGAGCTTTATGGCCTTCGTTTTAACTATTTTATAAATGAAGATTTTTTCCTTCAGGCGAATATTGGAGAGGCAAAAGCCGGGCTTTCCAGTGCGGAACAGTTATTTCCTGGTAACGCCGTTTTCTCCAATGATAAAAACTATCGCTATTATGATTTAAACTTGGGCTGGAATATATTTCCAGGGGAAGCGTTTTGGAGTGATAACCTCGCGATAAATACGGCCTTTTATTTTGTTGCTGGCGTGGGCAATACGTCATTTTTGGACAATGAAGAGTTTACGTTAGTTTATGGGGCTGGTTATCGCGCTTTAATTTACGATTGGTTTTCTTTTGCTGTAGATACACGTAACCATCGATTCAACACCGAATATCCAGTTGGCGAAGTGAAGGCTACTCACAACCTGGAATTCAGTTTTACATTTTCCTTCTACTTTTAACTTGACGGGTGAGACTTATGAAGGTTTTAAAATTTTCCCTTATTTTTGCACTGTTCAACTTTGGACTTTCTTTTGCAAAAGAGATCAATCAACCAGCTCCGGATTTTACATTAAAGAGCATGACCGGTGAAAACGTAAAACTCAGCGAGCTTCGTGGAAATGTGGTGATGATAAATTTTTGGGCGAGCTGGTGTGGACCCTGTCGTCAAGAAATGCCGTTACTCGACGAGTTTTATAAAAAATACAAAAAACTGGGCTTTGTCTTGCTCGGCGTGAATGTCGAAGAAGACTCTTCCAAAGCGGCAGGCTATTTAAAAGAGGTACCGGTGACTTTTCCTATTCTTTACGATAACACCAACAGCGTGAGTAAAATGTACGATGTTGATGCGATGCCCAGTACCGTTCTTGTCGATCGCAATGGTAACATGCGTTTTTTGCATCGTGGTTACAAACCTGGCGATGAGCGTGAATACAAACGTTTGATGAAGAAGTTGATGCGAGAGTAATTCTGTGTCGACTACTTTTAAAAGAATACTTTTTAAGTTGTGCTTGGTATTGGGCCTAAGTGGTTGTGCTATTGAGCCTTGGGTAAAACCCTATGAGCGCGACAACTTGGCCGATCCCATTATGAGCATGAGTCGTGACGCTATTTCGATGAACTATATGCATCACGTTTATCAGGCTCGTGAAGCTGCGCGAGGGGCTGAAGGCGGCGGTGGTGGTGGCTGTGGTTGTAACTGATGTGATTTTGTTTGAGTCTTTTTGAAAGAGCGATGTTGAACTGTGTTTAAATTGTTTAAACCTACTCTTATTTTACTTATTGCGTTATGTAACACGCTGAATGCCGCAGTATTACCGGAAGATCGCAGTGATGTGATGTATCACAGTTACGACGGCGGTGGTATGAAAATCGATGGACCTTCGATTTTGGTGCGAAAATCTTTAAAGGATAAGTTTTCGGTTTTTGCGAATTATTACATTGATAATGTCAGTGCGGCATCAATAGACGTTGAAGCAAACGCTAGTCCTTATATAGAAAAACGAAATGAATACACGGTAGGGCTTGATTATTTATTCAATAAAACAACCATAAGCACCAGTTATACCAACAGTGAGGAAAACGACTATGTGGCCAATACGGCTTATTTAGGCATTTCCCAAGACTTCTTTGGTGACTTATCGACGCTGTCTATTGCGTACATGAAAGGGTGGGATGACGTATTTAAAAGAGGCGATCCAGAATTTCAAGAGGAAGCCGGGCGTCAAAATTATCGAATAAACTGGACTCAGGTGCTCACTAAAAACTGGACAGCTACCGCAGGTTTTGAAACCGTTACTGATAAGGGCTATTTGAATAACCCTTATCGTGTGGTTCGTTTTCTTGATCCAAACTCTCCCTTAGGCTTTAGTAAAAAAACAGAAGTTTATCCTCGTACGCGAACCAGTTCTGCATTTTCAATCAAATCCATTTATTACTTGCCATACCGGGCTGCGATTAAGTTTGATGCGCGTACGTTTAGTGATACTTGGAAAATTAATGCGACTAACTTTGAATTAGCCTATATTCACCCTTACGGAGATCATTGGTTTTTTGAAGGAAAGTACCGAACTTATCAGCAGACGCAAGCTGAGTTTTACAGTGATCTATTTGACTCTAGAGATGCACAAAACTTTATGGCTCGTGACAAAGAAATGAGTGCTTTTTCAGATTACACGATAGGTTTTGGAGTCAGTTACGAGCGAGAGTTTAAAGAACTAAATTATTTTAAAAAATTCAGTGTGAACTTATTTGTCGATTATATGCAATTCGACTTCGATAATTTTCGTAATGAAACGATACGAACAGTGAATGGAGAAACGGTAAATCCTGGGCAGGAGCCACTTTATCAATACGATGCAACTGTTACGCGCTTATTTTTTTCCATTTGGTACTAATTTTTGCTGAGAACAAAAACCGAGTTATTGAGTGACAATAATTGAATTTGCTCATTGACTGACTTACCTAGGTTCTCTCCGCAAAATAATTAAACAATGGAATGCGTTTCGCGCCAAATAAGCCGGGATGTTGATCGAAATATCCGGGAATCGGTTCGTCGCAAAACTCGCAACATCCGTTATTTAAATGCCATTGCCCTAATACGTACCAATCCCGCTCGATAATAAGCTTTCCACAATTCGGGCAATAAGTACTGCTGCCAACGTTATCGTGTACATTACCGGTGTAAACGTACCGCAATCCGTTCTTGATGGCTAAGTTTCTAGCACGCGTGAGTGTTGTGGGTGGAGTATGAGGTGTATCCATCATTTTCCAGTCCGGGTGAAAAGCGGTGAAGTGAAGCGGTACATCGCTTCCCAAGTTTTCGAAAATCCAATGTGTCATTTCATCAATTTCCTTATCACTATCATTTTGCTCGGGTATTAAAAGCGTCGTGATTTCCATCCAGCAATCGGTTTCGAAGTGAATGTATTTCAAGGTTTCTAAGACATTTTCTAAGTGACCGCCACAAATTTTCTTATAAAAACTTTCGGTGAAGCCTTTTAAATCAATATTGGCGGCATCCATGTACCGATAAAACTCGATCCTGGGTTCTTCACAAATATAACCTGCGCTAACCGCTACGCTTTTTAAACCTCGTTCATGGCAGGCGATGGCGGTGTCACGGGCGTATTCGAGAAAAATAACCGGATCGTTATAGGTAAAGGCGACGCTTAAGCAGTGATGATCGACGGCTGCTTGGGCAATTTGTTCAGGGCTTGCACTAGAAGCGAGAGTGTCCATTTCGCGGGATTTACTCATGTCCCAGTTTTGGCAAAATTTGCAGGCAAGATTGCATCCAGCGGTGCCAAAAGAAAGCACCGGTGTGCCAGGGAAAAAGTGATTTAACGGCTTTTTCTCAATCGGATCAATACAAAAGCCGGACGAGCGACCATAACTGAAGAGCTTTATTTGGTTATCTTCCCGACCACGTACGAAACATAGGCCCCGTTGACCTTCGCTTAACTTACAAAGTCGAGGGCACACATCGCACTGGATCTTGTCTTGATGTTTGTCGTCGGTAACGACGTGCCAATATTTCGTCGGGACTGTACTCATGATGAGCTCCGGATTCGAAAAATAAATGAAATAGGCGTATATTTGAATAAATTGTAATCAATTTAACCTTTTCAAGTCGAGCTTTTGGCAATGTTAAGGAGACCGTGTGAGTACACGACAAACGGCTGTGGCAGGGTTGTTTTACCCCAACGACTCAAAACAACTTATTGACGAAGTAACCCAGTACCTGGAGAACGCAATACTTTCGCCAGTTCGTGGCGTTAAAGCGCTGGTCGCACCTCATGCTGGTTTTGTTTACTCGGGTGCTATTGCGGGAAGCGCTTACAAAGCGTTAGCAAAGCGGAAAACTCCGATCCGACGGGTTATTTTGCTGGGACCGGCCCATCGTGTTGCGTTTTCTGGAGTGGCTGACAGTCAGTACGACCGGTTTCAGTCGCCACTTGGCGATGTGGAATTAGACCGAGTAACGTTAAGTCACTTGGTAAGCCAAGATCGAGTGGTTCCCTTGGAAAAGGCGCATCATCAAGAGCACAGTCTTGAAGTTCAGCTGCCGTTTTTGCAACAGGCCATTGAGCACGAGTTTACTTTAATCCCTTTAGTCATCGGTGATGAGGAGCCTCATCGTGTGTGTGAGCTATTGCATTCCATTTGGCAGGAAGATGACCTAATCGTTGTTAGCAGCGATCTCAGTCATTATTTAAGTTATGAAGACGCCGTTGTTAAAGACAGAACGACCAGTAGTACAATATGTCAGTTGGTTTCGACTCTGAATGGTTCTCAGGCATGCGGTTGCAATCCTCTGAATGGACTGATTGAATTTGCACGACAAATGCAATGGCAAGTCCAATGCATTGATTTGCGAAATTCCGGCGACACGGCGGGCGATAAATCACGTGTAGTGGGGTACGGCGCGTATGTTTTTTACTGAAGAACACAAGTTAAAGCTATTGAGTGTGGCGCGTACCAGCATCGAGTACTATCTGGATAATAATGAAAAGCTCAATATTTCGCTTGAAAAATATCCTATGGAATTAGTTGATGAAGGCGCTTGCTTTGTGACTTTGCGCAGGCAAGGCGAGTTGCGTGGCTGTATAGGGCATTTGAATCCTTATCAGTCTTTGATTATTGATGTATCCGACAACGCGGTCGCCGCCGCCACATTAGATTACCGCTTTCCTCAATTGTGCTCAGAAGAGTTATCTAAGATACATATAGAAATATCCGTTCTCACGCCAGCCAGGCCCATAAAGGTTGATAATGAAGCGGAGCTTTATCGTAAATTGCGTCCCGGAGTGGATGGGTTAATTCTTGGAGAAGCACATCAACAGGCAACTTTTTTGCCGAGTGTTTGGCAGTCTTTAAATTCTGCTGAAGATTTTGTAAAACATTTAAAGCGAAAAGCAGGATTACCTGAAAACTACTGGAGCGATGAATTGAGTTTTTCAACCTATCAAACGGTAGGTATTTCGGAAGAATCGGTGCGTAGTTCATAAACCGTTTGTGCTATTTATCACAAAAATAGGAAGAATATTGCAGATCGGATCTGTGAATGATCTTGAGTTGTTACATAATTACCAAGCAATATTGGACCGTAATTCAGAGATAAACACACTCTATTTTTAGTCCAATTTGTTTTTACTGGGAAAATTGCGTTTTGTTGGAGAGCCTCCTAAGCTTTAAAAACAGGATGTGTTTTACGAAGATGTATTTCGTGACCCTACCAACAAGAACAACACGGAAGAGTTGAGTAAGCAAACATTTCCTCAGTAGGGCTTTGTATTCTTATAAAAATAAAACATTGTAATGCAAATCATGGCCCAGTTAGTTTTGATGTGAAATCGCAAAAAAGGGCAGTATTATGATCGCTACTCAATCTCGTTCAAGACCATTTCGACCTATGGAACCTATTGACTATGACTCAAAGACTACACGCGTATGTTTCCGGGCGGGTTCAGGGAGTGTGGTATCGGGCAAGCGCGCAACAAAAAGCGAAGCAACTTCGGTTAGTCGGTTGGGTGAGGAATCTTAAAGACGGTCGTGTCGAGCTGGTGGCCGAAGGATCGCAAACTTTACTGAATCAATTAATAAATTGGTGTCGGCAAGGGCCGGAGTTGGCAGAGGTCTCGGATATAGAAAGTCAGTGGCTTGAAGCGACAGGCGAGTTCAATGACTTTGAAACGCGCCCAACCGTTTGATTTTCTTTTCGAACCTCGAACCTCGAACCTCGAGCTTTGCTAGTATTGCCGAGTGATATCGACGTAGAGCGTTAGCTTTTGTCCGGGTTGAAGGTATTTTTCAGGATTGATGCGGTTCCATCGAACCACATCGGCGACTTTAACTCGGAACTTACCGGCAATGCGTGCTATCGAGTCACCGCGTCTCACCTTGTAGCGGATCTTCCGTGTTTTGTTTTTGATGCCTCCGTTTTGAGCAACTTGTCCGTGCTCACTCCAAACAACCAGTTTTTGACCAATTCTCAGTGGGTCGGTTGGCGCCATGTTGTTCCAGCTGGCGAGTTGACGCATGCCAACCTTATATTCACGTGATAATGACCAAAAAGAGTCTCCCTTTTGGACAAAGACTTCACGCTTTTCGCCTTTACGCTGGCGATTCTGTTTGGCGGCTAATCGGTTCGAGCTGCTTTTCAAATAACTGCCTGACTTATAAGACGCTGTAGGGATTAATAAGGCTTGCCCTTGGCGTATGAGGTTGCCTCGAATTCCATTGGTAGAGCGGAGTAAGTCGACCGTTGTGTTGAATTTTTTCGAAAGACTTAACAAGCTGTCTCCTGGCTGAATTACATAGCGTTTAAAGGCGATTCGATCTTTTGGTGCCGTTTTCTTGAGCGCATTTTCAAAGATTTCCTTGTGAGCGACTGGTACCAGTAAGTCTGTATGCTTTTTGGGTTCGGTGGCCCAATGATTAAATGCTGGGTTTAAAGTATAAAACTCATCCATTTCCAGCTCGGCCAACTCGGCAGCGACAATCAAGTCTATTTGTGAGTCTACGGTCACTTTTGCAAAATAAGGTTTGTTTTCAATAGGTGTCCACTCTAACGCGTATTGCACGTCATTTTTTAATAAATCAGCCAAGGCCAGAAGTTTAGGTACATAGGCTTCGGTTTCGCGTGGAAGATCCAGGTTAAAAAAATCGGTCGGCTTGTTCTTCTTTTTGTTCTTTCTAATGGCTCGTAGTACATTGCCTTCGCCAGAGTTGTAAGCGGCAATTGCGTGCAGCCAGTCACCGTTAAAACGATTGTGCAGATACTCCAAATAATCCAGCGCTGCAAAAGTAGAGTAATAGACATCACGGCGACCGTCGTACCACCAATTTTGTTCCAATCCAAAACGACGTGCCGTTCCAGGAATAAATTGCCACATGCCGGAGGCGCGGCCGTGCGAATAGGCGAAGGGATCAAACGCGCTTTCAACAATTGGTAACAATGCCAGTTCTAACGGCATTTTCCGCTGTTGCAGCTCATTCACTATATGGTAGAGGTAAGGCGTCGCTCGTTCACTTACCCGGCTAATATAGGCAGGGTGTCGTGCATACCAATTACGCTGTGCAACAACACGTGGGTTATCTGGAATGTCGAGTTGAAACTGCTCACGGATGATCCACCATAAATTATTGGTATCCGCTACCTCGTTTTCGAGCTCTTCCAACAAGATTTCTTCAGCGTTTTCTTCCAAAGGGGGGCGACTTTCAAGCTGAATGTTTTCGATTGGCGTTGAAGGAGCGATTTGCTCGTCAATTAAGCTACCTACGGCTTTATTGTTTTGTTTTTTCTGTGGTGCTGAAGATATAAGACTGCAACCGGAAAGTAGAAAAAAGGCAAAAATCGTAATCAGCGGAAATCCTCGCGTGATAAATACAGGTAAATTGAAGAGTTTGAGAATCATTGTCCGATTTATGGTCCTTTTTTCTGGCGATTAGGCTAACACGCTGAGGTCGCACATGTTATTTTCTGTTGAGATAAGTGTCAAATGTCAGAAGCCATCTTTCCACTGCCGGATCACGGCAAAAACCTCCGTATCGGTTGACAACGAGTGGCCACAGAAAGTTTCAGCCGCTTGTTTAACCTGTGATAGGTTTGCCCTTAAAAAGGGGTTGGTCGCGCGCTCCAAGCCGATGGATGAGGGGACGGTTGCTTTATTTTGCGCCCGCATTTCTTGTACATTTTGTATTCGTTCAAGTAATTCGATGTTATACGGCTCAACCGCTTCGGCAAACGTTAAGTTTGCCTGAGTGTACTCGTGCGCGCAGTAAACCTGGGTTTGCGATGGTAACTGCGACAGCTTCTGTAAGGAGTGCCACATTTGTTGGGGAGTGCCTTCGAATAAGCGACCACAGCCGCCGGCAAACAGGGTGTCACCGCAAAACAGTCGATTGTCTCCGTAGTAGGCGATATGGCCTAAGGTGTGCCCGGGTACTTCGATAATCTGAAATTGGCAACCCAGCGACTCGATGGTAATTTGTTCATCTTCGCGCAGTGAATAATCCACCCCTTTGATGGACTCTCCTGCAGGACCATAAACCGGGCAGGCGTATTCTTGCTTTAGATCGTTCAATCCGCCCACATGATCGAAATGGTGATGGGTGATTAAAATAGCACTTAAATTTAACTTATGTTGCTGTAGGTATTGTAAAACGGGTGCGGTTTGACCCGGGTCGACAAGTACACAATTTGAGTTCTGCTTTGTTCTAATTGCCCAAATATAGTTATCGGAAAAGGCATGGATTCTGTCGACAAATATCATTTTTGCAAGCTCTAAAGTTTGTGTTGGAATACTTTAAATGTTCTGTTGAACTGTCAAATGCTATACTGAACAGGCGTCGCTCAGCTGTATTTACACGAAAGTATTTATATCAGCCGACATCTTAGAAAAGAGTATATCATGCTTAATCGACCCATCATCGACACCACACAAATTACTGAACCACTCGAGTGGAATCTGTTAGCTGGGGGACAAAAAGCCAATACTCATATGCAGCAGGCATTGGAGCAGATTCTACCTGAATGTTTTGGTTATTATGGAGTAACGCTTGGGCCACTTGCCGATAGTCTGGTTTTGGAGCAAAGCCCGGTGAAACACTGGTTTCATTTAGCCAGGCAGTCCAGAGGTCCTGTCGATGCGGTTATTGATTACGATACGGTGCCTATTGCATCAGATTCCGTGGATTTGGTGGTTGTGCCGCATTTATTAGAGTTTATTTCTGAGCCGCACGCACTATTACGTGAAATTGAACGAATTATTATTCCCGACGGAAAAATGATTATTTCCGGAATCAATCCGTTGAGCCTCTATGGTTGCCGGGCTCTGAGTTGTCGAGTCATGCGAAAAAGTTGCCGTGAAAAACGACTGATTGGGTTGTCGAGGTTAAAAGATTGGTTGATGCTGCTAGGCTTTTCGATTGAGCATTGTTGCGGTTTGGATGCCAATGTGTCCGAAATTTCCATGGACCCTTGGTGGCGGCCTTTTACCTCAAGATTTAACAGCCATTATCTGGTGATCGCCAAAAAAAGCGTTTCTACTTTAACACCGATTCGACCGAGTTGGCGTGATAACCGAAAACTGGTTCCTGCCCGATTTGCTGAACCGGGTGTTCGTCGATTGGTGGAGCGTGAGTTGAAAAAAGTTCAAAATTAACGCTTTCAATTTTCCTTATCGAGTTTCTTCTCTGATTTGTTTTACAATAATGCTCGTTATAAGCTCGGGTCACTCCTATTAAGACTTGATAAAAAGAGACATTGCGTGGAAAAAGTAGAAATTTTTACTGACGGTGCCTGTAAAGGTAATCCGGGGCCTGGTGGTTGGGGGGCATTGCTTAGAATGGGTAAACATGAAAAGGAGCTTTGTGGAGGAGAGCTAAATACCACCAATAATCGAATGGAGCTGATGGCGGCAATTGAAGCTTTAAAGGCGTTAAAGCGGCGTTGTCACGTGGTCATGACAACCGACTCCCAATACGTTAGGAAAGGAATTACCGAGTGGATGGCGGGGTGGAAGGTGAGAGGTTGGAAAAACGCAGCTAAAAAGCCAGTGAAAAATGCGGATCTTTGGCGACAATTGGATGAGTTGGCACAACAGCATAAAATCGATTGGCATTGGGTAAAAGGGCACAGTGGTCATGAAGAAAATGAACGCGCTGACGAGCTCGCAAACCTCGGTGTACAACAAGTGTTAAACCATTAATACGAAAGAAGATATCAGATGCGACAAATTGTACTGGATACTGAAACGACCGGGCTGGATCCATCTCAGGGTCATAAAGTCATTGAAATTGGCTGTGTTGAACTGGTGGACCGTAAGTTAACGGGAAGGCATTACCACCAATACATTCATCCCGATCGTGTGGTAGAACAGGAAGCGATCGACGTTCACGGAATCACCAATGAATTTCTTGCTGATAAGCCACGGTTTGTCGAAATTGCCGATGAGTTTATGGCCTTTGTTGAAGGTGCCGAATTGGTTATTCATAACGCACCTTTCGATATTGGGTTTTTAAATTGGGAACTGCAATGTTTGGATGATGGTCGTGGCAAAATGGAAGATTATTGCAGTGTTCTCGATACGTTAGTATTGGCGCGACAAATGTTTCCCGGTCAAAAAAATAACCTGGATGCCCTTTGTCGCCGTTATGGAATCGATAACTCCCATCGTACTTTACACGGCGCATTGCTCGACTCGGAAATTCTGGCAGATGTATACTTATTGATGACAGGAGGGCAAACCTCTTTAACGTTGTCTTCCCACCAGGATTTTTTGAACCAGAGTAAAGAAGGTGCCGGAATTCGCAGAGTTCGAAAGTCATCACCGTTAAAAGTGATTGTTGCGGATGAAGGTGAGCAGGAAGCACACAAGATGAAAATGGAAACCATACGAAAGGCGGCAGGTGGACACGTGGTTTGGGATCAATTCGAGTAAATTTACTTTACATTAATTTCGATAAGAAAATTTTGTATCTGGCTTTAATAGTCAATCGGTTTTCGCCTTTTTAAAGCGTTTCTTACGTTTAATGATTGAGTTAAAACTAAAAAAGCGGCCATTGCCGCTTTTTTAGTTTGTACAGCGATTATCTAATTCATCAATGCCCAGAACTCTTTACCTTATTTAAAGAGCACTTACCGTCTTTCCACTCACCTTGCATATTGTCACATAACGCTTGCAAATCGTGATGGTTAATCAATTTCTTCTCATACATGCTGGCGGTGGAAGGTTCCAGCGTGTTGTACACCATAATCAAGCCGACAATACTCATGGTAATGGTGTAAGGAAATGCCATAACGACCATACGACCGTAGGACAATCGTATGAGCGGTGCTAATGCGGAAGTCAGTAAGAATAAGAATGCCGCTTGGCCATTAGGCGTAGCAACACTTGGGATATTGGTTCCGGTATTGATGGCAACGGCTAACATATCAAATGTATCACGATCGATAGTGCCATCTAGGGCGGCTTTGGCTACTTCGTTAATGTAAACCGTGGCAACGAAAACATTATCGCTGACCATCGATAAAATACCATTGGCTAAATAGAACATGGCAATTTGGTCAGTGCCTTCCATTTGCAGAACGGCATTAATGATCGGAGAAAAAAGCTGGTTGTCTGCAATTACTGCAACAATCGCAAAAAAGACCGTGAGCAGTGCGGTAAAGGGTAAGGCTTCTTCAAAGGCTTTACCAATACTATGTTCATCAATTACGCCTGTAAATGCGGTTGCTAATACAATAACGGAAAGCCCAATGAGTCCAACCTCGGCTACGTGAAACATCAATGCAATCACTAACCAAACAGCGGTCAATCCTTGTAAAGCCAGAGAAACTTTGTCTCGAAGATTTCGTTTTTCATCTTCAACTTGGGCGAACTCTTCCATAATACTGCGCACGTTTTCTGGAATTTGTTCTCCGTAACCAAATTTCTTAATTTTTTCCAACAAAAAGCAAGTAATCAGCCCTGTGATTAAAACCGGAATAGTGATAGGAGCCATTCGTAAGAAAAACTCACCAAATCCCCAACTTGCACGTTCAGCAATGAGTAAGTTTTGAGGCTCTCCCACTAAAGTACAAACGCCTCCGAGTGCCGTACCCACGGCAGCATGCATTAATAAACTCCGTAAAAATGAGCGAAATCTATCAAGGTCGTCGCGGTGAAGTTCATGCACGGCTTCATCGTCACTGTGATCATGATCGTGATGAAACTTCTTACCCGATGCAACTTTATGGTAAATCCCATAAAAGCCAACCCCAACCGAAATGACGACGGCTGTGACCGTTAAAGCATCTAAAAATGCTGATAATACGGCTGAAACCGCACTAAACATGAGCGACAAAACCGGTTTAGAACGGATACCTAATAATATCTTCGTGAAAGTAAATAGCAGCAAGTCTTTCATGAAGTAGATCCCTGCAACCATAAAAACCAATAATAAAATTACAGGTAAATTCGATTGTATTTCATGGTAAACCGTATCTGGACTCGTTAAACCAATGAAAATCGCCTCCAGCGCCAACAAACCTCCCGGTTGAAGGGGGTAGCATTTTAAAGCCATTGCTAGCGTAAAGATAAACTCTAAAATCAGAGCCCAACCAGCGATGGTTGCACCGGCTTCTCCAGCACCAAAGTAAATGATAGGGTTAAGAATAAGAAATCCGACAATTGAAACTTTGTACCAGTCGGGTGCGTTCCCAAGAAAGTTATCCAGAAAAGCTACTCGTATTGATTGAGACATTAATAGATCCTATTACCGAGTTCGATTATTTTTCGTTTATTTTCATGCAAATAGCCATGCTCTACGCGATTTTAGTCGGTTTTACCACTTTTGCCCAGTGATATAGGGCGTGAGTGAATAATTGTTTGGCTAATTGGTTTTTCTTTGAGCAGCGAATGCAAAAGAAAGGCTCTGTTTTTTTAAGGTGACGATGATGCATTGCGCCATTCAACTAATTCACTTTGGCGGTGAGTCGAGACTTTCAAAATGATGGTATAAGGTATATCCTTAACATTCCAGGTTGGAACTCAGACCAGTTGTCTATCGTAGAATATTGCAATGACCGATAATCAAAACAAAGTTACTTATCATATGACCACGCCTATCAAGGCGAAAAGTCCTGCGGCCTTTGCCGAGCAGTATATTGTGGAATCTATTTGGCGCGGAAAATTTGCCGCGGGCAGTATTCTACCAGCAGAACGTGAATTATCCGATTTGATCGGCGTGACACGAACCACATTGCGAGAAGTGTTGCAACGTTTAGCACGGGATGGCTGGTTAACGATTCAACACGGTAAACCTACGCAGGTGAATAATATTTGGGAAACCGCAGGTCTCAATATTTTGGATACTATTGTTCGCTTGGATGATGAAGGATCATTAACCATAGCGGATAAGCTGTTAAACGCGCGTACTAATATGAGCGCGATTTATTTAAGGTTAGCGGCGAAAAGTAGCCCCGATCAACTGATCGAATTATTGAAAGAGCTGGATCATGTAGAAGATACAGCGAAAGGGTTTATTGATTATGACTGGCGGTTCCACCACCAAGCTACAGTAGCCGCAGGAAATCCAGTTTACACTTTAATGCTGAATGGATTTAAGAGTATTTATTATCGGATTGGAGAGTATTATTTTTCCAGCGACAAAGCCAGAATGTTGGCTCGCGATTTTTATTCGGAGTTATCCGATATTGTTAAGCAAGGTGATCTTGAAGCCCTTATAGAAAGGTTGTGGAAGTACGGTCATGAGTCTGGTGATGTTTGGTTGGAGATGCGAAACAAACTGAACACATTGGGTGACTTAGAAGACGATAATTAACACGTTAGATAAACGACAGGTAACCTACAGAGTTTTCTTTTCGTTACGTTGTCGCGGCAGCCTTTTCCTGTTCTTTCAAGATTTCTTTTGGGATGGCATCGAGTAGAAAAGGCTGATCGTTTTCATCAAGACTTTCCAATTTTACACTGAACCCCCAAAGTTGATGTAAATGCTTGAGCACTTCTGTTCGGCTCTCCGCTAAGGGGACACGGTTATGAGGGGTGTGACGAAGGGTAATGGCTCGATCGCCTCGTACATCTACATCGTACACCTGAATATTGGGCTCATTCATGCTTAGATTGTATTGATTGCTCAATACTTCACGAATTTCTTTATAGCCAGATTCGTTGTGAATGGCTTCAATGGATAACGTGTTTTCTCGATCATCATCAAGAATTGCAAACAGTTTAAACTCACGAATCAAGTGCGGTGATAAAAATTGTGCGATAAAACTTTCATCTTTAAAGTTTTTCATGGCAAACATCATGGTTTCTAACCAATCTGAACCCGCAATATCCGGAAACCACTTTTTGTCTTCTTCTGTCGGATTGACACAAATACGCTTTATATCTTGCATCATTGCATATCCCAATGCGTAGGGGTTTATGCCTGAGAAATAAGGGCTGTCAAAGTCCGGCTGATAGACCACATTGGTATGACTTTGTAAAAACTCAATCATAAACCCATCGGTTACTAATCCTTGATCATAAATGTCATTTAAAAGAGTGTAATGCCAGAAACAGGCCCAACCTTCGTTCATAACCTGGGTTTGACGTTGTGGGTAGAAGTATTGCCCAATTTTTCGAATGATGCGCACAATTTCACGCTGCCATGGCTCAAGAAGTGGGGCGTGTTTTTCTATGAAATAAAGAATGTTCTCTTGCGGATCTTTGGGAAATCGTTGTCTCATTTTTTCAATATCGTCTACTGCCTTTTTGGGAATTGTCCGCCAAAGTTCATTAACTTGAGATTGTAAAAATTCTTCTCGTTCTTTTTGGCGTCTCTTTTCTTCACGCATTGAAATTGGGTAAGGTCGTTTGTATCGATCAACGCCATAATTCATTAACGCGTGGCACGCATCCAACAGTGATTCGACTTCGTCAATTCCGTAGCGCTGTTCGCATTGTGAAATGTAGTTTTTGGCAAACAATAAATAATCAATGATGGCTTCTGCATCGGTCCAGGTTTTAAACAGATAATTGTTTTTAAAAAAAGAGTTATGGCCAAAGCAGGCATGCGCCATGACCAAAGCTTGCATCATCATGGTGTTTTCTTCCATTAGGTAGGCGATGCAAGGATTGGAGTTAATTACAATTTCGTACGCAAGACCCATACGGCCACGACGATATTGTTGCTCATTGGTTATAAAGTGTTTGCCAAAGGACCAATGGTTGTAACCAATTGGCATCCCAACGCTGGCATAAGCATCGAGCATTTGTTCCGCAGTGATAACCTCGATTTGATTCGGATAGGTTTCCAAACCAAACTTTTCCGCAGTTTGCTCAATAACATCATAATATTCTTCAATCAGTTCGAACGACCACTCTGATGAAGTCGATATTGGTTTTTTACGCTTCTTCATGCCGCTTGTTTCCTGAAGAATTCTCGGAATACTGGATATATATCACTTTGTTGTTGGATATGTTGAATGGCAAAATTATCAAACTGCTTTAGCAAGTGTTCGTATTGATGCCACAGACTTTGATGCTCGCGCTGCGTAATTTCAACATAAGCGTAATAACGTACAACGGGTAAAATATTTTGTGCCAAAACTTTCCCACATAATGGTGAGTCATCATTCCAGTTATCACCATCGGAAGCTTGCGCAGCGTAAATATTCCATTCGTTTGGTGGGTAACGTTTTTTCACAATTTCATCCATCAGTTTTAACGCACTCGATACAATGGTGCCACCCGTTTCTTGTGAGTAGAAAAACTCTTGTTCGTCAACTTCTTTGGCTTGCGTATGGTGGCGAATGTAAACCACCTCAACGTCTTTGTAACTGCGTGTTAAAAAAAGGTACAACAAAATATAAAACCGCTTGGCCATATCTTTGGTGGCTTGGTCCATGGAACCTGATACATCCATTAAGCAAAACATGACTGCTTGAGAAGTCGGATCGGGACGTTGTACGTAATTGTTAAATCGTAAGTCAAAGGTATCAATAAATGGAATTTTTTTAATGCGCTCCTCTAGAGCTTTGATTTTTTTCCGGAGTGTTTCTGCTTCTTCCTCAGAGTAAGGCGGATTTTCTAATAGCTCGGAAAGCTGATTCTCCAGTTCTTTTTTTTCCCTTTTCGGCTCCGAGGTTAAAGCAATACGTCTAGCCATTGCTGACTTAAGTGAACGAATGACACTGATATTAGTGGGTACTCCATCGGTTGTATACCCGGCTCGAACGGAGCGTGTTTTGGTCATTTTCTTTAATTGATTCTTTTTCAGATTTGGTAGTTCAAGATCGTCAAATAAAAGATCGAGATACTCATCTTTTGAAATTTCAAAAATAAAATCGTCGGAGCCTTCACCGGAATCACTCGCCCGTCGACCACCTTGGCCTGCACCTCCGGAAGGCGGTCGCTTAATTTTATCGCCAGTAACAAAATCCTTGTTACCCGGGTATATGCGCTCCTTTTCGCCCCCATCACCATGACGGAATGTGGGTTCTTTAATGTCTTTGGACGGAATCGATATATTCTCACCTTTTTCCATATCGGTAACACTTCTTTTACCGATTTGGTCGGTGATGGCTTTTTTTATCTGCTTTTTATAGCGTCGCAAAAACCTCTGTCGATTTACCGTACTCTTATTTTTCGCATTCGGTCGCCGATCGATCAGTTGCGCCATTTTTTACTCCGAGTGTTAATAACTATTGGTTTATGACGATTTTCTGACACGGAGGTACCATTCGCACAAAAGTCTTACCTGCTTTTCGGTATAACCTTTTTCGACCATACGCGACACAAAGTTTTCATGTTTCTTTTTATCTTCTTCCGAGGCCTTAGCACTAAAGGAAATCACAGGAAGCAATTCTTCGGTATTTGAAAACATTTTCTTCTCTATGACTGTGCGTAACTTTTCGTAGCTGGTCCAATTCGGGTTGTTTCCTTGATTATTTGCTCTGGCCCTAAGAACAAAGTTAACCACTTCGTTACGAAAATCTTTAGGGTTGGAAATGCCGGCGGGCTTTTCGATTTTTTCCAGTTCTTCATTGAGTGAGGCACGGTCGAAGTTTTCACCCGTTTCCGGATCTCGATACTCTTGATCTTGTATCCAGAAGTCGGCATAAGTCACGTAACGATCAAAAATGTTTTGACCGTACTCGGAGTAGGACTCTAAATACGCGGTTTGGATCTCTTTGCCAATAAACTCAATGTAATTGGGAACCAAAAATCCTTTAATGTGTTCCAAGTATTTTTCGTAGGCTTCTTGAGGAAACTGCTCACGCGCAATTTGTTGTTCGATGACATAAAGTAAGTGGACTGGATTAGCTGCTACTTCGGTTTGATCGAAGTTAAATACACGAGATAAAATTTTAAACGCAAAGCGAGTGGAAAGTCCGTTCATGCCTTCGTCAACGCCAGCATAATCGCGATACTCTTGATAAGATTTGGCTTTAGGGTCGGTATCTTTTAGACTTTCTCCATCGTATACCCGCATTTTAGAATAGATGCTAGAGTTTTCAGGCTCTTTTAATCGGGATAAAACACTGAATTGCGCCATCATTTTTAAGGTGTTTGGCGCACATGGTGCTTCAGATAAAGAACTGTTAACTAACAGCTTCTCGTAAATGCGTATTTCTTCTGAAACACGCAAGCAATAAGGAACTTTAACGATAAATACTCGATCAAGAAAAGCTTCGTTATTTTTATTATTTTTAAAACTTTGCCACTCCGATTCGTTGGAATGCGCAAGAATTGTTCCTTCAAAAGGGAGTGCTGATAATCCTTCGGTACTGTTATAGTTACCTTCCTGAGTCGCAGTAAGTAAAGGGTGTAATACTTTAATGGGGGCTTTGAACATTTCTACAAATTCCATTATGCCCTGATTTGCGCGGCATAATGAACCAGAATAACTGTAAGCATCGGGGTCGTTCTGAGCAAAGCTTTCAAGCTTTCGTATATCGACTTTACCAACCAGTGATGAAATGTCCTGATTGTTTTCATCACCTGGTTCGGTTTTAGCAACTGCGATTTGGTCCAGTATCGACGGTTGCAATTTTACGACTTTAAACTTGGTAATATCACCTCCGTATTCATGCAGTCGTTTCACTGCCCAAGGTGACATGATTTTATTTAAATAACGTTTTGCGATTCCATAATCTTTTTGCAGAATGGCGCTGTCTTCGTCGGGGTCAAACAAACCTAAAGGTGACTCAAAAACGGGAGAGTCTTTCAAACAATAAATGGGATTCACTTCCATCAGTTTTTTTAGCTTTTCAGCTAAAGAAGATTTACCACCACCGACCGGACCCAATAGATAAAGTATCTGCTTTTTCTCTTCCAATCCTTGCGCGGCATGTTTGAAATAAGAAACAATTTGCTCGATGGAGTCTTCCATGCCGTAAAACTCCTCGAACGCGGGATAACGAGCAATCACTTTATTAGAAAAAATCCGAGAAAGGCGTGGTTTACGCGATGTGTCGATCAGCTCTGGCTCGCCAATCGCTCTTAACATGCGTTCTGCCGAAGTAGCGTAAGCCAGCGTATCTTTTTTACACAGGTTGAGGTATTCCTGCAGCGAAAATTCTTCCTGTTGGTGGTCTTCGTAACGTTGTTGATATTTATCAAATATGCTCATTTCGCACCTCTTTGATGTTTATTCAACCTGTCGGATGGGTTGACTCTAATACTCGCCCTAAAGTGTTCCTCCTAGCTCAACTGATACGGTTGGCTGTTCGGAATTATTCTCATTAGTTGTAACGTCAGCCAGTTCTATTCCAGTTATCTTTAATCTTAGTTAATAAATGGTTTTTTGGTATTGAAATCTAATGATTATTTTTCAATATCAGGGGATGAATAATTTTTGAACGGTTTCAAAAATTAATCGCCAGTTGTTGGTGCGCTGCAAAAAATATGAAATTAAATCTCAGAATATAAAGTCTTTTATTTTCAAGTGGTTGGTACCAATTGCCAATAAACTGGTCTGCCCACTTGCGTTGCTTTTCAACTGTGGTTAGCATTGGTAGCGGATAAAATTAGAAATCAATTCGAATAATACCAATAAATGTGTCTTGGGTTATTTTTTCACCATCTGTTTCGGCTAATGAATAGCGTTTTTAGGTGGTTGAACTTCGACCTGGCACGACTAGCCTAACTGGGAGAGTTAAATGAAAAAATTCACGCTAGGAATGTTAACCCTGGGGAGTTTGATTCTAGCTGGGTGTAGCAGCGATAAAACAACAGAGCCAACTGCACCGAATAGAGCATGGGCGGTTTTTAAACCTTCAGAAGCCGATATTCCAGTTCCTAATGATTTACTTTTTAGTGGTACTGAAGATTTAACTCTTAATATTCCAGTTGCCGATCCGAATGACTACAGCGATCCTTTAAACGCAGTGTCTGCGTTAGATGGCTGGTCAACCGTAGCGCCGGTCGCATTTGATTTTGCGCACACTGATGACACCATTACTTTAGATGCAGGGAGTGTTTCGGCTGGCTCAACGGTTCGAGTGTTCGAAGTCTTAGCGGATACCGATTACAATAACCCTCTAAATGGTGTGGCGCCTACTTTTGCGCCCTATGGTTTAGTTGGTGAAGTTCCAGCCACTGAGTTTACTGCAGTCGCGCAAGGAATGACCGTTGCAATTATTCCCTTAAAACCATTAAAGCCTCGTTCAACTTACGTGGTTGTAGCGACCAGTGACATTACTGCAGGTGGTGTTAATGTCACTGCTGATACGCAATACGGCATTGTGCGATCTGACACGCCGGTTTCAGGAAGTTTAGCTGGGCTGGCACCGGTTCAAACGTTAGTCAATATTTATGAAGATTTGGCATCCGCTGCAGGTGTTGATAAAGACTCCATTGTTCTCTCTTTTGCGTTTACCACTCAATCAGTTGGAAATGTTGTCGGTTCTGCCAAAAGCTTTTACATCGACCTTCCGTTTTCAATGGGCAGTTATCCTGCGACAACATTCAGTACGCTTATGACGGATACCACGCCTATCACTGGAATTGGTGCTGCTGACTTATACGAAGGCACAATTGATCTGAACTATTACCTTTCCGCACCTTCCATGGCAAACCCTTTGGCACCCATCAACGAGTTCTGGAAAGCGGCTGAAATGGTCCCGGTAAACGGTAGTATGGTTCCGAACCCTGGTGCCGGTGGACATTTAACTTATGTTAACTCTTTACCTCAGGTGACGGGAGTTGAAACGGTGCCATTGCTCGTATCGATGCCAAAAGTTTCATTGGGGTGTACCAAGCCCGCTGAAGGCTATCCGGTGATGCTGTTCCAGCATGGTATAACGTCTAACCGAACGGCTATGTTAGGCATTGCCGATACGATGGCTGCACCTCCATTGTGTACGGCGGTTGTTTCTATGGATATGCCGCTTCATGGTATCGATGAAAATAATGCGTTACACCTTGCATTACAACAAGCTTCAGGCGGGTTAATTGGTGTTTTTGAAGGTTATGATGGCTCCACTTTACACGAAAGAACGTTTGGCGTTGATTATTTGAATAATGAAACCGGGGCAGCAGGACCCGATGGTATACCGGATTCATCGGGTGCTCATACTATTAACCTTCAAAGCTTGTTAACCTCACGCGATAATTTACGTCAAGCGGTTATGGATTTATTGACGCTTGAAAAAGCGGTACCTGCCATGGACGTTGACGGAGGCGGCCCTGACTTTGATGCGAGCCGGATTTCGTTTATGGGGCACTCGTTAGGGGGTATTGTTGGTTCAACTTTTGTTGCAAACGCTGACTTGGTATCCGTTAATGTGTTAGCGAACCCAGGTGGTGCAATTGCGGAATTGCTTGATGCTTCCGATACGTTTGGTCCACGAATAAGAGCTGGAATTGCGGCTGCGGCTGGCTTGGAAGTAAGCGACCCAGAGTTTGCTGGCGTATACGCACAGTTTAAGTTTGCAGCGCAAACGGTCATTGACAGTGGCGACCCTATCAATACAACCGATATCGCCATTGCGAACAATATTCCAACCTTTATGCTTCGTGTTGAAGGCGATGCGGTAGTTCCTAATAATTCTGCGACCGCTCCTTTGGCAGGAACGGATCCGTTAGCAGCGTACCTTGGATTAAGTACTGTTTCAGGCTCTATTCCTGGAGATGGAATGACAGGGTTGCGGTTGATTTCGCGGTTTAACCAAGGCACGCACAGTACGGTTCTTTCACCTGATGTACCGGCTGCGACTGCGGAAATGCAAACACAAATCGCAACCTTCATAGGAAGTAGTGGCACAGCAATCACTGTATCCGACGCGACATTACTTGACTAATCTCCCAATAAGTTAGGTACAATGCCCTCGCCAATTGGCGGGGGTTTTTTGTTTTTAAAGTTGAATCATTGGAGATAACACTTGGAATTTTTAAGTGAATACGGGCTATTTTTGGCTAAAGCAATCACAGTCGTTGTTGCGATTGTGGTCATCATTGGTGCCGTTGTCAGCGCCGGCCACAAAAATAAAACGCAGCACGCAGGGCATATCACGGTTACCAATTTGTCAGAAGAGCTGAAAGATCTGGAAGAAGGGATCCGAAAAGAGACGCTGAGTAAAGATGAGTTTAAAGCGTTTCAAAAGAAAGAAAAGGCTGAGCAAAAGCAAAAAAACAAACAACAAAAACAAATGGCGAAAGAAGAGGACTCTGCGAAAGAGTCACACTCCAGTCGTTTGTTTGTGATTGACTTTGAAGGTGATGTTCAAGCCTCTGCGGTTGAAAATTTGCGAGAAGAAATCACCGCCATATTAAGTGTGGCGGATGAAAATGACGAAGTATTAGTTCGTTTGGAAAGCCCCGGTGGAATGGTTCATACCTATGGCTTGGCTGCCTCGCAATTGAAGCGGATAAAAACCAAAGGCATTAAACTGAATATTGCAGTGGATGAGGTGGCGGCCAGCGGTGGTTATATGATGGCTTGTGTTGCCGATAAAATTTTAGCGGCACCATTTGCAATTATCGGGTCGATTGGTGTGTTGGGGCAGATCCCTAATTTCAATCGATTACTGAAGCACAATAAAGTGGATTTTGAACAGCATACTGCAGGCGAGTATAAACGTACCTTAACCATGTTTGGTGAAAACAGCGATAAAGCTCGCGAAAAGTTTAAACAGGAGTTGGAAGAAACGCATCAGCTCTTTAAAACTTTCATTCACGAAAACCGAGCAACTCTCGAGCTGGAAAAAGTGGCTACCGGTGAGCACTGGTACGGCACTCAAGCGTTAGAACTTAATTTGGTGGATGATATCAGTACCAGTGATGACTTTATTGTGAACTGGGCTTCCGAAAAACCCGTTTTTAAAGTGAAATATGAGATTAAAAAGCCTTTATCTGAGCGTTTACCTGTTTCTCTTGCTCATGGCGTTCAAAAGGCTTTGCTGAATTCGTGGCAAAAGTCGGAAAGTGCCAAGCTGTTTAAATAGAGTAAGAAAGCCTTCGTGTCATGGAAAGCGATTGAATGCTCTATAATTTAACAATGAGTGCTAATGGTTAGCATGTGAACGGCGGTTATTGAATATCGAGTCAATGCTTTGGAGCATTATCATTCCATTTAAGAGTCGCGAACAATGAATAAAACAGAAAAACCTTTTGGTAGCTGGTCATCACCTGTAAGTGCCGAGTTGGTTGCGGATAAAGGCACGCGTTATGGCCACATGCAAGTATTTCAAGGAAAGGTTTTTTGGTTGGAGAGTCGGCCTCAGGAAAAAGGTCGGGGCGTTATTGTCTGTTGGGATGGTTCGAACCGAAAAGATATGATCCCTGAGACTTACAGCGTGCGGACCAAAGTACATGAAATGGGCGGCGGTGATTTTCTGGTAAGTCATGCGGGAATCTTTTTTTGTAACGATAAAGATCAAGCCGTTTATTTAAGAGAATGGTCCGGCAATGTTCGAGCAGTAACAGACATAACTGGAATTGCTGGTGAACATCGGTTTGCTGACTTTTCAATAACACCCGATGAACATTTCCTTTTTGCTGTTCGTGAGCGGCATGATCGTCAACCTGTAAAAAATGAGATTGTTGCAATTGACGTTACAACCGGAAAACAACAGGTTGTTGCAGAAGGCTTTGATTTTTACAGTTATCCACAGGTTTCTCCAAAAGGACATCGCCTATGTTGGACTTGTTGGAATCAGCCTGAAATGCCTTGGGATGGAACTGAGCTTTGGGTTGCTGATATTAACCCGGATGGTAGCCTGCAAGCCGCTCACAAAGTTCGAGGTGGTAGTGAGGAGTCTATATATCAGCCTTCATGGAGCCCCGATGGTGTTTTGCATTATGTGGGGGATGCCTCCGGCTGGTGGAACCTTTACTCGTTTCGCGATGGGGTGATTAATGCGCTGACACCGACTAACAATGACTGTGGATTACCTCAATGGGTATTCGGTACTTCAACCTATTGTTTTGGTGCAAATAACAACATTTATTTATGTTACTTCGAAGAAGGACAGCAATACCTTGCGCGTTTAGAAGCGGACAACGGCCATATCGAACCTTTAGCACTACCGTTTCGTGAGTTTCCTGGGCAAGTTCACTTTCATCATGGTTACCTCTATTGTTTGGCCGGTGCGCCGGTCATGCCGATTGGCGTTTATCAAATCGATCTCAAAAATTTGCACTATGACAGGCTTTGTTCAGAAAGTAGGTTGCCGGTATCACATGAGTTTGTCTCTTTAGCGAAACCGGTTTGTTTTACGTCAGCATCCGGCTATCAAGCGCACGGCTATTTTTATGAACCTCTGCATCCTCAGTTCTGCGGTACTCAAGGTGAAAAACCACCATTAATTGTCATGTCTCATGGCGGACCGACAGGGGCTACGGCGACAACTCTGGACTGGGCCATTCAGTATTGGACTACGCGAGGTTTTGCGGTGGTGGATGTGAACTACGGAGGAAGCAGTGGGTTTGGACGAGAATACCGCAATGTGTTACGTGAGCACTGGGGCATAAACGATGTTAACGACTGTGTCTATGCGGCGCGTTTTTTAGTGGAAGATAACTTGGTGGATGAGGCAAGGCTTGTGATTCGTGGTGGTTCAGCAGGCGGCTTTACAACACTGTGCGCGTTAACTTTTTTCGATGACTTTGCTGCCGGTATGAGCCGGTACGGAGTTGCTGACTTGGAAGCTTTAGCTGTGGACACTCATAAATTTGAAGGGCGATACTTGGACACGTTAGTCGGACCTTTTCCGCAGGCGCGCAAAACCTATCAAGAACGCTCACCAATCCATCATACCGATAAACTCTCTTGTCCAATATTATTGTTACAAGGCAGTGATGATAAAATAGTGCCGCCTACACAATCGCAACAACTGGCGAAGGCTTTGGCTGATAAAGATATTCCGCATGCCTATATCGAATTTGAAGGTGAAGGGCATGGTTTTCGGCAAAAAAGCAACATTATTAAAGCCTTTAAATCGGAGTTGGCTTTTTATCGAAAAGTATTTGGTATTGAAAGTGAAGAAGCACTGCCTGACATTTCTTTTCAATAAACCGAACCCTGATATTGGATGACCAAGGTTCGGTGCCATTAAAGAACATCTATAAGATTTTCTGTTAAAAATAATAGCGGAAATCGACGCCAGTCATTCGGGGTTTTCCACGAGCCGTTGCCTCAGAGCCCACTGGGCTAGCAATACCACCACGGAAAGTTAAGTAATTCTCATCGGTTAAATTGGTTCCCCATAGTGAAACGTCCCAGTTGCCGGAGGCATCATAATAACTGATTCGGGCATTTAACAAATCGTACCCAAGAATGCGCTCATCGCGCGGAGTCGTCGGCTCCGAAATACGATCGCCTATGTGTGAATAGTTCGCTGCAAATACTAAGTCACCTGCTCCCAGATTCAAATTGTATTCAAAGTCGAGATTCCAACTTTGTTTAGGGGTAGAGGCTAATGGCTTTCCAACCAGTGATTCCGTTTCACCAGGAAAATCATCGGGATTGTAACGGGTGTATTCGGTATCCAGGTACGCCCAGTTGGCACTCATACGGAAGTTTTCATTCACCTGCCAGAAAAGTTCCAGTTCGGTTCCGCTTCCTTCAGCATCGGCGTTACCCACATTATAAGTTGGGACCGATCCTTGTGGGCCGGTGAGCTTTAATATTTGCAAATCTTCGTAATCGTAAGCGAACAATGCCAAGTTAAATCGTAAGGTGTTATCCATCCAAGAAGATTTAAACCCTGTTTCGTAACTCAGGACTTGTTCTGATTTGAAAGCCGGATCGAGACCCAGCGAGTTAAACCCACCCGACTTAAAGCCTTTGGAGGCAGAAAAATAAGTCATAAAGTCGCTGTTCCATTGGTAATCAATCACTAAACGTGGTGTCCAGTCGGTCCAGCTGTCTTTTTGTCGAACATTATTAAACTGATCGTAAAAAGCAAAGCCAAATGGCACGCCGCCACCAATATAACTGGGTAACAGAATTTCATTTTGCCATTGCGAATGAATGATTAAGGTTTTTTGATCGTGGGTGTAACGCATTCCGGTTGTGAGATCCAGCTTTTCGGTCAATGCCCAGGTAATATCAACAAATAACGCCATGGATTTAAAGTAACCGTCATTGTAGGTTTGTTCATGCCACTCAGAATCGGGACGAGTGAGATTCGCTGCCGTCATATCGGCCGCTAACTGATCAACAGGAATACCGGTTAGTTGTGATAAAACGGCCAAATCGCTGGCAAAGTTTTCGCTTAGGAAACTTTGAATACCGGCACCCACAGGCATAAACCCAAGCTCTCCCGGATTGGCGATACCATCAGCATTCATATCGGGCCACATGTTTGCCGCGAGTAAATTGCTACGGTTATCCCACAAAATAAACGAGTCTAGCGTTTGAATATCCAAAATCACGTTGTGCGTTTGCTCGGCGTGTTCGTTAAAATAATTGGCGCCAAAGGTCCAGCGGTGTCCTCCATCGCTTACACCCGCCAACCGAAGTTCTTGACTGAACTGACTTTGCGTTTCTTCATTCGCGGTAGCAAAGCGATAGCGTGGGTTCGCACTGCCGTCTTCCTCTTCAAAATTTAAAGAGTCAAACTCGCGGTACGCGGTGATGGAAGTGAATACAGCACCTCCTAGATCCTTTTCGATTTCTAGTGAAGTTCCCGCCACATCGCGCGTTTCTTCACCTGGGTCGTCGGCTTGATAAGCACCAAAAGATTCTACCGGGTCGTAAGCATCCAAAAACAAGGCATTGGGGTTCAAAGAAGTAACGAGCGGGGGATCATTATCCAGTTTTGACCACTCGGCTCGCCAGGTCACTTCGGTGCCTTCTTGTGGAATATAAAGGAAAGCCATGCGTGCCGACTGATCGCTTTCTTCACCCAAATCACTGGTACGCAACCCTTCGTTGTAGGGTGCAGGAACAGACGCATTGTTATTTTCAACGTATCCGTCCATTTGGTTTATATTGATGCTACCGCGGAAAAAAAGGTTGTTGCTGATCGCCGAGTTAAGTAAACCTTCAAACTTTCGTTTTCCGTATTCACCCAAGGTTAAGCTGATATTGCCTTCGGTATCTTGAGTTGGCTTTTTTGTGATCACATGGATCGCGCCGGCGGCGGCGTTACGCCCAAACAAGGTTCCTTGTGGCCCTTTTAAAATTTCTACGCGCTCGATGTCATTAAAATTAAGTTGTGCACTACCGCTACGGCCTACGTAGACGCCATCGATATATACCGCTACCGCTGGATCGGAACCAATTCCGAAGTCATTGGTTGCAATACCACGGATCCGATACTTAGGCTGTGTTACGGAAAGATTATTGGTTTCAAGACCAGGTGTATAGTTACCTAAATCATCGATGTTTTCTGCGGCTAACGACTTTAATGTCTCACTGTCGAAAACAGCAATGGCAATAGGAACTTCTTGTAGGTTTTCTTCTCGGTGTTGGGAGGTGACGGTTATGACATTATCTTTTTCTTCGTGCTGCTTTTTATCTTCCGCATACAGTAAAGGGCTGCCTAAAATGGAAGTGACGGTTATGGTCAGCAACGAACGTTGAAAACAGGGAATGGCCAACATAGAGAGTCTCCCAGCATGTTTGGTTGTATTTTTGTTTGAATTCTTTTGTTATATGGAACGAAGGTACTACAACTTCAGGCTAGGGAATACTGAATTAAAAGTCGCCTCTTCGTTTAGAGTTCTAACCCCTTGTTATTGTTGATTAAAATGGGAGCGTTGGCCGTGGTCTGCGTGTTGCGATGCGACGAAGAAGGAAACTTAAACGATGTTATGATTTTGCAAGTGCGAGTGTAATGGTTTGTAAAAGGCAGCTTTTCGCTTCGTTTTGATTGATCATGCCTAATGTGAGTTCATACTCCAAACGTAAAATTTGCGTATAGACAATGCGTGCACGGCCTTCAACCTGATCGAGACCTAGTGCATTAAAAAATGCAATGATGGTGTTGATTTGTCGTTGCTCAATCGCTTTTACCAAAGGAGCAAATCGCTTATCACGTAACCCTTGGGTGCGAAACGTATGCTCTAAAATTCGAAAGTCGCGTTGCGCGGCTTGCGAAAGTATGTGTTGATAGGTGAAATCGCTGAGTGTGTCGATTAATTGCTGATCCGCCATCGGGTGTTGCTTCATTTGTTGTAACACACCAAACGCTTGTTTTTCGAAAATCTCTACGTCAGCAACGGCTTTCTCACTAAAGTGGACGAAAGCATCGTGTATAAGATCGAATATGTCTTTGAAATAGTAGGTGGTTGCGGCGAGAGGGACCTGAGCCGCTTCCGCCACGGCACGATGACGGACACCGCGCACGCCTTCTTTAATGATGATAGCCAATGTGGCATCAAGAATGGCTTCGCGGCGCGCTTTTCCGTCGGAACGAGTGGGCAAACGCCCGCGGTAACTGATCGCGGTTTCATTCATAACCGAGTCTTTATCGCAGAGTTTGTATTATTGTAGCTTACGCTGAGCGCTCAAACTCATGACCAGCACTTGGATTGTTAAAGGTCGCTAAGTCGAGGTCATTTTCGGATTTGCTGACGATGCAGGCAACCGTCGCATCACCGGTGATGTTGACCGCGGTACGCATCATATCCAGAAACCTGTCAATTCCGAGCAACATTCCTATCGCTTCGGACGGTAAGTTGACCTGGTTCAATACCATAGTGAGCATCACCAAACCCACGCTTGGTACGCCGGCTGTTCCAATGGACGCCAGTGTGGCCATTAAAATTACGGTTAGGTATTGCGTCATAGTGAGATCAACGCCGTACATTTGCGCTATGAATACCGTCGCAACACCTTGCATAATTGCTGTACCATCCATGTTTATTGTTGCGCCTAACGGCAGGGTAAAAGATGCGGTTGTCTTTCCAACGCCTAATCTTTTACGAGCGACCTCCATGGTTACTGGTAATGTTGCTGCGCTGGACGATGTACTAAAGGCAAACAGCAGCGCCGGGCGCATTTTCATGATTAATGTGAGTGGGTTAAGGCGTGCAAACAAGGTAAGTAAAATTGGGTAAGTGAGTGAAGCATGAATGACGAGAGTCACCGCAACCAAAATGAAATAAACAGCTAATTCACTTATGGCATCCATTCCTGTTTGATACACCACTACTGCCATAATGCAAAATACGCCGTAAGGGGCAATGTGCATCACTATGGTAACCAGCTTTAAAATTACATCGTTTAATGAATTAAAAAACTCAGCCACTTTCTGCCCGCTGGTACCTGCTCGAGAAATAGCAATTCCAAATAAAATGGCGAAAATAATCACTTGCAGCATATTACCAGACGCCATTGCTTTAATTGGGTTATCCGCCACCAGGTTACCAAGAACATCTGTTAATGAAGGTGCATTTTTTATTTCGTAATCGGTGGCCTTTAAAGTGATATTGGCACCAGGGTCGAAAATATTGGCCAAAAGTAAAGCAAGTGAGATTGCGATGGCGGTGGTCAATAGGTAAAGCAAAATACTTTTTCCACCCAGCGCACCGAGTTTTTTGGGATCGCTCAGCGAACAGGTGCCACAAATCAAAGACACCAGTACTAAAGGAACCACGACCATTTTCAGTGCATTAATAAAGAGCTTTTTAATAATATCAAAGCCCGAGATCAAATAGGTGCTAACAAATTGGTCTAGGCCAGCACTGAATTGGCCGACAAAAGAAAGCAGGATTCCAAAAACAATACCTGCTGCAAGGCCGGTGAAAATCTGACCGCTCAAACTCATCTTTCGAAAGCTGGAGAACATAATAATCCCAATGATTTGTTGTCGTTATTTTACTGAAGCTGGGGCCATACGAGTGCCTACTTGAGCTTCAAATCTGTGCCGCAAGACTATCAGGAATTATGCGTAGGTAAAAGTCAGATGAGTAAAACGGCTTAATTAATGAGCGCCACAACAATGCTTAAACTTTTTTCCGCTACCACAGCGGCAGGGATCGTTTCGGCCAATTTTGGGGGCGACTCGCTTAAATGGCTCGACCACGCGATCTTTTTCCGGGCGTTGTGCAAACCAGTGTTGATAAATGGCGCGAGCTGCCGAAGGAATTTGATCTTTCCACTGCAGAATCTGTTCTCGTGTTGCGTTTTCTCTAACACCTGCGCCAGAGCGGCCACTGAAAATCATGATAGGATAAAGCCATTCTTGTAAGGCGGATTGCGCCGACTTCCAGTCTTCGGCTGTTAAGGTGATGCCTTTCATATATCCGCGGCACCAGTTTTCGACCACCAGATCGATGGAGTCGTGTAAGTCACGCTCTAAAAACAGCGGGTGAAACTTGTCGGGTGCGCGTGACAAGATGGTTTCGATGCCATTGAGGTGCCGAACTAACAGTGAAAACATGGCTTCGAACTCTTCGATATTATCGCCTTGCCATTTTTCCGTTTGAAAAACAAGAGGTAACCATTGCTCTGGGCTTATCATTTGAGGAGAAGAAGCGAGTGCAGTAAATAAGCCATCGATGGTTGACAGATCGAGCGCTTTTTGCTGCTTGAGATACGTTTCGAGTTGGGTCAGCTCGTGATCATTCAGTGGTGTAATAATTTGCATAAAGGGGCCAGCCTGCGCTCGGTTGAATAAGCAATATCAATGTTATCAGAAGTTAGGTATTGATGGGTATTTGAAGCTTTGAGAGTGCATGTTGGCACTCTCGATTGATAGGCTTCAGGTGCGTTGGAAAGGGTAAACTGAACCTAAGTCTAGTATCTGTGTTAACTCATCCAGTGCCGTTCGAGACTCTACCAATAATTGAGGGTCACTGAGATCTTCGGCAACCAGGCTGTCACGATAATGTTTATCGACCCACTGATTTAAAGTGTCAAACAGCTGATCATTCATAAAAACGTTAGGGTTTGTCGCTGCCAGCTCTTGTTCATTCAATACCACGCGTTGACGTAAACAAGCGGGTCCACCACCGTTTTTCATGCTTTGTTTCACATCGTAAATTTTAACCTGCTTAATCGGTGTGTTTTGGGTCACCAGTTGATCCAGGTAAGCTTTTACTCGCGGATTTTCGTCGCATTCACCCGGGGCTATAATCGCCATGGTTCCGTCATTTAAAGAAACCAGTTGACTGTTGAAGAGGTAGGTATTAACCGCGTCGAGAACGGATACCTCTGCGGTAGGCACTTTAACGAAGAAAAACGCCTGATCACCATAGGCTTTTTGAATCGCCGCGAAAGTTTCGTCGGTATTGAGAAAAGCTTCTTCATGATAAAAAAGCACATTCCGATTACCGACAGAAATCACGTCGTTATGGAAAACACCCGAATCAATAACGTCTGGGTTTTGTTGTGCAAATACGACTTTTTCAGGATCTAACTGATGCAACCGCGCAATGGCTTGTGAAGCTTCAAAGGTTTGACGGGCAGGAAATTTTTTCGGTTCTGGATGACGTGTATCGAAAGCGTACTTGCCAAACACAAAAAACTCCACACCATGACTGCCATACTCCGAACAAAAGCGCGTATGATTCGCTGCACCTTCATCTCCAAAATGGTCGCCTAACGGCAATGGTTCATGGTGGGCAAAATGAGCTGGGTTGCTAAAAATGCTCTTTAAAATGCGGGCAGTCGTGGGAGACTCAATGGAACGATGGAATTTGTTGGCCAAATTAGCTGCAGTGAAATGAACCTTACCGTCTTGGGTATCGGCACTGGGTGATACAGTACAAGCATTGGCTGTCCACATGCTGGAAGCGGAACAAACAGCCACAAATACTTGAGGCGCCTGCTGATAAGCTGTTTTTAAAACCTGCTCGTCGGTACCGCTAAACCCTAATTTCCGAAGCGTAAAAACATCGGGACGCTCCAGAGGTGGAAGGAGCGCTTGTTTTAATCCCATATCGTGCAAAGCTTTCATTTTTTGCAGCCCTTGCTTGGCACCTTCTTTTGGGTTCGATGCCTGAGCAGCATTATTTAACGAAGCAACATTACCCACCGATAGGCCTGCGTAATTGTGAGTGGGCCCTACCAGACCATCGAAATTCACTTCAAAAGCATTCATAATTATTAATCCTACTGACAAGCGCCGACAAAGAGTTCATGCAGCGCGCAACAAAAGCAAAAAGGGTGTATACCCGAAGCGTTCGAATTTTAGGCCTTATAAGCACCCGCCTTTTTGTCCCTGACTGCGTTGATTCTCTTTACTGGGACCAGCCATGTAGCGTCATTGCGCCTTTCCAGAAATGAAAGTTCAGGTACTTCTAACACCTGAAGTTCAAACGCTTCGGAGCTCTGAATAAATATCGAACGTAATTGTTCGAATGCTTCCGTAACATTTTAGCTCAAGTCGGAAACCGATAGGTTAGCCTAGCAGGAAATTATAAAAAACAAAAGTTTTTGGCAGATTTGAGTAAATGAGTTATGTTTTTATAAGTTTCTTCGTTGGAATTTAGATCTTAAGCGAGAAAATTATGGGTAAACTTTGTGAAACGATTCCAATGCAAGTTTAACTCGGTATAATGTTTTTTAAATCGCTTAAACCCCGCTATTTACAGGCTTTGAGAATAAATATGCAAGAACAGTTGAATAATATTCTAGTGCAGGATGGGTTATTAAAACTGACCCAGAAATTCCCTCAACCTTTCGAAAAGCAAAGCCCGATAAAAATCAATGAAAACTTGAGTGTCCAGTTACTGGATACTGGTGTTTTGTTGGTGGAGCCAACGACAAACAATGGATGTGACCTGGTCATTTCTTCCGGCGTGCATGGCAATGAAACAGCACCGATAGAAATTGTGGATAAGTTGGTGTCTTGTATTGTCGAGCAGCAGCTTTCAGTTAAAGCACGTGTGCTCTTTATTATTGGTAATCCGATTGCGATGAATATCAGTGAACGATTTGAAGTGGAAAACATGAACCGATTGTTTAATGGTAAGCATCAAGGAAAAAATCATCATGAAGCAAAAAGAGCGGCTAAGCTAGAAGGCTATGTGATGGATTTTTTTCAAGAACACAATAATCATTTACGATTGCATTACGATTTGCATACTGCCATTCGAGCATCCAAATACAAAAAGTTCGCTGTATACCCTTTTCCTGATGATCGCACTTGGAGTAAAGAGCAACTTGAGTTTTTTCTCGCCAGTGATATCAATACCATTTTATTAGGCCACAAACCTTCAGGAACCTTTTCTTACTTCACCAGTCATCGATTTAAAGCGCATGCCTTTACGGTAGAGTTAGGTAAGGTGAAACCGTTTGGTGAAAACAATATGCAAGAGTTTGATGCGATATCGAATAATCTGGCGCTCCTGATTGCCGGAGAAAAAGTAAAAACTAAACCATTTGATAATCAGGACTTTAATTTATTTCAGGTGAAAGACGAGTTGGTTAAACAGTCGGATAATTTTGAGTTAAACATCGAAGACGATGTTGAAAACTTCACGGCCTTCGAAGAAGGATTTCAATTAACGGATGATATTGATGGAGGCTATCAGGTTCAGGAAAGTGGTGAAGCGATTGTGTTTCCGAATGCGAAAATTCCAGTTGGCCAAAGAGCCGGACTTTTAGTGGTGAAAACCCAAATTTAGATTGATAACAGTTTGTACAAACTACAGGAGCTATTATGAGCAAAGTTAAAGTTTCGATAATCGGTGGTGCAGGTTACGGCTCTGCGGAAATTTTACGACACCTGTTGGTTCGAGATGACGTAGAAATTTTACGTATTTCCAGTAAAGATTATGTCGGCGACCCGATCAGCAAAGTGCATCGGTCTTTGGTTGGATACGATGACCTGATATTACAAGATATTTCTCCGCGTGAATGTGCGCAAGGTGCTGATATTGTATTTTTGGCCATGCCGCATATTATAACCGCTAAAGTTGCTATGGAACTCTTCGATTTAGATGTTCGAATCATCGATTTATCCGGCGACTTCCGCTTGCAAGATCTACAAGATTACACACGCGATTATGCACCAGAGCATCCTTGTCCTGAGCGCCTTGGTACTTTTGTTTATGGAATGCCTGAGCTGAATGAAGCCACCATTAAAGACGCGAAACATGTTGCGAGTCCTGGATGCTTTGCTACCGGGATTGCTATGGGCTTATTACCGTTGGCCAGTGCCGGATTATTAAAAGGCGTTAACGTGCGAAATGTTTCTATGACCGGATCTTCGGGCTCTGGTGTAAAACCACAAGCGGGTACGCATCATGCGATTCGTGTAAACAATTTAAAAACCTATAAAACACTGCATCATCAACATCGTTCAGAAATTATTCAAACGTTAAAAGCTGCTGGTGGTGATAAAATTGCACTTGATTTTGTACCTGTATCAGCACCATTGGTGCGTGGAATATTAGCGGTTTCACAATTGAACTTACCCGAAGGGCACGATGCTGAATCCATTCAAAAAATATATCAAGATTATTACGACGGTCATAAACTCGTTACTGTAATGCCGGTTGGTGTTTCTCCGGAAGTGGTCGCGGTAGCGGGTACCGCGAGAGTGGAAATTGGTATAACTGTTCGTGTGGACGAAGAAACGGGCGTCAAAACGTTGTGCTGCACGTCGGCGATTGATAATTTAATCAAGGGTGGTGCAGGTCAAGCGATTCAAAGTTTTAATTTGATGACTGGAAAGCCTATGCATTATGGTCTGGATAATCCGGGAATGTGGCCTTAGTTTTTCGGACGATTTTTTCTTATTCGGCAAATTCTGGTAATGTAAACGTTTAAAAAAAAGACGAATAGCTCCAAAGTAAAGCGTTACGTTATCCGAATTTGTCGAAATTAATTGGCAACAATGAAAACAATACTATGACAAACACAAACAAAATTGCAGTTATCAAAGTAGGTGGTGACGTATTACTGGACGTAGCCGAGCGTGAAGGATTGGCTGCTAATGTTGCGTCACTTGTCGAAAAAAATTGGCGCGTGGTTTTGTTGCATGGTGGTGGCCCACAAACCAATCGATTACAGGAACAGGTTGGCCTGACTCCGAACAAAGTGGGTGGACGTCGCATAACAAGCGAAGCCGATTTGCGAGTGGTGAAGCAGGCAATCGCAGGTGAAGTGAATGTCGAATTAACCTCTGCCTTGTTAAGGGTTGGTTTGAAAGCGTTCGGTTGCCATGGTGCATCTGGCCAATTAATTCAGGCGGTGAAACGCCCACCACGAGTGATGTCAGGTGCGGGTCCCGAACCGATTGATTTTGGCGAAGTAGGTGACGTTACAACGATTAACGCCGAGTTGCTTAATGGTTTGCTTGCCTTAGACTTAGTTCCTGTAATAGCGACGTTAGGTGTCGGTGAAAAAGGTCGCGTGTTCAATATCAATGCCGATACAACGGTGGTACAAATTGCAAAAGCTTTAAAGGCGGATCTATTATTGCTAACAACGCAAATTGGTGCTGTTTTTGAAGACTTAAATAAACCGGAAACTCGCATTACCGATATTACGCCCGGTACTGCAAAACAATTCATCGAGCAAGGCGTTATCCAAGGTGGGATGATTCCAAAAGTGGAAGAAGCCGTTTCATTATTGGATGAAGGTGTCGGTACCATTGCCATTGTTTCTGGTCGAGAGTCGGGCGCTTTTCTTTCCGTTGCAATGGGCGAAAGCCGGTTTGGCACCCGTATTCATCTTTAGTTTTTAGTGGCGTTTTCACAGCGATGTCTTGCTGGTGGGTTTATATCATTCGTGCCAATGATGGTTCTTTGTATACCGGAATTACAACCGATTTAGAACGTCGTTTTCAACAACACTTACATGGAAAAGGTGCGAAGTTTTTTCGCGGTAGAAAGCCGAAGGAAATCATTTTTAGTGAAGGAGAGCATACTCGAAGTACTGCGAGTCAACGTGAAGCTGAAATAAAATCTTTGACTCGTCAGCAGAAGCTTGAACTCATTACTAAGGGGTGTAGCAACCCTTTGTGACATACTTTTGAAAAGCCGTATATTCCATACGGCCTATAACATTTCAGTCACTGTAACCGAATCACCATTGGATATACTTAATAGCTCAGCCGTAGTGTCATCAATTTGAATTTTATTGTCGCTTATTTTGGCTGACGTTAAGACGCAACGAAAGTCAGAAATGCTTTGGTTAGCAATCAAGTAATTTTTCCCTGTGTGACTTTTACCTATAAAACTTACTTTTAATTGCTGACAACGTTTAATCGTGTCGATTTTGTCTGGAGTGGTTTCAATGGTTGGGCCTGCATCGAAAATATCAACATAACCTTTGTACTCAAAACCTTCCTTCTTTAATAGTTCTAACGCTGGTTCAGTATCAGGATGAACACGTCCCAAGGCTTCTTGGGCATCTGGAGTGAGCATAGGAACATAAATAGGATACTTTGGCATAAGTTCAGCAATAAACTCGTTACTTTCTTCTCCGCTCATGGTGTCCGCAACATCAAAGTCCATATCAAAAAAGTGACGACCCAAGCTTTCCCAAAAAGGAGAGATACCATTGTCATCGGAGTATCCACGCATTTCAGCAATGATGGTATCTGCAAATCGATGGCGTTGGTTTGCCATAAACAAAAACCGGCCTTTTGAAAGTAACTTTCCGGCACCACCACCGCGGTGGTTGGGAGACAGGAACAACGTACAAATTTCGGTTGTGCCTGTGTAGTCGTGTCCAAGAATTAAAGTCGGAATGGTTTTGTGAATCCCTAGTTTGGGACTGGCATGTACCGTTGTGCCTATTTTGTAAGTGTAAAAGGGTTGTTCCAAACCAACGGCTGCTGCCAACGCAGAGGTGCCAACAACCTCGCCTGTATCCATATTTTCAAGAACAAACAAATAATTTTCCGGACCGGGCTCAGTGACTTCTTTAGAAAAAGATTCCAACGAGAGTTGAATTCTTTCTTTCACTTTATCCGGATCTTTTGGCAGTGTGGTTAACCCGGTACCGGTCGTTTGTGCAAGCGCAGCGATTTGATCCGCATCGGCCTCTGCAACGGGACGAAATAGCATCATGTCTGGCTTAACTCCTATGAATAATTTTGAGTCTATGCAAGCGCTTAAGTCGAGAGTGCAGTGAGCGAAAAATTATCGCGCAGTCAGATTGGACGACTTGAAAGCTAAAGCTAAAAGCTTCAGGTAACCTGTTGTTAACCTTCAAAATTTTAAATGAACTTCCGTTCAATTGACGGTGTTCGAAAGCTTTTGCTTGCATGAAATAAACTGATTGAACGGAACATTATAGCCACAAACTTAAAATTTAGGTAAGTGCTTATTTTTATTGAATAAATATACAGCACGAAATGAATAAATATTTTTCGTTGAAAAGGCTGGAAATCTGCTGTTAAAAAAGCCAAGATACGGATACTTTAGCACACGAACTTTTGGCCGTTTCAGGTCTGTTTCTTAAAGCCAAATCAGTTAATACAGGTACACACTATGAGTAATGTTTCGCGCGAGACTTTTGATCAGGTAATGGTTCCCAATTACGCACCAATGCAAATGATACCCAGCAAAGGTGAAGGCAGTCGCGTTTGGGATGTCGAAGGAAAAGAATACATCGATTTGGCTGGCGGTATTGCGGTTAATGCATTAGGGCATTGTCACCCAGCAATGGTTCAAGCATTAAACGAACAGGCTAACAAGTTATGGCATATGAGTAATGTGTTCACGAACGAGCCAGCGCTTAAGTTAGCAAAAAAATTAATTGATAATACATTTGCTGACAAAGTCTTTTTTGCTAACTCAGGTGGTGAGGCAAACGAAGCGGCTTTTAAATTGGCGCGCAAATACGCGAAAGATCATTACGGTGAAGAGAAGAACCAAATCATCGCGTTTTACCAAGGCTTTCACGGTCGTACGTTGTTTACTGTGAGCGTAGGTGGACAAGAAAAATACACTAAAGGCTTTGAACCCTTACCTGCCGGTATTAATCATGTGGAATACAATAATCTTGATGCTTTAAAACAGGTTATTTCCGACAAAACCTGTGCGGTAGTGATGGAACCTGTGCAAGGTGAAGGTGGAATCATCGTTCCTGACGCCGAATTTGTTAAAGGCGTTCGTGAACTGTGCGATCAACACAATGCTTTATTAGTATTTGATGAAGTACAAACCGGTATGGGGCGTACCGGAAAACTTTATGCGTATATGCATACCGGTGTTACACCGGATATTTTATCGTCGGCGAAAGCCTTAGGCGGAGGCTTTCCGATTGGTGCCATGTTAACAACTGAAAAAGTTGCAAAGAGTTTTGTGGTTGGTACACATGGTAGTACTTATGGTGGCAACCCCCTGGCATGTGCGGTCGCCAATGCGGTGTTCGATATCATCAGCGATCCCAAAGTACTCGAAGGAGTGAATGAACGGCACGAGAAAATTAAAGCTAAACTTAATGCCATCAACGAAAAATACGCTGTGTTTTCCGAAACTCGTGGGCAGGGCCTTTTGATGGGAGCTGCGCTAAACGAGACGTACAAAGGTCGCGCTCGCGACTTTATGAATGCCACTTTGGAAGCTGGAGCTTTGGTTTTAATGGCAGGCCCCGATGTGATCCGTTTGGCGCCTTCTTTGTTAATTTCGGACGAAGAAATTGAAGCGGGATTAAATGCGTTGGAGCAGGGGGTTGCTAAGGTCGCCGGATAACGGACAGTTTCTAGAGATGAGTTGCTAGAATTGAGTTAAATACTTTATAGGGGCGGGTTACAAACCCGCCCCTACTTGACTGGATGAATTAAAATTTCATAATTTTCATGCAACTCGTAACTCGTAACTCGTAACTCGCTCATCCTTCCCGTTTAATTGCTGCTTCTATATGCGGCCACATATTATCCAATACCAAGGGTTGCGCTTCCGCTGTGGGGTGAACACCATCGGCCTGCATCAGGTCCGGGTTGTCGCCAACACCATCGAGAATAAAAGGAACAAACTCGGTTTGATATTTATCCGATAACTGCTTATATGCGTTATAAAAAATCTGAGTGTAAGCGGGGCCATAATTCGGAGGGACATGAATACCGGTGAGTACAACGTGTGCACTTTGGTTTTTGGCAAGCTGGATCATCTGTTCGATATTGCGTTTGATATCGGGCAGTTTAAAACCTCTGAGTCCGTCATTTCCACCCAGTTCGATCACAACAATTTGCGGTTTGTATTTTTGCAATAAGTCGGGCAGTCGCTTTAACGCATTGCCGGTGGTTTCTCCGCTGATACTGGCGTTAACGACTTCAAACTCTGGGTACTCTTGTTTTAAACGTTTTTCCAGTAGTGGCACCCAACCCGATTCCAGCGGAATATTATAAGAAGCGCTGAGACTGTCACCCAGTATCAAAAGGTTCTGTGCCGTCACTTGGATACTGCATAAAGTAATAACCGTTAACAAAATTCGGCTAAAAAAGTGATGTGATTTCATGTAGGCTCTAAATTTGTTTATCCTGGATATGAGAGAAATATGCTATCAGTGTCGCTGCTAAAAAAACAAGTCAATACCTATTCAGGTCCTTTAACGATACTTGATGAAGTCAGCTTCGAAGTGGCAGAAGGTGAGTCGCTGGCCATTGTTGGCGCTTCTGGTTCGGGTAAGTCTACATTGCTCAGTCTTATGGCAGGGTTGGACACACCGACCACAGGGCAAGTGGTGTTACTGGATAACGATTTGACACAAATGGACGAAGACCAGCGCGCCGAATTCCGCGCCCACAATGTGGGTTTTGTTTTTCAGTCGTTTCACTTGTTATCGACGCTAACGGCACTGGAAAATGTGGCGTTACCAATGGAACTCAAACGAGGAAAAAGCGCAATTGAACAAGCGCAAAAGCTTTTGGAGCGAGTCGAGCTTTCTCAGCGGGCTGGTCATTATCCAAACCAATTAAGTGGCGGTGAGCAGCAGCGTGTGGCTATAGCGCGTGCGTTTGCAGCCAGTCCGAAAATATTATTCGCCGACGAGCCGACCGGCAACCTTGATACTCACACGGGTGAACGCATCGCCGACCTGTTATTCGAGTTAAACCAGTCGCAAGGAACCACATTGGTTTTGGTGACGCACGATAAAACTCTGGCCGATCGCTGCGACCGCCAAATTGAATTATCAGCGGGTCAAATTTCCAGACAGTCATCAAAAAAGCCTTCTGAATCTACGGTGACTTCACATGCTTAGTTTGAGTTTGGCTTGGAAACTGTTTTGGCGCGATTGGAAAAGCGGCGAATTGAAAATTCTAATATTCGCTCTCTGGATCGCTTTAGGCGGTTTAACCGCTGTCACTTTATTGGTGGACCGCATTGATCGAGGCATGACCAAAGAAGCGGCTCAGGTTTTAGGTGCGGATCGTCTAATCTCATCGCCGCGAGAGTTATCCTCTGAACTTGCTCAACAAGCGGCACACTTTCAACTAAAAACGTCTTCGATGCTCTGGTTTTCCAGTGTCCTGGTTGCTGGCGATGAGTTTCATTTGGCAACGGTAAAAGCCGTAGATGAACAATTTCCCTTAGCTGGCACGTTGGCGTTAGCCAATCAACCTTTCGTGGTAGGCGAAGAGAGTCGCGGTGCTCCGAATCAAGGTGAAATTTGGTTGTCTCCTCGTTTGCTTAACCTATTGAAAGTGAAAGTAGGTGATAGTGTGCAGGTCGGTGTTGCCAATTTTAAAGTATCGGCAGTGATCGTCACCGAACCGGGAGGGAGTAGCTTTTTCAATTTTTCGCCCACCATGATTATGTCTCTGGCCGACGTCCCACAAACGCAAGTGGTGCAACCGGGCAGCCGACTCAGTTATCGACTGGCGTTATCGGGAAGCGAAACGGCTCTGCAAAAGTTTGATGAATGGGTGGAAGGCAAGTTGGACTCATCACAACGTATCATTGGTGCAACGTCCGAAAACCAACAGTTAGGGTCGGCCTTGGGGCGCGCGAAAAATTACTTAAACTTGTCCGGTGTGTTGGGATTGTTATTAGGTGGAATTGCAATCGCAATAGCGGCGAATCGTTACGCTTTGCGCCACTTTGATCACAGTGCTTTATTACGCTGCATGGGACTTAAGAAGAATCAGGTATTGGCCATATTTTGTCTGGTGCTGGCATTGGCAGGAGTATCGGGATCGATTTTAGGCAGTGGTACCGGATATATCGTCAACGAAGCCCTTGTATTGGGTTTAGCCGAACTGTTACCTGAGCAACTGCCTGGGCCTCAATGGCAAACGTTTGCGATCAGTATCATAACTGGGCTTACCGTACTTTTGGGGTTTGCCTTACCTGCGCTTTTGAAAATTCGCTCGGTTCAACCTATGCGTATTTTACGACGTGACTTAGAGCCTTATTCACTGAGCAGTTGGGTAACGATTTTGATCGCCGTGTTATCACTCGCGCTGATTCTTTATTGGTACGCACAAAACCTGCGGTTGGTTGGCGCTGTCATTATTGGAGGTGGCGTATTGACTATCGTGAGCTTACTCGTGGCGTCAGGGTTGTTGAAGCTGGCACGCCACTTTACACGTAACAGCAGCATCGCGTTTAAGTTTGGCATTGAGCATTTACAACGTCATAAAAGTGCATCATTGATCCAAATCTCTGCATTTGGCCTAACGCTTACCTTAATCTTGACCATATTACTGGTACGCAACGAACTGATTGCCGATTGGCAAGCGCAATTGCCAGATGATGCGCCCAATCATTTTATGGTCAATATTCAGCCTGAAGAAGTCGAACCGCTTAACCAACTTTTTTCGCGTGAAACGATAGTTGCAGCCGATATTTTTCCGGTGGTAAGGGGGCGTATTGTTGCGTTAAATGGTGAGGAACCCAAAAGTGTATTACCGGAAAAGTCACAACAACATAATACGCTTCGTCGCGATTTAAACCTAACGTGGTCCGAAACGTTTCCCGCTGCAAATACTTTGATTGAAGGTGAGTGGCAAATGGTTGAGGCCACTCAGCCCGAAATCTCCATGGAACAGGAAATGGCGGAAGCTTTGCAATTGGCTTTGGGTGATGAAGTGACGTTCAAGATTGGCGCTGAAGAAATCACTGCAACTTTGACATCTATCCGAAAAGTGGACTGGGACTCGTTTCAACCCAACTTTTACGTCATTTTTAATCCGCCTGCGTTGAAAAATGCACCGGCTACTTACATTACCAGTTTTTACTTATCGGCTGATCGTAAGCTTTTACTCAATCGCATTTTGGAGCAGTTTCCGACAACGTCGGTCATTGAGCTGGATCTGATATTAAATGAAGTTCGTAGCGTGTTGGATAAAGCTTCTTTGGCGGTAGAAGTGGTGCTGGTGTTTGTTGTGCTCGCAGGATTGGCTGTCCTATTTGCGACGACACGCGCTACCCTCGATGAAAAGCTCTACGAGTCAGCGGTATTAAAAACGTTGGGAGCCAACCGAAAGTTTGTTCGTAAAACAACGCTGGTTGAGTATTGGGTGTTAGGTATTCTTGCCGGCGGATTAGCAGCGATGGCCGGTGAAGGCTTGGCCTGGTCACTTTATACTCAAGTATTTAAAATGGAGGCTGAGTGGCATTGGTGGCTATGGATCACCGCTCCGGTTTTAGGTTTGTTGATGGTTGTTCCTGCAGGCATGATCGGCAATCGTAAAGTATTGCGACTCCCACCGATTGCTATTTTGAACCAAAATTAAAAACGTCATTGGGCTACCGAATTTACTAACGGTAGCCGGTTTGCATTCAATGTCTGATTAAAACTTATTCAGATAACGAGGTGCTTATTCAACTAACTAATTGAAAAAGTTAAGAAAAAAACTGGGACACTGTCGCCAGTTTTTGTAAAAGTTCTTAGGTTGAGTAAAGTTTTATTTGATTTCATTTTCGGTTTCGTCCAAAAATAAATAAGCCTTAGACTTGATCCATTAGAAAAACAAATTACACTGCAACGCCATAGGCTGCTTAAATCACCAGCCAAAATCGACGGTAAACTGAATAACGTTTGCCTGAGTGCGTTCAATTATAGGTTGTATGAACTTCTCGATAAAAATTTCTGGAGCACATTGATCTCACATGGGAAAATCACTGGTAATTGTAGAGTCTCCTGCAAAAGCGAAAACGATAAACAAATATTTGGGAAAGGACTTCATTGTTAAATCAAGTGTGGGGCACGTGCGTGACCTGCCCACTGGGGGAGGATCTAAGTCTACAGTTGACCCCAAAGAGCGTGCTCGGCAAGCGGCCATCACTCGTAAAATGGCGCCAGAAGAAAAAGCCAGGCACAAAGCTGAAAAGGCCAAGCAGCAACTGTTTAATCGAATGGGGATCAACCCGGAAAAAGGCTGGGAAGCCCACTATGAAGTGCTTCCAGGCAAAGAAAAAGTCATTAAAGAATTAAAAAGTCAGGCAGAGAAAGTCGACCAAATCTATCTCGCAACGGATTTGGACCGTGAAGGAGAGGCCATTGCCTGGCATTTAAAAGAAATCATCGGTGGAGATGAGCAGAAGTTTCAACGTGTTGTCTTTAACGAAATCACCAAAAAAGCCATTCAAGCTGCCTTTTCTAAACCCTCTCACCTCGATCTGAATTACGTTAACGCGCAACAGGCACGACGTTTTCTTGATCGTGTCGTCGGTTTTATGGTTTCTCCGCTGTTGTGGAAAAAGGTTTCTCGCGGTTTGTCAGCAGGCCGAGTGCAGTCGGTTGCGGTTAAATTGATTGTCGAGCGTGAACGTGAAATTCGAGCCTTCAACCCAGAAGAGTACTGGGAATTACAGGCGGATCTGAAAGCGGCTAAAACCGAGTTGCGCATGCAGGTTGCACGTAAAGCCGGTGAAAACTTCCGCCCCAAGTCGGAGTCGGAAGTCAAACAAGATATGGCGGCGATAGAACAATCGGCCATTTCGATTGTTTCGCGCGAAGACAAGCCCTCTCGCAGCAAACCCGGTGCGCCTTACATTACTTCGACTCTACAGCAAGCTGCCAGCACACGATTAAAGTACTCGGTTAAAAAGACCATGATGTTGGCGCAGCGCTTGTATGAAGCCGGTTACATTACGTATATGCGTACCGACTCTACGTTTTTAAGTGAAGACGCGTTAAACACATGCCGAGATCACATAGCGACTGCGTACGGTGAAAAGTATTTGTCCGACAAGGTGATGCACTACGCCAATAAAGAGGGTGCGCAAGAAGCGCATGAGGCGATAAGACCGACGAACGTTTCAACAACCGGTAAAGAATTAATGGGTATGGAGCCCGATGCGGTAAAACTTTATGACATGATCTGGCGTCAATTTGTCGCCTGTCAGATGAGTATGGCACAGTATGACGTAACCACGTTAACAGCAAAAGCCAATGACTATGAGTTGCGAGCAAAAGGTCGCGTGATGCGCTTTGATGGTTGGACGCGTGTGCAACCACCGATGAAGAAAAATGATGACGAGGTGACATTACCGGATTTAAAAAGTGGCGATGCCTTAAAGTTAAAAGAATTGCTTCCGAAACAACATTTCACTAAGCCTTCTCCTCGTTACAGCGAAGCCGCATTGGTAAAGGAGTTGGAAAAACGTGGCATTGGTCGGCCATCAACTTACGCTTCGATTATTTCAACCATTCAAGATCGTGGTTATGTCAGTTTACGCAGTCGCCGTTTTTATGCTGAAAAAATGGGCGAAATTGTTACCGACCGATTGAACGATAATTTTAAAGAGCTGCTTGACTATTCTTTCACCGCCAATATGGAAGAAAGTTTGGATGAAATTGCGAAAGGTCACGCCAATTGGAAACAAACACTAGATGCCTTTTATAAAGATTTCAGTCACCAGCTAGCCGTTGCCGAAAAGGCGCCGGAAGAAGGTGGCATGAAAAACAATAAAGCGGTGGAAACCAACATAGAGTGCCCGAGTTGCGGTAAAAACAAAATGGCAATTCGAATGGCGACGACGGGAGTCTTTCTTGGTTGTGCGGGCTACGCGCTGCCCAAAGATGAACGCTGCACTCACACCATGAACTTGATCCCCGGAGAAGAAGCCGAGGCCGTCGATAAAGATGAAGAGGCAGAATCGCGCAACCTCATGCTAAAAAATCGTTGTAAGTTGTGCGGTACGGCAATGGATTCTTTCTTGCTCGATGAAACACGAAAATTGCACATTTGCGGTAATAGCCCAACCTGCGATGGATTTGAAATTGAGCAGGGCACGTTCAAAATCAAGGGGTATGATGGCCCTATTATCGAGTGCGATAAATGCGGCTCTGATATGGAATTAAAGTCTGGTCGTTTTGGCAAATACTTCGGTTGTACCAACACTGAATGTAAAAACACTCGAAAACTATTGAAAAATGGTGAGCCGGCACCGCCAAAAGCGGATCCTATTCCCATGCCAAACCTGAAATGTCAAAAAGTGGATGATACTTATGTGTTACGCGACGGTGCATCCGGTATTTTTCTGGCAGCGAGTCAGTTCCCAAAAAATCGAGAAACACGGCCACCGTTAGTTGAAGAAATACTCATGGTGAAAGATAAGCTGGATCCTAAATTCAGCTACTTAACGAAAGCGCCGGTCGAAGATCCTGACGGTAATAAAACGGTGATCCGCTTCAGCCGAAAATTCAAAGAGCAATACATCATGAGTGAAAATGATGGTAAAGCGACAGGATGGAGCGCGCACTTTAAAAATGGCAAATGGGTGGAAACCGAGAAAAAGTCAAAAAAGAAATAATTTCTATTTTTGATGACTTCGTTAGCGCCAGATACGCAGGTTAAAAAACTTGCCGAACCTAGGAGAGAAATCGGCGAAAATGCTGGCGCAAATTCAGGTGCATACATTAAAAGATATTGAGGACCTTGGTACAGTAAGTGGTTATAAAATACTGAAAGCCAGTGGTGCTAATGTCAGCCTAAATATGTTGTATGCACTGTATGGTGCAATACGTGGTACTCACTGGAATCGATTGCCTCCAAAAATCAAGAGTGATCTCATCCGAGCGGCTCAGTCTGAAGACACTCCTTTTCGCAAAAATTAATGGTTAGGAATTATCATGTTCAGTTTACTTTATCCCATGATTCGTTCTGTATTGTTCCAAATGGAACCGGAAAAATCGCATGACCTTTCGTTGTCATTGATGGGTAAACTGCAAGACTCCCCATTTCGTTTTTTAATGGCACAACCCAGAGTTTCGGATCCCTTCAGTTTGTGGGGGCTTAGTTTTCCAAATCGAGTGGGACTTGCTGCCGGACTGGATAAAAACGGAGCTTACATTGAAGCTTTAGCGGCATTGGGCTTTGGGTTCATTGAAGTCGGTACGGTTACGCCACGCCCTCAAGTTGGAAATGACAAACCTCGATTATTTCGTTTACCAGAGTCGCAAGCCATAATTAACCGCATGGGCTTTAACAACCTTGGTGTCGATCACTTAGTAGAAAATGTTAAGCAATCGCAATTTGATGGCGTTTTAGGGATCAATATTGGCAAAAATAAAGATACACCAGAAGAGCGTGCGGTAGATGATTATATGATCGGTATGGAAAAAGTTTACCCTCATGCTGATTACATCACGGTTAATATTTCTTCTCCCAACACCCCGGGCCTTAGAGATTTGCAGTTCGGCGAGGTGTTGAATGTGCTGTTGCGCTCAATCAAAGAAAAACAGCAAGCATTGACGACTCAATACAGCAAGCAAGTTCCAGTGCTCGTTAAAATTGCACCGGATTTATCGGAAAGTGAAATCGAACAAACAGCCGACCGTTTTCTTGCTTATCAAGTGGATGGTGTGATTGCGACCAATACCACGCTTTCACGCGACGCGGTACAAGGCCAAACACACGCAAACGAAAACGGCGGTTTGAGTGGACAACCGCTTACGGAAATGAGTACGCAGGTGCTTGCAAAATTAAACCAAGCATTAAAAGGAAAAATTCCAACCATTGGAGTGGGTGGTATTTATAACGGTGATTCCGCTGTCGATAAAATTCGAGCGGGTGCTAGCCTTGTTCAAATTTACAGCGGCTTTATTTACAGCGGACCTGCGTTAATTCAGCAAACTGCCAATGCGTTAAAGTTGGCGCAAAGTTAATTATTGAAATGACCGATCTTGATACTCTGGAAGATTTACTTTATCGCTCTTTTGACGACTTTAAATTGTCGAGCGAAGAAAAGTTCAGCTTGACGTTTTTGTTACAACATGAAAATAACCACGAGGTATTCAACTTTGTACGTAACAAAGCATTTGTAATCGCTAATGAGCATTGTCGTAAAAGTCATACGACTAGCTTAAAAGCGTTAAAATGGCTAGAGCAAGTCATTAAAACTCTGGATGCTTTGCGGGTAGGAGACGGTCCTGGTCGTGCAGAAGCTTACTTTAGTCCGGGCAATCGTTGTGTGGATACTATAATGTCGCTTTGCCGAAAAGCCAAACAAAGTATCAATGTTTGTGTTTTTACAATTTCAGATGATCGCTTATCTCAATCGTTACTTGATGCCTATCGTAAAGGAGTTGAAGTAAAAATTATTACGGACAACCACAAGTCGGATGATCTTGGTAGTGATATCAATTGGTTGGTTGAGCAAGGCATTCCAGTTAAAATGGATTTAAGTTCAAATCATATGCATCATAAATTTGCCATTTTTGATAATGCTACTTTAGTTAATGGAAGCTTTAACTGGACTCGAAGTGCGAGTAAGTACAATCAGGAAAATATCGTGGTGGATACTGATTTTCATTTGATAAATGAATTCAACAACCAATTTAATAAACTTTGGAATCAATTTTAGCCGAACGATCTTATGATTCATTACTTTTTATGAAATAAATATTCATTTCGTCGGACTCATCATTTAAGTTGGAATTAAAAAGAAGGATTTATTATGACGAATAGGCGAAAGAGTCGTCTTAGACAAAGCGGTTATCGAATTGTTTTTTTTATTTGGATTGCTTTGATTATTTCTTCCATATGTTCGCTTTTTCCTGCTTTGGCAGGCTGGTACACTCCTTTACTCATCTTCTTAAGTTTATTGGGCGCTATGCTCATTGCCTTATGGCCATGCCATTTTTGTAAAAAATCTAACGGGTTGAAGGTTCAGCGACATGAACTTCCTTTTCTGATTTATCTCTATCCAAGATTATATTGCTGTCATTGTCATAGCGCACTTTTAAGTGGAGATTAAAGTAGTAAATCTCAGCATGAGAATGTCGTGGGCAAAATAACTCCATAGCTCATATTGTGCATCCACCACAAGTTCATTAACGTAATATCGCAATCCATTGTTTTAAAAGATTTATTTGTAAATTCTTAATTAACATCTACTCTTATTGTTGAGGTTTAAACCTAAATTAATTACCAGAACCACTCTGCTTGCTGTAGCTGATTCGTTCAGAAGATGATTTGTGGCTCAGTTGAGTTTTAAAGCATTTACTTCTATTTAAAGCGGTCAACGGATTAATTTAGGTTAAGTAGCCAGTTAAACAACAATCAGGACGGGTGGGTGAGTATGAAAGAATATGCTATCCGAGCTTTGCATAGAACCGTTGTATGTTTTTGCATGGCCGTATCGTTTCAAGCAGTGGCATCGGAAGATGAAATTGGTGCGATTTCGTTAGAGGACTTACTGAATATCGAAGTGGTGACGGCTTCTAAATCTGCTCAAAAAGTATCTGATGCTCCGGCCACAGTCTATGTCGTTACTGACGAACAAATCAGTCGTCGTGGTTATCGGCACCTTGTCGAATTATTGGAAGATATTCCTGAAATTGAGATTCAACATCGAGCGGTTGCTGAATACAACAACTTTTATACCTTTCGAGGCATCAGTGGTAATGAAAAATTTGTTGTTTTACTCGATGGGTTTCGAATTAACTCGCCACACGGAACTCCCCATGCTGTCGCCACCAATTATGGATTATCCGATGCAAAACGTGTTGAGGTGATACTTGGCCCTGCGTCGGCATTATACGGTGCTGATGCATTTGGTGGCATTATTAATATTATTACTAAAACGGGAGAGCAAGGGCAAGGAGCTAAGGTGCATATTGGATCAGGTTCGTTTGGTACGAAAGACCGTTCCATTAATTATGGTTTTTCTAAAGATGACTTCTCTTTAATGTTCACTGCACAATTGTATGACAGTGATGAACCGAATATGGCGCAAGAATATCCTGAGGAGTTCAGTTGGTACAATGAGCGATATGCGACAAATGGTGAAGTTAGACTCGCTCCTTTTTTGCCTGACATTATTTTGGATCTCGGTGATCCTCGCCCTTACGCGACACCAACCGAGTCACACTTTTACCATTTAGGTGCTAGGCTCGGAAATCTAGAAGTCGGTTATGCGCAAGCGTATGAGTCTCATAATAACTCGGTTGGAATGCTACCCGATTATAATCTTTATGTTGAAGATGCCGTGTTCAATACGAAGATTTCTAATTTGTTTATGCGCCATACTTATGAGTTCAATGAAAATGTAACCATTCAAAGTTCTTTTTCTAGAGGAAAGTATGAGCTATTGCCGGAAAGTAAGTTTTTGAACACATTTACAAGTTATCGAGATGGCTATAAGTATGGCTATGGGTTAGTCAATAAGTTTGAAGAGCAGGTGAACTGGGTTTTGAGTGATGTGCACTCGATGGTATTCGGTGTTAATTTTGATGACATATCTGCTCTACCCAAAACAGGGGATTTACCTAAACCATTCGATCAAAGTGTTCCGGCCGATCTTCAAGGTCAATATTATTTAGGAACCAATATTGAAGATCTTGATGGTAATGATTTAACGGTTTTTCAAGCTTTTTACAATATTAACTACAAAAACTTTGGCGCTTACTTTCAATGGCAAGCTGTGTTGTCTGACATTGTCAGTTTAACTGCCGGTGCTCGTTACGATGATAATACTCGGTATGGAGATACTGTGAACCCCCGAGTCGGCGTTGTCATCAAACCGTTAGAAAAAATGACAATGAAAGTGCTGTACAGTGAGGGCTTTTTGGCCCCATCACCTTATGTTACTTTTCAGCATTACGGCGGATTTATTCCAACAACGAATGCCAATGATGAAGTCACAGGTTTGTTTGGTCCTTTCTGGCACTTACCAAATCCGGACTTGCAGCCTGAAGAGCTCAGCTCGCAAGAGGTTAGCTTTGCCTATTCCTTTTCAAATAATTTGAAACTGTCGTTTAACTATTATTGGTCTGAAATTGAGCAGCTGATTACGCCTGTCATTTTCGTCTATAACGGAAGTGAAACATTTCAAGGTGTGCCAATTGATGTTGCAGAGCAGCCCGTCAATGCAGGTAAAGCGGACATAAATGGCGGTACATTGAGGTTGGATACATTACACTTTATTGGAGATTGGACGTTTAATGGATACGCGGCTTACAGTGTTTCCGATGGTGACATTGCCGGTAACGACCTAACCTATAGCGCCGATAAAACGGCAAAAGTAGGAATGGAAATTTCAAGCGGTAATTGGAGTATTTTTCCCAAAGTGTTAAAGCGATCAGAATCTTTGCATCAACGAGTGGATGGCAATGGCAATCGACTCTCTGTACCTGGTTTTACTCGTGTTGATCTTTATGCGCATTACAAACATAAAATAAGCGATGATATTCAACTCAAGTATTTTCTAAAGATTAAAAATGCGACCGACAAAAAACATTACAACCCAACCTTTGGGCAAGATGAAGCCTTTGTCGGATCACCTCAAGACCCACGAAGAATTATTGCTGGTGTAGAAATGGAGCTTTAGAGTAAAAGAGATACAGCTCCAGTTTCTGGAGCTGTACTTGCGGGGGTTACCACATCAAATCATCAGGAATTTGATAGTCGGCATAAGGGTCGTCTTCTTCGGCGACCTTGTCTTCTTTTTGATGCAGTAAAACAATTGAAGAGTCGTCGCGTTCCGCAATTTTATCTGCAACCTTGCTGGGAACGAGTTCATAGCCTTCGGTAAGCTTAACGATTGCCAACTGTCCTTTTGCAATTTGACTTTTTAATTTTTCATCCACCATGATTTGTTTCACTTTATTTTGATCGGTGAATTGATAAGCAATATCGCCTTTGCCGCGCTCTACCTTATTCATTTCTATAAGTTGTTTTATTTGAGCGGCAATCGCTTTTTGTTCTGCGGCCTGCTTTTGTTGCAAGTTTAACTTGCGATCGCGAGCGGCTTTTTCAGCCATTGCTTTTCGAGCCAATCGTTTAGCCTCATCTTCTTGTTGGTGGCCTTTGGGCTGTTGTTTGGCTTTTTTACGTTTTTCGGTTTTTATTTTTTGAGCTTTTTGCTTGTCTACCAAGCCTGCGCTGAGTAATTGTTCTTGAAGTGATTTTGCCATTTTGTGTAAATATAAGAGTGGTTATTTGTTATGCGTTATTATGGTGAATTGAAGTTTTATGATCAATATGAAGTGGCATTTAACCTGTAAAAGTTTCCATAAAATCTCTGACGCTTTGTTTAAATGTAATTGCAGCGGAGCGACGATTAGCGGCGGGGTTTGGGTTTGAACCACTGACCTTCGGCGAGATGGAGGTATGAGTCTGAGCCCGACACTTTCTCGTCGGCTCATACCCGAAGAAACAAAAAAGCCCGAGTAAGAACTCAGGCTTTTCGTTTAAATTTGGTAGCGGGGGTTGGGTTTGAACCAATGACCTTCGGCGAGATGGAGGTATGAGTCTGAGCCCGACACTTTCTCGTCGGCTCATACCCGAAGAAACAAAAAAGCCCGAGTAAGAACTCAGGCTTTTCGTTTAAATTTGGTAGCGGGGGCCGGATTTGAACCAACGACCTTCGGGTTATGAGCCCGACGAGCTACCAGACTGCTCCACCCCGCATCAATGTGTTTTAAACGTCGTACTTCGTCGACGAGGCGCGTATAATACTGGCATGAATTCTTTATTGCAAGCCTTCTTTTAACATGCCGCGATTTATTATTACTTGTCCACCTGGTTTTGAATACTTATTAGTCGATGAACTCAATGCGATAGGCGTTGAACAAGCGAAAGAAGGTTTAATGCAGGTTAGCATCGAGTGTGATTGGCCTATTCTATATAAAGTGTGTTTGTGGAGTCGACTGGCCAACCGTGTGCTTTATCCGCTAGCGGAGTTTCATGCAGAAACCGATGAAGAGCTGTATCAAAAAGTGAAAGAGGTGGATTGGGGCGTACACATTTCGCATCAGGGAACGTTAGCGGTCGATTTTGTTTCGCGTAAATCGCGTATTGATCACGAACAGTACGGTGCTTTAAAAATTAAAGATGCGGTAGTGGATTATTTTCGTGAAGAATTCGGTGAGCGTCCTTCTGTCGATACACAAACGCCAGATGTACGGCTACATTGCCGTATTAATAAAAACCAAGCAACGTTATGCATTGACCTTTCAGGGCAAAGTTTGCATCAACGTGGTTATCGCCAAAAAGCAGGTGAAGCGCCACTGAAAGAAAATTTTGCAGCGGCTATGTTATATCGTGCGGGTTGGCCAGAGCTTGCGAAACAAAATTATTGGCTGCTCGATCCCATGTGCGGCTCTGGTACTTTGGTTATAGAAGCTGCAATGATGGCTCTCAATATTGCCCCTGGTTCATTAAGAGGCTATTGGGGTTTTAAAGGCTGGAAATTATTTCAGTCCTCACTTTGGCAGCAAGTGCTTGATGAAGCTCAAACATTACAAAAGTCGACAGCGGAAGGTGTGGCATTTTTTGCGAGTGATCAAGATCCACAAGTTTTAGCCATTGCACGTCATAATGCAGAGTTGGCAGGGGTGAAAGATGCCATTGAGTGGCAAGTGAGTACTTTTCAAAATGTGAAACGACCATTACCCGAACAACACGGTTTAATTGTAACGAATCCTCCCTATGGAGAGAGATTGCAGGATTCTGAGCGGGCAGCGAAGCTGTATGCCGACTTTGGTATGTGGTTGAAGCAAGAGTGTGAAGGTGAAAAGGCGCTTGTGCTGTCCACGCAAAAAGCACACGGACATGCATTAGGAATTCGGGCGAAAAAGATTTACCGGTTAATGAATGGGCCAATTGAATGTGAACTCTTGAGGTTGTCGATTGAGCCAAAGCTTTATGTCGAAGCCCGAAACGAAAGTTCCGAGCAGTGGGATAAGGCGCTCTCGTCTTCAGCACAAATGTTGGCCAACCGGTTGCAAAAAAATTTAGCGGGTATTAAAAGTTTTATTAAGCAGAACAAGCTCAGTTGCTATCGCCTATACGACGCCGACTTGCCGGAATACGCAGCCGCAATCGATGTTTATGACGGACATTTACACATTCAGGAATACGCGCCGCCAAAAACCGTAGACAAACATAAAGCATTACGGCGATTAAAAGATATAGAGCGTGTTGCTGCCGGAGTGATGGGAGTTGAACGCGACAAAGTGTTTGTGAAAACGCGAATGAAGCAAAAGGGGGACACTCAGTACGTTCGTCAAGCAAAACAAGGCCAGGTTATCATAGTAAAAGAGGGCAACGCTAAACTTGAAGTCAACTTGTCGGACTATTTGGATACCGGTTTATTTTTGGACCACAGGAAAATTCGTCAGTCGATGGCAAAATGGGTAAATTCGGGCGATAGATTTTTGAATTTGTTCTGTTATACGGGAACGGCCAGCGTACACGCAGCAATGGCTGGCGCAAGTACCACGAGTATCGATATGTCGAATACCTATCTGCAGTGGGCGGAGCGAAACTTCCAGCTCAATGGGCTTGATCTTACGCGACATCAATTCATTCGAGCCAATTGTGTGGTATGGCTTAAGCATCAGGCTGAACAAAATAAAGAAGGTTATGATCTGATATTTATGGACCCGCCAACTTTTTCCAATTCGAAAAAGATGGAAGGGCATTTCGATATTCAGAAAGATCATGAGCTTTTGTTACAATCGGCGTTACAGGTGCTGAATCCAAATGGAAAGCTGGTGTTTTCCAATAACTTTAGAAAGTTCAAAATGACCTTTGAAGCACCAGAAGGTGTGCGCATGTCGGAAACAACCCGCGAGACAACTTCACGGGACTTTATGAAAAAGCCACTCCATCGAAGTTGGCTTTTTGAGTGCTTATAAAAAAGGCCGCTTTTAGCGGCCTTATTTATCCAAAGCTTTGCTCAGAGATTACGCGGCAACTTCTTCGGTAACGACTGTCGCTTCTTCTACTTTCGGTGTTTCTACCACAGTCACCTTTGCTTTTTTCGTGGCTTTTTTGGTTGCTTTCTTAGCTTTGCTTTTCGCTTTTGCCGCTTTAGCTGCTTTTTTGGCTTTCTCGGCTTCTTTTTTAGCCAGCTCTTTTTCCATTTTAACAATGGCTTTCACTTTAGCGCTTACCGCTTTTGCAGTCGCTTTAGCGGCTTTTACAGCGTCTTTAGCTTCTGCTTGCTCAGCGGTTGCCGCTTTTGCGACTACGGACAACTCAGCGACTTTGGCTTTATTGGTTTCTACCGCTTTAACTGCAGCGGCTGTTTTCTTGGCTTTAACCTTGGCTTGAGCTGCTTTCAATTTGGCTTTGGCTTTAGCCAGTTTATCTGTGGCAGCTTTAGCAGACTTGTCTGCTTTAGCAGCGGCTTTTTCTAATGTCGCTACTTCGGTAACTGCAGCTGCGTTTAATTCCGCTAGAGCTTTCTCGAAAGAAGCAACGGCTTGATCAAGAACAGATACCGGAGCGGCTTTTTTCGCAGTTTTGGCTGCGGTTTTTTTTGTGGTTTTTTTCGCTGTCGGTTTAGCAGCAGGTTTTTTTGTTACGGTTTTTTTTACGGCTTTTTTTGCTCGTGCCATGAGTGTAGTCCTCGATGATTAAAAAATGCGCGAGGATTATACGAAGTGCGATTTAAAAAGTGAATATATTTACTTCTGAAATTGCAAAAAAATCGGTAAATTGTTTTGATTCTCTGTAGTATTTGAAAAAAATCGACCGGTTTTCGAAAAAGCCAGAAGCAAATGGTGGAAATGTGGGAGGTCGTAAAGCAAGAAAAAGGCCGAGCGATGATCAAATTTTGGCATTACATTTGCCATTAAAAAACGACGCCTGTAATTTTTCAAGTTTGAAAACAGAAAAAAGGCGACACCTGATAAACTGGCTTTCTTGGTCGGTCGTTTCAATTTTGGGGTGAGCTCGGGTTGAGTGTACGGTCTGGTAAAACTATCATTTAAGGTAACACCGAATGAAAATTCAAATCATGTCAACCGATGGTTGTCACTTATGCGAGCAGGCCATCGGACAATTTTATTTTGCCAAGCAACAAAAGCTGATTCCTGAGGGAATGACTCTGGAAATGATTGACATCATTGGGAGTGGTGGGTTGGTAGAAGTTTACGGGGAAAGAATTCCGGTATTGGTTAACCCGAGTACGGGTGAGGAACTGGGTTGGCCATTTGATGTTCAGCAAATGGTTGATTGGCTTACATCGTAGTGAACCATCTTGTTGACCATTTTGAAGGCCTTTATTCGATTTATCTTAACCAATGTATACAGTGCCCTTTGTCGACATGGTTTAATCCGGCTGCTTCAAAAACTTCGCAAGCAGTAAGTAAAGCCAGTCAGCGCAATGAATACAAGTACCGGGCCATAAAGTATAAGTAAAAGTAAAACTCCTCATTTTCAAGCGAAGTATCACTGACACATCGAAGAGTTAGGCGTGCAGTATGTTTACATCAAACTGATTTTAATAGCGAGGACGAGCGCTTTCATCTGACCGACAAACAGGAGTTCTATCAACTTACTATTTTAAAGGAGGGATTTACAAAAGAAATAAACGAAATGTGTGGGTTAACAACCTTCTAAGGCGACATAGTTGCTTTAAAGACAAAACGCCTTATGAGCTACTTTGTGAAAAAGGGGGACTAAATTGGGGTGTCAGACAAAGCCTTGTAATGCACTTAATTGTGGGTTTGTTTAATCGTATTATTCGGGCGTTGGCTGAACTGGAGAGCGGCGGGTTTTTAAGGTCTAAATAATCTAAAGGGAGGTGACCGTTGGTCTGATTAATCGTTTCTAGAGTTTTGAAGCGCTTATACTGTTGGTAGTGGAAGATTTTTCACGGGAGAATATAAAATGGCTATAAATATCAATCCACAAGAAGAGTTTTATCACGAACTTGTTGTTCATGCAGAAGTATCTGAAACGGTTATTCAAATTTCTGATCTTGATGGATTTCCAATCAGTGAAAGTCAGGGGGTCTATGCAGCGGCGTTGTTACCCGGTCGTTATGTTATTCGTTTCGACTCTGGAGCACGGTTTTTATACGACTTACGCGATGACGCTGATTTGGAACAAATGGAAGTTGAGGCTTTGCCGGGTGCTCCACCCCTTTTATTCTAATCGTAAATAAAAACTACTAAATGGTTAAGAGTAAACCTTAAGGGGTATTTGATCTTCCTCTTTGTTCTGCATTCCTTAGGCTTTAAACATGGGTTTGCTTGATAATTTTCTTACGAGGAATATACAAAATTGTAACGAGTGCTGCGCCTGCGATATCGGCTGCCCAGTCCAATAAACTGAAGCTTCGGTTCGCTAACGTATATTGAGCGATTTCAATGGCAATACCCAATAACACCATTAAACCAAACAAATACCACCGCTGAATACGAATAAAAGCACTCATCATTAAAAAGGTAACGCCTGCAAAGGCGATAAAATGAAATAGCTTATCGGCATGAGGAAACATCATGCTGCCTTTTACTGCTGGGCCCAAAGTTAACATTAATAGGAGCGCAAGTGACAATAGCGCACTGACCTTCCAAAAAGGATGGCCCAGGCGAGGCAGTAGTTTATTGAATATAAAGTCAGTCAATGGCTTATTCCTTTATTAACGTCTTATTTTTTGGCTTAACGAGTGATACTGTGTATTCAAGTAATACTGTAAGTTGTTGAGTATTAGTCCACATCCAACAAAAGTCTTGAGCTTCATTGGCTGTAAATATGGTCGGTTTAAACTCTGGCGTTAAGTGTTCGGCAATGGGATAGATAACTTCATTGCCCTGATGATAGTGAATATTGAACTTAAGTGGATCGCTTGCTTTAAAGGAAAACTGTATTTGCTGGTTGGCGTTAAGCGAAAAGCACTCTTCAAATATTCGAGTGGGCTGTATGGAGTATTTATTTTGAATGGGTAGCTTGCTCGAGGCAAAGCTTGTGCTAATTAAGAAAAGCAGTGAAATCCCAATATTACGCATTTTATTTGTCTTTCGGCTCCTTTACTAATCATCTATTTCGAAAGGTGCAAATGGAACACCTTTCGAAATAAAGGAAAAAAGTTAGAGGTTTTCTAACTGCTTCGCTTGTTCTTTCAATTTGCCTAGGGCTGATTCAACTTCCGCCAATTTTTCCTTTTCTTTATTAACCACCGCTTCGGGTGCTCTATCGACAAAGTTCGGGTTTTGTAGTTTGGCAGCAAAGCGCTCTTTGTCTTTCGACAGCTTTTCTATTTCTTTGTTCAATCGTGTTTTTTCTGCGGCAATGTCGATTAAGCCCGCCATTGGGATCAAAAGATCCATTTCGCCAACCAATGCAGTAGCCGCTGCTGGTAATTCATCGCCTTTATTTTTCCACTCAATGGATTCAAGCTTGGCTAAAGACATTAGAAAATTGCGATTTTCAGTCAGTCGACGTTGATCGTCGCTGGAACCATTATGCAAAATCAATGGTACCGACTTAGCCGGAGAAATGTTCATTTCTCCGCGAATATTACGTACGCCTACCACAACGTCTTTGACCCATTCCAGATCGTTAACGGCAGTAGCGTCACTGCGTGATACATCATAAGCTGGGAATGATTGCGTCATAATCGTATCCGCATCAATACCGGCCAATGGCGCTAAGCGCTGCCAGATTTCTTCAGTGACAAAAGGCATCATCGGATGAGCTAATCGTATGACTTGTTCTAATACGTTTACCAAAGTATGGCGCGTGCCACGTTTGGCCGCGTCGGTTGCATCATCAGCCGTTAAAGCGGGTTTAGAAAGCTCAAGATACCAAGAGCAATACTCGTTCCAAATAAAGTCGTATACGGCTTTGGAGGCTAAGTCGAAACGGTATTCGGTAATTTGCTTTTCAAATTCTTTTATGGTGGTTTGCAAGCGAGACCAAATCCAACGATCGGCCAGGCTAAGCTCTAAATTGTTATTGTTTTGCCCGCAGTCTTCGCCTTCCGTATTCATCAACACGTAGCGTGCGGCATTCCAGATTTTATTACAGAAATTTCGATAACCTTCTACGCGACCTAAATCGAAATTAATATCGCGACTGGTAGAGGCTAGCGCGCAAAATGTAAAACGTAGTGCGTCGGTACCGTAGGCTGCAATGCCTTCTCCAAACTCTTTACGGGTCCGTTTGGCAATTTTTTCAGCCATTTTAGGCTGCATCATACCGCTGGTGCGCTTTTCAACCAATGCATCGATCCCAATACCATCGATTAAGTCGATAGGATCCAGTACGTTACCTTTCGACTTCGACATTTTCTGGCCGTGCTCATCGCGAATCAATCCGGTGATATACACTTCTTTAAAAGGCACCTTTCCGGTGAATTTTTTGGTCATCATAATCATTCGGGCAACCCAGAAGAAAATGATGTCAAAACCGGTGACCAAGACGGAAGAGGGGACAAACGTTTCCAATTCTTTCGTTTGCTCTGGCCAACCTAATGTGGCAAAAGGCCATAATGCAGAAGAAAACCAAGTGTCGAGCACATCGTCGTCCTGTTTCAACTGCACATTATCCGCCAAACCGTATTTACTGCGTGCATCAGCTTCGTTACGTGCGACATACACATGACCATCGCTATCGTACCAGGCGGGTATGCGATGGCCCCACCACAATTGACGACTGATGCACCAGTCTTGAATGTTGTACATCCACTGGTAGTAAGTTTTGCTCCAGTTTTCTGGAACGAATTTGATCTCACCACTTTCTACCGCTTCGATGGCGGGTTTGGCTAAAGACTCAACGGCAACATACCACTGATCGGTCAAATAAGGTTCGACAACGGCATGACTTCGGTCACCGCGCGGCACTTGAAGCGTATGGTCTTTGATCGAGTCGAGCAGCCCGACTGCGTTAAAGTCTTCAACAATTTTTGAGCGCGCTTCGAATCGATCTAATCCAGCGTAACCTTCCGGAATTGTCAAATTAATATCGGTAATGGCTTGGCCTTTGTAGTCAAAGGCTTCGGCTTTTTCGAGAATCGCCGCGTCTGGAGTAAACACATTCACCAGTGGTGCGTTATGCCGCTTACCGACCTCATAATCGTTAAAGTCGTGCGCGGGTGTAATTTTTACGCAGCCGGTACCGAATTCTTTATCAACGTATTCGTCAGCAACAATTGGAATTTCACGGCCGACTAATGGGAGTAAAACGGATTTACCCACTAATGCTTGATATCGTTCGTCTTCAGGGTGAACGGCTACGGCTGTATCGCCGAGCATGGTTTCTGGCCGCGTGGTGGCAACGACAATATAATCTTTTCCATCGGCAGTTGTGACGCCATTTGCAAGAGGGTAACGGAAATGCCACAGGAAGCCTTTTTCTTCTTTATTTTCCACTTCGAGGTCGGAAATGGCGGTGTGGAATTTGGGATCCCAGTTGACCAGTCGCTTACCGCGATAAATGATGTTTTCATCGAACAAACGCACAAACACTTCTTTTACCGCATTGGAACAGGTGTCATCCATGGTAAAAGCTTCGCGTTCCCAATCGCAGGAATTGCCTAAACGACGCATTTGTCGCGTGATGGTTCCGCCCGATTGCTCTTTCCACTCCCAAACTTTTTTTACAAAATCTTCGCGGCCTAAATCTTGACGGCTTTTGCCTTCTGCTGCCAGCATTCGCTCAACAACCATTTGTGTAGCGATACCCGCATGATCGGTACCCGTTTGCCACAAAGTGTTGTCACCTTTCATGCGGTGATAGCGGATCAAGGTATCCATTATGGTGTGCTGAAAGGCATGACCCATATGCAGGCTGCCGGTGACATTGGGTGGCGGGATCAAAATGCAATAAGGGTTACCTTCACCTGAAGCCTGGAAATAGTTATTGGTTTCCCAGGTTTGGTACCATTTTTGTTCAATGTCTTGCGGGTTGTATGCCTTGTCCATATTGAGTCTTTATTGATTCGTTGGTCGTGGATAAAATAAATTGGATCTACAATTAAAGATGTAGGGGGCGTATTCTAAGGGTTCAACACTACCCTCGCCACTGTTTGTCTCCGAAATCAACGAAAAACTTAGCAGATTATGGCCATTTCCAGTCAGTACGATCCAAAATCCAACTTATTGACCGTGACCCTGAGCGGAAATATATCAATGGAAGATATGGTTTCTGCCTTCCAGCAATACTACGGAGGAAATTTTCCACCTAATATGGATGCACTATGGGTAGCGCTGGATTGCCAGTTTGACCTGGACGTCATGGAGATTTTTTCTTTAGCTAAATTCAGTCAGTCGCAACGAGAATTTGATGGGTATCCTGGAACAGCGCTCGTAGCTGAACAGCGACTGGTAAGGGACTTTTGCAGAGAATATATTACTTTGGTTCAGGAGGCGCCTTACGAAGTAAGGCTATTCGATAATGAGTCGGACGCACGTTATTGGTTGAAGCATCGCCAAAATTAGCGAGGTATTTAAGCCGCGGAATGTTTGAAATGCTTTAATGGGTAACCACGATCTCTGTAGTGCTTAAAGCGCTCGCGCGCTTTTTCTTTTTTCTCTTCATCACCAAACGCAAATTCAATGACGGTAGCAAACTGCCCGTGAAAAGGCGGTATTTCATCGGAAAGATTCACTAACACATCGGGTCGAATTTGCGGTTCTTGTCCGTACCCTATTTGGATGGGCGGGTAAATGCCTTCGGCTTCCCCAATGAGCAGGTGCGGCAGAAAACTGCTGGGATCCTGAGTCCAGAGCATTTCGTCCATATATTCGGCATCACGTTGTGAAGCGGTATGAATAAAAACGCGCTTTTTCGCCTGATACGCTTTTTGTATAAGAGCTACCGACAGACGAAAAGCCGAACGTGGCTTGTCGTCTTCGAGAATGTGAAATTCAATGTGCGTCATTCAAACTTTCCATCAGTCTTTGTCTTTGTCTTTGGCTGATTTGGCGTGGACTCGATCAATCACATATTGAGTGAGTAATGAAACGGGACGCCCGGTTGCACCTTTGTCTTTGCCACTTTTCCAAGCTGTTCCGGCGATGTCCAGATGGGCCCATTGGTATTTCTTGGCATAGCGTGCCAGGAAACAAGCCGCGGTTATCGTTCCGGCGGGTCGGCCACCAATATTAGCCATATCCGCGAAATTGGTGTTAAGTTGTTCTTGATATTCATCCCAAAGTGGCAGACGCCAAGCGCGATCACCGGCGGTTTCGCCAGCATTAAGCAAATCGTGCGCTAACGGGTTATGGTTGCTTAATAATCCAGACGCGTGTGCACCCAATGCAATAACGCAGGCTCCAGTTAACGTCGCAACATCGATCACGACATCGGGGTTGAACTTTTCGATGTAGGTTAATGTGTCACATAAGACCAATCGGCCTTCGGCGTCGGTGTTTAAAATTTCGATGGTTTGACCGCTCATGGAAGTGACGACATCTCCAGGTCGGCAAGCATTTCCTCCTGGCATATTTTCAGCCGCTGCTACAGCCATTACTACATTGATCGGTAATTTTAGCTGCACAATGGCTAGAAAAGCGCCGAAAACGCCGGCAGCGCCGCCCATATCATACTTCATTTCGTCCATGGCTTCGCTGGGCTTAATGGAAATACCACCACTGTCGAAGGTCAGTCCTTTACCGACCAATACAATTGGGTTGGCATCGGCTTCACCACCGTGATAATTCAAAAGGACCAGTTTGGCCGGTTGCGCCGAGCCGCGCGCTACTGCCATAAACGCGCCCATACCCAGTTCGGTCATCTCACTTTCTTCGACAATGGAACATTCTACTTTTTCGTAATTGTCGGCGATTTCTTTTGCTTGCTCGGCCAGGTAACTCGGCGTGCAAATATTGGGTGGCATATTGGCTAAATCTTTTGCCAACTTAACGCCTTCAGAAACTGCTAGCCCTTCGGTAATGGCTTGTTCGCCAATGGTGAGATCGCGTCGGGTTGTGACGTTAAAAACCAGTTTACGTAAAGGACGACGTGCGGTGTCGGTTTTGCTTTTTAATTGGTCAAAAGTGTAGAGACAGCCGTGAGTCGCTTCGACCGCGTGTTTTACTTTCCAGTGCGTATCACGGCCCTTAACATTTAACTCACTTAAGAAACAGACGGCTTCCATGGAGCCTGTGTCATTGAGTGTGGAGATGGCTTTGGCCATGACTTTTTTATATTGGGCTTCGCCAAAGTCGCGCTCTTTACCGCAACCGATTAATAACACACGATCGCACAAAGTGTTTGGGACGTTGTGCAAAAGTAAAACTTGGCCCAGCTTGCCTTCCAGATCGCCACGCCGCAGAATATTGCTGATGTAACCTTCGCTGACTTGATCCAATTGTTCACCAACACTGCTGAGTTTTCGTGGCTCGAAAACGCCGATAACAACACACGCACTGCGTTGTTTTTCCGGACTTCCGCTTTTTACGTGAAATTCCATAGGTACTCCTAAAAGTGGGCATCGGGTGGTTGAGCGTTAAGAGTTTGCTCTCCACGGGTTAAAAATTCATGCTATATTAAGCACAAAATTAACGATATAAACCTTTGAAAATAGGGATTTTAGACCAATCTTGTCGAAAAATCACTAAAAGTATAAGTTTTGAGTAGAGTTCTGTGCGATTAAAACGTTACCTCAATAAGGAGATTTTATTAGCCTCGGCGGCAATTTTGCTGGTGCTGATGTTGATCTTTACCAGTCAACAATTTGTGCGCTTTTTGAGCGATGTGGTTGATGGAAAAATTGCACCTGAATTATTGCTCAGTATGGTGGGATTGCAAATGCCACCTCTGATCGGTTTTTTACTTCCGTTGTCTTTGTTTCTGGGTATTTTACTGGCTTACGGTCAACTTTATGTTGAAAATGAATTGACTGTTGCGCGCAGCATCGGGATCGGCAATCTCGCTCTCGCGCGAATGATACGTCCTTTGATTTTATTTTTTTTCCTAATCGCGGCCATATTTAGCTTGTGGGTAGCCCCTTGGGCTGCAAATACGCAACAATCGTTGTTAAAGCAGCAGGACAGCCAGTCTGAGTTATCGTTTTTAAGTCCTGGAAAGTTTCAACTCAGCTCGGATGGCAGTCGTGTTCTTTACGCTGCCGATCGTGATACGAATGGCGAGTTTCAACAACTCTTTTTTGCCAGTTTACCGCAACAAAATCGTAATCAGTGGCAATTGGTATCGGCGCAAAAAGGAGCCTATACAGTGAATGAAGCGGGTCAGAGTTTTCTACGGTTGGAACAAGGAGAAAGTTACCTGATTCCAGATTCATCACCAGGATGGAGTATTTCCGCTTTTGGCAATTATTTGATGCGAGTACCACCGGCGGATGACAGTGATCGCAAACAAAAATTAAAAGCGCTTTCAACATTTTATTTGCTCGCCCATTTGTCTCCAGAGCATTGGGCAGAAGTGCATTGGCGATTAGCCATTCCCATCAGTATTCCGTTACTGATGTGGTTGGCAATTCCTTTGTCGCGAGTAGAACCTCGGAAAGGTAAGTTTGCACGAATGCTTCCCGCGATTTTGGTGTATCTCAGCTACATGATTTTTTTACTGCTGTCTCGTGGATTAATTGAAGACGGTAAAATCCCAGGAGTGATAGGGCTTTGGTGGATTCATGGATTATTTGCTCTTTATGTAATATGGCAATACCGTAATCCGCACAAGTCACGCAGAAAAATCAGACCTCGCAGGAAAGCATCATGATCGGTGTTTCAATACTGGACCGTTACATAGGCCGACAAGTCTTGTTGAGTGTGGTGTTTACATTACTTGTTTTAATTGGATTGCGTACTTTATTCACGCTTTTGGATGAAGCAACAAAGATCGGTGAGGGTGACTATCAGTTTTTTGATGCACTTTATTATTCTTTGCTATTGATACCATCGAGGCTGTATGAGTTCTTTCCGATGGGCGTGTTAATTGGTGGATTGTCTGCACTGGGTGTTTTAGCTGGTCAAAACGAATTAACGGTAATGCGTGCTGCCGGAATTAAAACGTTTCGCATTGTCATGAGTGCGGTGAAAGTGACCGTCATAATGATGTTGCTGGTGATATTAACGGGGGAGTGGATTGCTCCAGCTACCAGTCAAAAAGCACATCAAGCTCGAGCACAAGCACTCAGCGGATATAGCTTGAGTGAAACCAAAAGCGGAGTTTGGGCGCGCGACAAAAACGATATTTTGCATATTGAGCATATTATCAGCCAGTCTAATTTGTCAGGGGTAACGTTGTTTCGATTGGATGCCAACGCACGCTTGCAGGAATTGATCAATGCCGAAAGTGCGGTTTTTGTGGATGGTTATTGGCATTTACAAAACGTTCTACGTCAAACGCCGCAAAAGGATGAAGTGAAACAAACGATTCAGCAGCGTTTGATTTGGGAAGGCGATTTAAATCCAGGGCATGTGGAAGTGTTAACGCGCGATCCGGAAATGCTCAATTTGGCCGGCCTATATGAATACCAACGCTATCTTGACAATAATCAACTCGACAGCCGGCGTTACCAACTCGCTTTTTGGCGAAAGTTAACTCAACCTTTTACACTGATTGTGATGATTGTACTGGCCAGCTCGTTCATTTTTGGGCCGATGCGATCGGTCAGTATGGGGGCTCGCCTCATGACGGGTATCGTTGTTGGATTTGCTTTTCATATTGTGAATAACTTTTTTGGCCCTATGAGTTTGGTGTATAAGTTTCCGCCGATTCTTGGTGCAACGATGCCTATTTTGGTATTTGCCGTAGTGGCAGGTTTTTTGTTGAAACGGGCAAGGTGAAAAACAGTTACGAGTGACGAGTTTCGAGTGAAAATTAGTTACCCGACTTGACAGTCGGAATAGGGCGGTCATCATATTTGTCGCAACTCGCAACTCGCAACTCGCAACTCGCAACTCGCAACTCGCAACTCGCAACTCGCAACTCGCAACTAAATCAATGGCTTGTTTTCTTCCGCCGTTTTTTCTCTTTTCGGTAATTGCACCACATAAGCATCAACCGCGATATCGTGCCAGCCTCGATGATCGGCGTCGATAAATGCCCAAAGGTTGGCCACACCACCGAAAGAAAGAAAGGCGCGTATTAAACAGTCTTGGGTGGATAATAATGTGCCGTCACTTTTTAATAATTGAATGCGCCAGGTACGCATACCCACCGTTTGCCCACCTTTACGCCAACAATAGAGATAATAGAGCGACGTTCCGATTATAAGGTAGACCGCCCAGAACGGATGGTTACGCACGGTTTCCGAGATTTGGTCCGATGGCATAAAACTGAAAAGCACTAAGTTCAGTAAAGCCAAACCGATAGCGAACACCAATACCAGCACACCGGCCGCAGGAAGCCAGTCGTACACCCAGGCAAACAGTCGCTTCCAGGGAGAAGCCGGGGAAACCTGAACTTTCGTGGTTTGTGCGTTCATATTGTCATGTCTCGTTTTAGTCACGCCGCGCAGTCTATCAAAAAGCTTCTATTGGCTCTAGAGCGTGGTACAATGCGCGGCTATGCAATTAAGGGATGGTCTCTCGGCTCCCCTCACTAAAAAACTTATAAACTTCAGGACAATAACTTTCAGGATTACATCATGTCGCATAACCGTAAAATATCAGTGATTGGTTTAGGTTACGTGGGTTTGCCCGTTGCGGTGGCTTTTGGGCAGACGCAACCGGTGATCGGTTTCGATATCAACGCCGAACGTATTGAAGAACTGAAAAAAGGCTTTGATCGCACGTTAGAAGTGGAGTCGACCGAGCTTAAGTCTGCGGATATTGAGTTTTCGGACAACATTGAAACTTTGGCCAAAGCTGACTTTTTTATCGTTGCGGTGCCAACGCCGATTAATGAAGCGCGTCGCCCCGATTTTCGACCGCTGTTATCCGCCTCTAAAACGGTCGGACAAGCGCTGAAAAAAGGCGACATCGTGGTGTTCGAGTCGACGGTTTATCCTGGCGCAACCGAAGAAGATTGCGTACCGATTTTAGAAGAAGTGAGTGGTCTTAAATGCGGTAAAGATTTCACTGTGGGTTATTCGCCTGAGCGGATTAACCCGGGTGATAAAGAGCGTACTTTTACCAAAATTATGAAAATTGTTTCCGGGCAGGATCAAGAAACGCTCGATATCGTCGCGGCAGTATATGAAAGTGTTGTAACCGCAGGTGTTTATCGCGCGTCCAGCATTAAAGTTGCGGAAGCCGCTAAAGTCATAGAAAACACTCAACGTGATTTAAACATCGCGTTAATGAACGAACTGTCGTTGATTTTCCAGCGTATGAATATCGATACGCTGGATGTGCTTGAAGCGGCAGGAACCAAATGGAATTTCTTGCCATTTCGTCCAGGGCTTGTTGGCGGTCACTGTATCGGTGTGGATCCATATTACTTGACGCATAAAGCGGAATTGATTGGTTATCATCCTGAGGTCATTCAAGCCGGTCGTCGCGTCAACGATGATATGGGTAAAACCATTGCGCAGTCAGCGATCAAAAAACTGATCAAAGAAGGTGCTTATGTTAATAATTCAAAAGTTGCTGTGTTGGGGTTAACCTTCAAAGAAAACTGTCCGGATCTACGTAACTCCAAAGTGATCGATATCATCGAAGAAGTGCGCAGTTTTGGTATTGAGCCGATGGTTTATGATCCAATGGCCGACAGCGAAGAAGCGCAACACGAATACGGTGTCGAGTTAGCCAGTCGCGAACAATTAAATGACTTGGATTTGGTGTTTGTCGCTGTGGCACACAATGAATTTAAAGAGTGGGACATGGCTGACTTTGAGCGCATGTTAAAATCAGGCGCCCACGTTTGGGATATTAAGGGTATTTTGGATCGCGAAGGCTTTAAGCATTCCAGCTTTAAGTTGTCCAGAATTTAAACGTTTCGATTGCTTTTTCATCAATCAGAAACAATTGGTGGAGGAGTGGATAAATAGAGTTGCAATCGGCAGTCGATTGATTATAATTGCCCGCTCGTGAGGCAACTCGCGACTCAAGCCAGACCCGAAAGGGTGCTACCAAATGGCTTGCAGTAATTACACAATGCCAGAGTGGTGGAATTGGTAGACACAGGGGATTCAAAATCCCCCGCCTTTGCGGGTGTGACGGTTCGAGTCCGTCCTCTGGTACCAAATTTATAAAAGCCGACGTTTTGTCGGCTTTTTTGTGCGTATTAATTGCTTAAACTTACAAAGCTAACTGGAAATTAATAGAGTTTAAATTCAGTTTAGCAATCACCAATACGCTTAGCGTCCCAGTTCCTATTCATTTCCATTGCCCAAAAGTTTAGACAATAATCGTTGCACTTCTTCACGTGAAAACACAACGGGTAATCGCTCTTATTCGCGGCGCGAGCCATTTTTGAAAAGTCACCAATATCAACAGCGAGAACACGTTTGTACAAAAATACTAACGCATTCAATGCGACATTTTGGGTAGCACCGGACACATTTTCGTTAACCGCGAGATGACTTAAAAATGCGCTGATATGCGTATGGTCCGTTTCTAACGGATGCGTTTTCTGGTAAAAAAGAATATAGCGCTTGATCCAGTGTTTGTATGCCGCTTCGTTACGTGGACTATAGCGGAGCTTTCGGAAGGTAAAGTGAATTTGATCAAATAGCCTTGGACCTTGAATCGCGGTCCGCACTTTTTTTATCGTGGTAGGAAACTCTCTATAATGTATTGAAATAAAAAGAAAATATTTTGAGTGGAAAACACCCACTCGTATTATAACGAAACTGGGTCCGCTTTTTCCCATTGCATTATGAGAATTGGTAATCTTAACTGTATGTTATAAGTAAGAAATATGAGAAAATTTCAATAGTGAGATAAATTAATATGCGGTTCTTAGGGTCCGCATATCACTAATGTTATAAATCAAAATCGGAATAGTAATTTTATGCTTAAAAATTTAATTTTTATTTTCCTGTTATTACTTAGTCATACGGCATTCGCATCTGTAAATTGGACTGCTAAAATTTCAAAGGTAATAGTATACCCTTCGGGTAAGGCTGCCGTTTATTTAAAGGATTTATCGTTGCCGAATCCAGCAGGAAGTACATGGGACTGCACAGCTGACAAAGCTTTATTAGGAGATCCTGCAAATAGCTCCTTATTATCAATAGCACTTACGCTTTATACAACGCAAAAAGACGTAAGAATTGGTGTATTAGGCTCTGAAACTAATTGTACTGTTACATATATAACCGGTTTATAACAAACAAAGGCAGCGGATCAGGTACCGCTGCTTTGAACGTTAAGTACAAATAGGAAATTTCATGTTAAAAATAAGTTTAATATTTATATCTTTGTTGTCATTCAACTCAATGGCGAACGAAAGATTTCTATTGCCAATACTTCAAGAACATCAAGCGCTATTGAAAGTTGAGGAAACTAGTGGAGATGCTCTTCTATTATGGGAGCCTACTAAGCGAGCACAACTAGAAAAAATCTGGGAAGTAACTTCATTGATTTTTAAAGATATGGTTTTGATTGAATCCAGTGTAAAGGAATCATGTAAATCAACAAAATGTGAACTTCATATAATGGCGAATATTATGAAAGAGAGAAAGAAGGTAACTGTAAGCTTTGCAAAAAGCGATGACAAATATTGGATCACCAATATTCAAACTAAAAATACTTAACCAGGCATTGTTTCAGATTTTCAACAGTCGCTTCACTCCTGTTAAAATTTGAAAAATTTGGCGTTAAGCAATAAAATGAACTGCGAAATATGTCAAAGCAAGCTTAATCCTATCAGGATCAAATTATTGGTGACGATAGGGGTAAAAGCTAAATGTAAAAACTGTGATGCTCGATATTCAGGTAATCGCTGGGTAAAGGCTGCATCACGCTTTTTTGAAAGTGTTGGGATAATGTGTTTGTTATTTTTATCTCTATACTATTCGTCTTTCATACCAGCAATACTAGGAGTTTTAACTTTGTTAGCGGTTTTGTCAGCACTCCCTGTTTCGCTTGACGAGTCTGATGGTATAAACAAAAGAATACGTAATACTTATGAAAGGGCTTGACAATAAACTGTTGCGTGACTGCGAACCGCTCCTTGCAGTCGTTAATCAAAGCCGCAAAGTAACGCGTTGGTATGACTCCCGTTGTCAATAGATACAAAACAACACCTGCTTTTTTAACAAAGCCTCACTAAAGTTAGATCAAGTCAATGCATTCGATGAAGCCAGTAATGTCGTCGATTAACTTGCTGGTATTCGTGGGTTACTTTTAAATTTCTAAAAGCCTATCCAACCTTACTTGTTACGTCGTGGTACCGGTCTTCAGTCTATGCACGTGGTTCTACACTACTGTATTAAGGGTAGCCACCTAACGCTTTCGAGATTTGTACCATAACCGTAGCTTGATCGATTGCATTGACTCGAAACGCTTTCATGCAAGTACTCTCGCAAGTCGCTGTTTAGGGTTAACCGGGGAGAGCACAACTTCGTGGGCGATTGCCCAGAAGTAGGCAATGATTTCTCTGGCGATAGCTGTCACAACCACATTGTAATGCTTACCTCGTTTGATGAGTCGTTGGTAACGTTTGCATAATCTCACTTGAGCATTCCAGGCGATGTCGATGATGACTTTGCTTAAGTCTTCCTGGCGCTTTTGTAATTCCGTTGACACATTGGCCGGGTATCGATAACTGTGCGCACTTTCAATCAGTAACCGACGAGCACGACCATTTCCACACTTTGTAATTGCTCCGAGTTTTCGGTTGCCTCCACTGGAATATTCACTGGCGGTTAAGCCGACATAACTCATCAGTTTTTTAGGCGAATCAAAACGAGTGAGGTCACCTAACTCAGCGATGACACTAACGGCAATTAAAAAGCGAACGCCACGCAGCACTTGAACAGCCTTAACTAATGGATAATATCGCCACTTAGTCGCTTGATGATATAGCTCTTCATCCAGTCGTTTTAATCGTTTCGTGCGTTCTGAAATAGTTTGAAGCATCTCTTGCAGAACAAATTGCTGTGCCGGATGAGACAGTACGAGTTCCGTGAGCCATCGCAAATGTTTTTTGGACCAGTTAGCTGTAGCTGGATAACGAATATTATTTCTTAGAAGTAATGATTTTAGTTGGTAACGAGCGTCGTTTAGGTCATGCATTGCAACTTCACGAGCACGAGTTAAATCTCTAGTCGATTCATCTTCGGATTCGGGAACATAAATAGGATATGCATCACCGTTTTTTAGTAATCTGACCAGCATTTCGGAGTCTCGCTTATCGGTTTTTACTCGATCCCCTGGTCGCTTAGGTATAAGAGACGGCGCTAATAAAAAGCATTCATGCCCGAGTTTAGTCAGGAGCCGATAGACCCAATATCCACAGGGGCCAGCCTCATACACGAAGTGAAGTGTTGCTTTTGGATACTTGGATTGAAGCTGACGGGCCAATCGAGTAAAACCTGGTTTGGTTGAACGAATTTGACCAAGATGCTCGACAAGAGCCTCTCGATTTAATTCCGAATAGCTTACTGATGTAAACTCTTTATGAGTGTCCAATCCAATAAATAATATGGTATCGTTATTCATGCTAGCCTCCGCTTATAGGGTATCTCTGCCTATAGTATGGCTCTGGCTTTGCTAATCCACGGTTGGAGGCTAGCGCTGAATGAAAACTAGACTCCTAGGGAGTCATTATGTCTATGCATCTTGAGGTAAGGAATGCATTGGAAAATATTTACTGACGCAAATACATCAGAAAAAGCTAGTAAAGTATTGCACAAAGTAATTGCTCAGTTAGAAGTAGAATGTGGTTCTGAGAAAGTAGAGCCTTACCACAAAGGTGGTTTTCTTTGCTCGTTTAGTTCCTCAAACGAAACATTGAATTGGTCACAGTCGGTGCTTGAAGCTTTGTCATTGGCACAAAAAATTGGTCGTGGCTGGGTTCTATCTGGGGATATCTCAGAAGAATTGGACGCTTGGTCAAACGAATCTTCAGTTGCCGGCGTTCAAAATATACATTTGGTGGTGCTAAATAATGCATAACAAAACGTGTAAGCGAGGGCACTTCGTGCCGGGACGTCCAAAACTATACTTTGGCCGCCCCTTCACTCTGCGTTAGGTGTCTGAAGAATGAATCCTCTGCACAAATATGAAGCTTGGCTCGATACTCTCGATGCTCGCTTTAACATAAGCGGTCAATCTATAGGGTATTCTTTTGATAAACAGCATAAGTTTCCGCTCGAGGCGTTACAAAACAGGCAAGAAATCTTTGAGCAAGCGGAAATACTAAAGTCTCTTGTTCGGGAAAATTCGGAGGGCCTCCCCTTGGAATATATGTGCAAAAGGCTAATTAGGTTATCCATCAAAGCAAATGGCCTTGATTTAAACATTGATGAAACGCTGAATGGGCTAAAAGAAAAGTGGTCCGGTTTCAACAAATGAACATAAAAATGGATCACAGAAGTAAAAAGAACCAAGGGTGTTATCGAAAGCTGTTTAAAATATAACAATTCAAAGCAGTAGATGAACTACTGTTTGAGGCGTTGAACTTTTGCTTTTGGTCGAAAGCTGAACGTCTTGTGCAACCAATGCAAACTCATAATAAAGGATTGTTAGATTAAGCGTGAACTACATTTAAGTGCAGTATTTCTGCTTCCGAATAATTTTTTTTGAAAGAATGTAACCAATTGATATTCTTACAAAGAAAATTATTTTAGATATTCGGAAAGTAGCGCCTAACATATTGAGTTTATTAGTATTTATAGGGAATTCAAAATCCCCCGCCTTTGCGGGCGTGACGGTTCGAGTCTCCAAATCAATTTTTCAAACAATCGTACTGTGCATGATCACATTAGGGCTTTATGTTGTCTATCGCCTTTTTACACTCACAGCTAAAGCTAATCGCTACATTAAAAATCCTATTCCCAATTGGTTCGTTTTGACAGCGATTTCGGTGCATTTGATTTCATTTTTTAGCTTAGTATTCTTTTTTACTGCAAATGGGTCACAAGAATTGCTCATATTTTCTAAAGGAATGCATGTTGTATCTTCCATTTTTCATGTCGTTTGGCTTGTAAAGGTAAGAAATAGAATTAACTCAATAAGTGGTGTGCAAAAGAAAAGCCCGTTTTGGCTAAACCCGTTCTTAAGTACGTTCTTTCATGTTATTTACATTCAGTACAAAATCAATCAATCTGTAAATGCAAATTTGCGTGCTGTTGAAAATGCGATATAACAAGGCGCATAAAAAAGGCCAACTATCGCTGGCTATGACCTTCACTACGCAGCTTTTCGTTTCGGCGCCTGGGCGCGACATTAGGGTAGGTAAGGAAATGATACTCACAATAATTACAGGAGTTGCGATTTTTGTTTTCGGACAAATTACTTATCAAAGTATGGATTGAGCCTCTCCAAGAATTTAGGAAAATAATTACTGGAGGCGCATGTTATCAAGTCGGTAATCAGACAATATTCAAGCGCTGTAAGCCGACCCAAATTAAACACCTTCTAATATCTGTCAATGCCTGAAATATGAACAGCAAGGTATGTTGCAAGTCGTAACGCGTAGGTAAAATCTGTTAGGTTGAATTTATTGTTATTTATAGAAAGCTTAAAATCCATACCTTTACGGGTTTTGACGGTTCGAGTCCGTCCTCTGGTACCAAATTAAAAAGCCGGTTGGTAGTGTTTAGAAATCTGTGTCATTTCAGTAAACTGTTAAAAACAGGAATGACCTATGACTCAAGAATTCGACTTTAATAAAGCATTAGAACAACTTCAATCAGGTAAGGCGCTGACCGG
>NZ_JBUZOU010000010.1:0-165905 GCF_055326765.1 Pleionea sp. WD8-19 | reverse complement strand
GTTAACATTTTCATGGTCGTAATAGGTTCGCGTTAACAGATAATCACTGCCATTGCCGAATAACTTGGTGCTGATGATCCGGCGTCGGCTGTCCCAGGTGAATTCCGTTTTATGCACCCGCTCTTGGTTCAATACATTCGCCGGCTGTGGCGACGCGATGGAGGTCAATTTATTGGTGACGGTAGTGCTCTTCCGTTTGTTCAACCACCATTGAGTCACATCAGCCGCTTCGTACACATGCGTTTCAGTCGATTGATGCGTCACAAACTTTTGGTCGGTGGTCACCGTGGTTTTGCTCAACGGTTGCCCGTAATTGTTCAGGCTTTGTGTACTGGTCACCTGCGATACCAAGCTACCATTCTTAGGTTCGTATCGTTTACTGATGGTTTGTTCCACATACGTTAAATAGGTTTTGTTATCGATTAAACCGGTACCTTTACGATGCGCTCGAACATCCACGCGTAAATCACTGTCGTAAGGGCCATACCATTTGAGGCTGTGTTGAGTATCGGATAACAATCGACTGTCGGAATGGCGATACACTTTGACCGACTTCACCTGACCATTCATCGGAAAGCCCTGCTCAAATTCGGTTTCAGTACGTCGATTGGCCTCAACTTCAATCGCAATGATTTTCTTAAAACCTAAGTAACCGCGCCCATGAAAATTTTGACGGCCGTTTTCGTATTTAAAGCGAACGTTTCGTTTCCCAGCCACGCCATCGCTTTGACTCATTTGGTTGACCACCACCGAACGATTATAAATAAAAGGTTCAGGGTAAACGGGCGCTTCGGTCACCTCGTAAATATTAGCGTTGGCGTCGTTGAGTTTTGAATAACTAAAGTCGGTATGATTGCCTAAAGAATCCGTCACACTCTGCAATTTATCAAAACCATTCGAAACATTATTTCGATGGATTTTGTGAACGCCCCACACGGGATAATGAGCACTAGCATTGGGTCTACCTTGCGCGATGACATCCAAGTCACCGTCCAAATCGGCATCGACAATTTGCAAGTTTAAGTTAGATTCAATATTGGTGGCCGCGCTTTTAAACGTATTCGTCGCTGGATCAAACCAATATTTATTCCACCGATAAACATCCAAGTTATACGGTTGGAACATGCGACACGCTCGTAATTGAAGCATCGCTTCGGCATGGTCGCCATCGGGATTACTGGGTGCCGTAACAATGTTCAAATAGCGGTGCAACTCTAACCATTCGTCAGTCTTCAACAGTCGTTGGTTGCTGTAATACAATTCACGTTCCGCAGCTTCTTCTTCGGACAACACATAGTCGCCAGGAATGTCTTCATAACATTGCTCAACCGTTCGTGACGGCACATAGTCGTAAGTTTTCACACCCGGTGCGTAAAACTCCGTTAGACCATCCATATCCAGGTCACCCGCAACGGTGCCACTGAAGGTTACTGGCAAGTTAATGTTACTGTTCACAAATAAATTTTGCGGGTCACCGGTGTTCCAAAAAAGCGTCGAACCACAAAAGAAATCGGGATAACCGTCGGCATTCATATCCAACAGATAGTTAAACGAGCAACCCGGAATGGTCGTGTTCGACTCATTAAAGGTCGAACCGTTCGATAACAGCACGCGTTTGATATCCGTGCCACTTAAGCGATACACATCGCCTTTACCGTCGGCGTTAATATCGAGTGTCGAATATTTTTTCCAAAACATTTCGATTTCATGGATTTCGCCTTGCGCTGTGTAGCCACTGCCATTGTTTATAAATATTTGAATTCTTAATTCCGCATTTTGCGCGGGACTGGTGGTAAAGCCCGTCGGTGCCAGCAAGTCATCCAATCCATCACCATTGATGTCCAAATGCAATAAACGCAAGCCACTGATGACTTTTATCCCGGTTAAGGTTTCAACAAATTGATCGCTGTTTTTGTCATAGCGAGCCACCGCCAATTCAACCAAAGGCCGAGCGCGATAAGTATGATCAACCACATGACCACTACTGGATTTATGACCTAAGAAATCGGGAATACCGTCACCGTTAAAGTTGATGAACTGGTGCGCCATGTAATTATGTTGCACAAAATAAATTTTATCGGATTTCTCCGGATGCCCTCTTTCGATGTGAATGGTGCCCGGTCCGCTCGAATAGTTGAACGAACTTTTCACTCGATCGTTGTATCCGTCGCCATCAATATCCTGGCCGACTCGAACAAAACCACCAACCATTTGATTGTCGTTGAGCGAAAACAAGTCAACGTTTTCAAATAGGTTCGCATTCGTTTCCTCACCCCAGTTAAACACCGTCGGCATCAGACACTCGCGCTGCCCACTTGCGTCGGTCGCGCAGCGTTTAATGGACTTTAATAAACTCACACCCGAAGTTGCAGAGACCACATACCCCAACAAATATTCGTTCACCAACGTGGTGTTATTGACGTAGGTTTTAATCGCACTCACACGCTTTTTACGCAGGTGCTTACCTCCAGAAACGTACACCATACCGCTGGTCGCATCTTCCTCCCACTCAATCGATACTTTTCGATTGCCCAGCGTATTTTCGAATCCGGTGTATTGAATGTGTTGCAGTCGATGCTCACCGGTTGACGTATTGCGTTGGTACACGTAATCCATGCGATTGCCGTGTACGTCTTGCACTTTATTGATGGCCCAGGCGATTGGTAAACTTTGGCCCGCGTAAACCACTTTGGCATCGTTGGTGCTACCGAAAAAGCGTTGAGTACCGGACTGATCAAGCACTTCAAAATAACGGCTGCTTCCGCTTGAGCGTGCAATCACTTTTATCCAGCTTTCTTTTTCGGTGCGGTAAATTGAGTTTGCGGCACCGTAGCTTCCACCGACCAACACCAACCGTTCACCGTTCAAGCACAATGCGTCTTGGCTGTTAAATTGAATGGCTTTCATTTGATCGTCTTGTGCGAAAGTTTTGGCACAACGCTGAATTTGAGAAACTGCATTTAATGACCAGCCAAACCCGGCTTCACGACTGTCACTTTTACTGGAATAACTCAGAGACACATCAGGCTGCAAACCGGCACGACCGGGTGGCACCACAATTGGCAATTGATACGTTGACGCGCCGCCTTGCACATCGGCAACACCGCCCAAGTCACCGACCACTTCCTCTCCGGTAATTTCGACACCGCCATTACCACTGCCGCCATCGCTTGGATCATCAGATTGAATAAGAACCGACACCTGTCCTACCGCGCTGAATCCAGAACATGCGCTGCTGTTGCAAGCTTTTATGCGAAAGCCATAAGTCCCATTCGTTCGCGTGGTGCTGTAAGTGGTATAGGTTGTGTTGCTGATCACGGTGTTCCATGCGCCGCCGTTAGCTTGCTCCTGCACCGCGTAATACGTCACTTCGCCCGAGGGTTGATTCCAAAACACGTTAACTTGCCCGACATTATCGGCCGTTACCATCGGGGTCGAAGGTATTTCAGGTGGAGGTGTCGACACTCCCACCTTCACCACATTACTGGGTGACGACATACTGCACTCGAGTCCTGAGCCGAATCTGAGAAAACACGCTTCTACTTTGTAGGAATAATTAGCTTGTACACGGTCTGAAACCGTAAAGCTGGATGATGTGTTCGACGAAGCTTGCGTCAGTGTATAGCTGCCACCATTAACGCTTTCATACAGTCGGTGAATGGGTGGATTAGAGGTCGAACGCGTATAGGTAATGGTGTAGGTGCCATCGGCATCCGTAGCCGGCCCTTTGACATTCGTCGCAGGATAAGGCGCAGCGGCCGATAAAGTGGTAGCAAAAAACGCGGCCAAAAACAGACCGAGCGCAGATAAAACGCGGTGCATGAGTGTCCCCTGAAAAATCGGTGTGATACTTTTTTGTTTGCGAAATGTTTTTATTGGCGCAAACGGCTATTCATTTGGTGTCCCTGTGAAGCAACAACTCCCTTTTGAGACGGCGCGAAGTATCGCAAAAGTGGAAAGTTGGCTCAAGTGAGAAATGTCTCAAATGACACTCATACATTCACCATTATAGGTAAATATTCACATGCGAGATAAATCAAAAATCAAACGGAATAATACGCTGTTTTAAGAAACTTTTAACTTCGAGTTCCACTCAATGGGATACACCAATGTTCTTAAACGATCGGCCACTTATTTTGGTGTCATTTGTTTTTCAAGACGAGCGCCGTGATAGCGATCATTCATAAATGGACATTCATTCAGAGTTAAATAAAGGGCGTGAAGCTTTTAAGTTCCAATTTAAAAAACAAGAGTCCTTTAAAAACAAAAAAGCCACTCTCATTAGAGTGGCTTTTTTGTAGTGAATACAATACTTACACTCGTCGACGTCCGATTGCTAATCCAGTTAATCCTAGCAATACAAACCATCCCATTGAACCACTGCTGGCCGGTTGAACGGTATAAGGCACGTCCGATAATCCATCATCTTTTTCAACGATTCGAACGTACTCTAAACGCCAAGTCGCTGCACCGTCATCCGAACTGGTGTATTGAAAAGCAACGGTAATGTTTCCACCAATAAAGTCGGTAATATCAACTTCACCAGACTCTTTCCATTCGCGATTTCCTTCCGACCAAGCCGCTCGACTGGAAATATCAGTCCAGGTAGCTGCACTTACATCACCCGCAAAATCCGTCGAAATTAAAAGTTTTAAGTCATCACCATTGTAGTTTTTGGCAGAGCTGAATTGAACCATCGCTTCATCCCAGTCATTGGCCGTTGTATCAATGGTAGGTGACACCAGCCAGTCATTTGAAAACTCATCTCCACCAAACCCTGATATTTCAGCGAAAGATTTTTCAATGTAAGAACTCGTGCCCCACTCCATATCACTCGCTAAACTAATTGCCGTCCAATCACCAAAAGAATCATTTTCAAACTCTTCATAGCTGTAAACATTAAAATTATCTTCCATAGCGCGACCGGCATAAGCGCCACCCACATTAATGCTTTCTAATTGCCAGGTAGCCGAGCCCGTATCATCCGAAGTGTATTGGAAGGCAAACACTACTTTTTTATTATCAAAGTCTAAATCAGCGATTAAGTCGGACACATCCACTTCACCAGAGTAGGCCCACTCATAGCCACCTTGAGACCAAGTCACTCGATCAGAAATATCAATCCAAGTTGCGGTTTCAACATCAACATAATCTTCTACTTGGCCTTCTGCTTTGTAGTTTGTCGATACCAGTAACTTAATAGCAGGACCTGAAAAGTTCATTGCCGAATAAAAACTGATGGTTGGTGTATTCCAAACGCGAACATCAAAAACTGGAGAAACCAACCAATCATTAGAATCTGCATCGTCTCGGAACCCAGACATTCTAGCGAACTGAGCACCGTTATAAGAGGATTTAGCCCAAGCAAAAGACCCCGACAAATTTTCCACGCGCCATGACTTGAACCCTTTGTCAAAGTTTTCTAGCGTTTCAAATCGTGTTTCTTCGGTTTCAATAACGCCAACGGCTTTACTTCCAATTTCAATGTCATCGAGCTGCCATATAGCAGCGCCCGCATCTGAACTGGTGTATTGAAACGCGAAAGAAACAGCTTTCAATGCATCGGTATTACGCGTTCCATCTTCTTCAGTAATCATTTCCCATAATTTAACACGACCCGAGTCAACCCAATTGTAATCGCCTTCTGACCAGCTGAATAAGTCGGTAATTTCATTCCAAACCACATCAGCTTCATCAACGCCCTCTACTCCATAATTGGTAGAGTAGTAGACTTTCAGTGCATCACCGGAATAACGCGTTGCATTTTTAAATTGAAAGTAAGGGAACCGCCATTCACTCATGTCAAAAGTGGGTGAAATAAGCCAATCGTCAGAAAACTCATCGCCACCATAGCCTGAGATTCTCGCGTAGCCATTTCCATCAAAAGAACCGGCGTACCAGTCACGATTACTTGCTTTACTGACCGCAGTCCAGTCTCCTAAAGAGCCGCCAAATTCTTCTTTGTAAAGAAACTCATTGCTGGGCTCTTCGTCGGTACTGTTAACAAGAATGTTATCGAGCTCCCACTTAGCCGCAGCGCTCGGTGTCGATGTGTACTGAAACGCTAGTCGAATTGCACTTCCTTTGTATTCTGTTAAATCGATAACTCCCGACTCTGTCCAAGCGAAACCACCGCCTGACCATTCTGCCAACTCGGTAATTTCAATCCAGTTAGCACTGGATACCCACTCTACCGACGCACTTTCAGAAACATCCGTAGTGACGAATAATTTTAAATCGTCACCTGAGTATCCTTTCGCTGAATCAAATGTTAAAACAACGTATTGCTCAGAAACACTTGTTAAATCAATTTCATTTGATACAAACCAATCGTTAGAGTCTGCATCGGCTTGATAACCGGAAATAACAGCGAAATTTTCTCCACCGTAAGAACCTCGCTCCCAGTTTTCGATACTCGACAAACTGACTGGAGTCCAATTCCAGGTGTTCAAGTTTTCGTCTTCAAAGTCGTCGCTCATAATTTCCGCAGCATTAACCAACCGTAACGCTGACGCAATGATCACACTTGCGACTAATGCTTTTTTAATTAACATAATATTCACCCTACAATTCTTCTCATACCAAGAAGCTTACAGGCTTCTTGGTATGCGCTTCGTTAATTTAGAAACTGTATTTAAAGCCGGCTTTTAAACGCCAAACCGATTTATCTGCCCGGTACCTGGCAGGAGAACCATACTGAAACCCTCGGAATGGCTCAGTGTACTCATATTGACCATCGGCATTGATATCGTAATCGAACAGTGTTTGAGTGGTATCACCAAAACGATTGTAATAAATGTCGCCACGTGAACTGTCAATTAAGTTTAAGAAGTTTTGGATGGTTAAATAAAACTCACCCTTATCGTCGTTAAATAAACCGGGCAACTCTTGTCGGATCACTAAGTTCATAGTGTTGTTCCAAGGGCTACGATAAGCATTACGTTGCAAATACCCGCCAGAGGTAGGTAAACCGTTCGCTTGTAAATGCTCAATGATTTGCTCGTAAGTCAAGAGGTCATCATCGGGATGGCCGGTTCCAAAATTAACGGCCGGATCATTAGGGCCGGTTGGAATATAAGGTAAATAACTACTGCTGCTATAGAAACGTTCTGGATCACCAAAGTCGCTGTCTCTAAAGGAGCCCATAACCCAACTGTAAGGTCTGCCCGATGCTCTTTGGAAGAAAAGTCCAAAACTGGTTTTGTAGTTTTCGAAAAGCTCGGTACTGTAGTCGATGTTGATTTTTAAACTGTGCTCAGTTTCATAAGACGCTGTGGCAACAGAAGGGTTTTGGCGATCGTAAACCACGGTGTATTGATAGTTCGACTCAGCGGTAGAGTTATCGGAAGAAACAATGTCTTTTACATTTTGGTTGGTATACGAAATATCGAGTCGCAAACCATTGTCCCACATTTTGCTTGCAGAAAAGCTCGAGATGAGACTCTCACCACCTTTGCCATTGGTCATCATGATGTCATAGTGATTTAAGTCACCATTTATTGGCTCATATCGACCGTAAATAGGACGACCGTCTACGGTTGTGCCTACCTGAGCTCGAGCCAAATCAACCCAGCGAGCATCTCTTACGATGTCTTTGTAGATCACTTCAGCGGTTAAGTTCCAGTCATCACCTAAAACACCCAAGTCTTGATTGAAATCTGCCGCTAAACTGTACAGCCAATGTTTAGGCACTCTAAAGTTAGGATCGATAGGCGTTGCATTACCATCGCCAGATGCCATAGTGTTCAGAACATCCTGGTCAACCGATGAAAACGTGGTAATTTCCGTCAGGTATTGTGAGCTATTAATTTGTGAATAGTCAGGAGTAACAATGGTCACACCGTCGTTAGTAAACGCGTTAGAAATCCAAACATTTGGACGACCACCACTGAATAATCCGACACCACCTCTCACAACAATGTCTTCAAACCCACTGTATTTGAAACTCATGCGCGGCAACCACATATCGTGACCGTCTAAGCTTTCATTATTAGCAAAGCCATAACGCTGAACAAAGTTTTGGTTCAGTGTTGGGCGATCCGGTGAATGTATGTGTTCGTATCGTATTCCAAATGACAATTGTAAATCGAGGCTGTAATCCCAGGTATCGTTGATATAAAAGTTATCGTACGTGTAACGGAAGTTAGCCGCTGCGTCGTTAGCGTTATTCGTGTACGCATTTTGATAAACAAAACTCGCTGCCGTACCACCTTCAAACGCAGGCAGATTCGGATCGTTGAGCTCGAAGCCATATAAAGTACCCTCAAACTCTTGCTGAGAATCGAATTCCCAGGTGCCTAACGAGTTCGGAACAAATATATTAAACGCTTCAAGTTCTTCGTGTTGCCAGCCAAAATCAATCGTATGATCATCTAACAAATACTGACCGCTAAAGTTTATCGAAAAGGTATCGTTATGCAGTTCATTTGCGTGGCGATTACGATCGGGTCCCATTCGAATAGTACGAGTGTTTGTATCAATTTGGCCGTTTGCCGGGTTGATGTACTCCATTGGCACATCAATGGACACCGCGCCCATTCCTTTTCCTAACAAAGGGTCTTGCGTATTATCGGACCGTTTATCGGTAATTTTTACTTCCGTCGAAAAATTCGCAGTCCAGTCAGCGTACCAATGAGCAGACATGCTGGTTAACTTGTCGCCCCGATTCATCCACGACGACGTTAAGTTAAAGTCTGCATCGAAATCCGAAGACGTTGCTCGAGACCAACCCGTTGTAACCGTTCCGTCTGTACGTTGGTATGTAAAAGACGTACGGTGAAACTCATTGATATCCCAATCCATTTTTAAAAGAATTTTTTCATCTTCTTCTACAGGTGTTCCATAAAGATTTCCAGGCGTTGCACCGTAATATTGAGTTGCGATATCAACAATTCGCTGTAACACTTCTGCCTGATTAGTACCCGCTTGAGGTGTTAATGCAGGATCTTGGCTACGGTCATACTTTTCATAGTTAAAGTAGTAAAAAAGTTCGTCTTTAATGGCGGGACCACCAATGCCAAATCCCCAAGTGGTTTCATTTAAGTTCTCAATAGAACCTTCTTTCGGATCACCTGCCCAGTCACCATCAACCTTTTCGTAAAAAGCATTTCCTTTAAGTTCATTGGTGCCCGACTTAGTAACTACACTGATTTTACCGCCAGAAAAACCACCTTCAGCCGTATTAAAGGGGTTTGTTTCAATACTAATTTGTTCCACAGCATCGATAGAAATCGGTGAACGTTGAGTGGGGTAACCATTACCGTTTAAACCAAAGTCGTCATCCTGACGAACACCATCAACACTGATACTGTTATAACGAGGGTTGTTGCCCGCGATGCTCATTTTTGCTTCGTTGCCTGTTCCAATATTAACAAGCGGGTTGCGACGCAAAACATCTTTTAAGTCGCGTCCAAAAGACGGCGAGTTAGCAATGTCTTCACTGCTAAACGTACTCGCAGAGCCACTGTTCGGATAACGATAAGCCGAGCGATTCGCAGTAACGGTCACTTTATTGGTGTCATCGAGAGACAGCAGTTGCTCATTGATTTGGAATGGCGAACCGACTTCTAAATAAAGATCGTTTAATTCTTTGTCTTGATAGCTTTCAGAATCAATAATAACGGTGTAAGGGCCACCTACACGCAAGCCACTGACGACAAAAGCACCAGAAGCATTGGGCTTTACGACTTTTTCGGCACCGGTCGGTTCATGTCTGATGGTAATCGTTGTGGTTGGCGCTCCCTCTCCCATTGGGTTTAGGATGAGTCCGCGGATGGAAGATGAGGTGTCACTTGCTGCAAATATTGGCGAAGAAATAGCCAACGTTACAGCACATGCGACCGCTGAAAGCTGTTTGTTCATCATGTTTCCTATATGTTATTGCAAAATGTGATGGTCAGTTTTAAAGCGGCGCGTATCGTAGCATTGAATTGTTACATTTTTAAGAGAAAGATGAATAAAAAGTACACATCAAGTGGATCTTTGCACACAACTGTTTAAAAATTATTCAGAAAAATTTAATTGCACCGAATTGTTTCAAAAATTGTTAAAAAGTCTTCGATAAAGTCACTACTTGAAACCATCTTGCAACATAGGGTATATCATCCTCACGTTCCTTTTTTTTAAAGACACATAACCCTTGTGAATCGCATCATCCTATTATTTCTTTTCGTATTTACGACAACCATTCATTCAATTGGTGAAATATTAACCATCGGATTTGGCTCTTGCGCAAGTCAAAATCATCCCCAACCAATTTGGCCAATCATTAGCCAGCACCAACCCAACTTATTCATTATGCTGGGTGACAACGCTTATATCGATAGCGATAAAGCGGTTGATATGAAAATCGCGTATGAGCAGCTTTCAAGCAACCCAAACTTTAAAAAATTTAGGCAATCCACACCAATAATCGGCACTTGGGACGATCACGACTACGGCGTCAATGATGGTGGAAAAGATTTTCACGCAAAGCAAACCGCTAAAGCCGCTTTTATTAACTTTTTTAACTACTCGGAAGTCAACGCCATTAAAAACGTTGATCAGGGCATTTATCACAGCAAGTGGATAGAACATGATGGGCTTAAAGTGCAGATTATTTTATTAGATACGCGCTGGTATCGCGATGAACTCACTCGCACTTATTTGACTAAAGAGCAACTCGCAAAATTGAGCCTCGGCCCTTACCAACCCAACAGAGATAACTCTCGAACGTTACTGGGTAAACAACAGTGGGGTTGGTTAGAGCATCAGCTTGCTGCTCCAGCGGACTTTCGTATTCTTGTCTCAAGTATACAAGTGATTGCAGAGTTTACGGGATGGGAGTCTTGGGCGAACTTTCCAAATGAACGAGAGAAGTTGTTTCAGTTGCTCGATAAATACACCAAAAATGATATCATTCTACTCAGCGGCGATGTACACCGAGCGGAAATGTCTCAGTTTGATTATAATGGCAAGAAATACAACGAAATAAGCAGCAGTGGACTGGCAGCCAAAACCTATCCTGCAGCGCCCAATCAACATCGACTCGGCGAAGCACTCATCGATGAAAATTTTGGTTTACTTGAAATCTCCCGAAATAAATCGATTGTAACAGTAACAGGTACTTTGCATACGAAAACGGGCTCCGTCCACCAATCAATTTCACTTAAAAAGTAAGGAATACATTTGTGCATGTAAAAAAAGTCAGCTTTTTTTTAATAGTTCTCAGTTGGATTTCACCGCTATCGTTTGCTTCGACTGATGACTTTATTAATAAACTGATTCAACCAGATGAATTATCAATCGTAAAAATTTCACCTTCCGGTAATAAAATTGCCGCTCTAAAACGTATAAAAGACGAAACTCAGTTGATTATTATTGACAGCAATACGTTAAAAGACATCGACTCTTTCGAACTCAATTATCAGGATGAAATCGGCTATTTCTATTGGATATCCGACAGTCGAATCGTATTTCATATCAACAATCGAGCGAGTAACCAACCTGGACGGTTTAATGGCCTGGCAACATTTGGTGAGCTCTACTCTCTGGATCTGGATGCTAAAAAAGGGCAACTCATATTCGGCCTCCGTTATCGATACGCCAAGCAGAAAACCAAAAAAGCGAAAAGAATACAATTAAAGCATCAAGGAGTCAGTGAGTCTTGGGCGGAATTAATTTCCAAACGCCCAAATGATGAAGAGCATATCTTAATATCCTCTAAAGCTTACTCAAAAAACCAGGATAAACTGAAGCGCATTTATAAATTAAACGTTATTAATGCCGACATTGACTTTGTTGCAGAATATCCTGCAATCGATGCATATGTAAGCGTTGGCGAAGATGGAACGCTCTACTCCAGGAACAGCAAAGGAAAAATATTTTTTGACCCTCAAACATCGAAGTGGACTCAAGATAGCAATGAAAAAGTTAATACACCCACGGAAACACAGGCTTCAAATCATATAAGTCCACAAGAATCCACATCGACTTTTGATCATATTGCTGAATTAACAAAGCATTTCAATCAACAGAACGTTGAAATTCAAAACAAAGACAACAGTGAAAATTTATGGATCATCAAGGTAAGTAGCGATATCAATAAAGGCGAATACTACTTATACAACGCTTCTGTACCCAAACTAAAGTTTTTGGGTTTTAAAAATACAGCACTCAAAGACATACCTTTAGCCATGTCGTATCCCTTCAATTTTACAAATTCCAAAGGAATAGAATTGAATGGCATTTTAACGGTCCCAAATGGTTTACAAGCCCACCAACTGCCGGCCATTTTCCTTTCAAAAGACTTCAACCCCCAAATAAAATACAACGCTTTAGTACAACTGTTTGCCCAAATGGGAATTGCGACCATTCAGCTGAATACGGAGCAACGCAAAGGGCTTACCAACACGGAAAAGTTAAGCTTTTATTATAAAGAACAAATTGACGACTATATTTCAGGTATAGAGTATTTAGTTAATAATCAAATTGTGGACCAAAACAAACTCTGCAATATGGCAAAAAGTGAGCTAGCATTGAAGCATCTATTAATGAACACTCAAAAGCCAGATCTGTTTAAATGCTCGATTTACCTGTCTCCCGTGAGCAGCCTGAAAACACTTAAAAACAACGACTATTACCGCATTAAGTTTTTAAAAGACATTGACGATAATTTACTGCAGCCGTTCGACATCACTAACCGTATTTCACTTATAAAGGCGGACTCACTGGTCGTTTTCGGTGACCGACAAAAACGAATTAAAACGGAACAAGCGGAAAATCTGGTTAGACTGTTAGAGGATAACGAAAAACCGGTCATCGAATTGGAGCTAAGTTACGAAGACGACACCATTGAAAATCCCGACAATAAACGGCAATTATATAAAACCATTGAAGCGTTTGTTAGCAAAAACCTTATACAACGATAATTACAGGACCCACTCATGTTGAAACTGAAAGCAGCATCACTATCTTTGTTACTTTGTCTCGTCAGTTCATATGCCTTTAGTTTTGGCCAAACTGGCCACCGAGTCACCGGAGCGATTGCCGAGCAGTATTTATCTGAGAAAGCGCGTAAACAGATTCGCGACATCATTGGTAATGAATCACTGGCCGAAGCGTCAACCTATGTGGATGAAATGAAGTCTAATCCGCAGCACTTCTGGCAAAAAGTGGCTAACTCTTACCATTATGTCACCGTTCCGAAGGGTAAAACCTACCAACAGGTGGGAGCTCCCAGTCATGGCGATGCGGTAACCGCGTTAAAAATGTACCGTGAAGACTTGAAAGGCTCCAAAACGCCACTGGAACAAAAGCAGTTAGCATTAAAATTTATTATTCATATTATTGGCGACTTGCATCAACCTTTACATGCAGGAAACGGCACCGACAAAGGTGGCAACGATTTTAAAGTCGACTTTTTTTGGCAGCCATCTAATCTGCACAGAGTATGGGACAGCGGACTGATTGATCGTCAACAACTCAGTTACACCGAATGGACGCAATGGCTCACGCGCACCATTTCCGAAGACGATAAGAAAGATTGGTACGCCATCGATCCGAAAGACTGGATTGCAGAAAGCATTCAAATTCGCGATACCATTTACCCCAACGATCCTAAAATCAGTTGGGATTACCAATATAAGCACTTACCAACGCTTAAACTACGAATGAAACAGGCCGGTGTTCGCATAGCGCACTATCTTAATGAGATTTTTCGTTAGGCATGTGGAAAGATTTAGACCATTACGCTTTGTAGCCTGTTCCGATAGGAGGTAGCTCTAAATCGCGCTTAAAGAGCGTTCTTACAAACCGACTGAAGTCCTCGAAGGAATAGCTCCATTCGGCTTTTTAGACGCGATAAATCCTAAAAGCCATCTCAAGAATGCCTTTTGAGATGGCATCTCATTTCAAAGTTGCTCTAATCGTTTAAACCTGAGCCAACTTCTCAGCCGCTAATTTTAAAGTTTCATCGTTTTTCGCAAAACAAAGTCGAATCAACTGTTGGTTTTTGGGTGTTTCGTAGAAAACAGAAATTGGAATCGATGCGATGCCTACTTCCTCTGTCATCCACTTGGCAAAGTCCAGTTCAGGCATATCACTCACCTGTCGATAGCTTACCAACTGAAAATAGGTTCCGGCACAAGGCAATAGCTCAAATCGTGTTGGTTCAAGCAACCGCCTTAATAGGTCGCGTTTTTGTTGATAAAACGCAGGCAACTCTTGCCAATGTTCGGGATGTTCCATCAACATGTCTGCGAGAGCCGCCTGGATCGGCGTAATTGTACAAAAAGTAAGATATTGATGCACTTTGCGAAACTCCGCACTTAATTCCGGTGTCGCAATACAGTAACCCACTTTCCATCCGGTAGTATGAAATGTTTTTCCGAAAGAACTGATGACAAAACTGTGTTTGAATAGCTCAGAATATCGATGAACACTTTGATGAATTTGCTCATCAAAAATAATATGCTCGTACACTTCGTCACTGATCAAAAACAAATTTTCACTGAGCACCCGCTGTGCCAGTTGTTCTAAGTCATTTGCAGTTAATACACTGCCACAAGGGTTATGCGGCGTGTTAATAATGATGGTGCTGGTTTTGCGACTGAGTGCTTTGTCGAGCGCAGCAAAATCAATGGTGAAGTCATCGTTTAACGAAACGTGTACCGGTGTTGCACCAGCCAAGCGAATGGCCGGATCGTAGCTGTCATACGCCGGATCAAATACGATCACTTCATCACCGGCTTGTACCACCGTATGAATAGCAGCGAACAAAGCTTCTGTTGCACCCGAAGTAACCGTAACTTCAGCGTCTGCATCAACGCCACGGCCATAACAAAGCTCTGTTTTGCGCGCTATTTGTTGGCGCAAAGCGGGTAGCCCCGTCATAGGCGCGTATTGATTCAAACCTTCAGAAACATAATGAGCGACTCTTTGTTTTAAGAATTCGGGGCCATCAAAGTCTGGAAAACCTTGCGATAAATTAATTGCATTATGTTCCGCCGCCAACTGCGACATTGTTGTAAATATAGTGGTTCCGACTTTTGGAAGCTTACTTTGGCACAGCGTCATCTCGATGACTCCATCAGTGAAAGCGAAGTATTATGACACAGCCTAATAAAATGTCAGTTCGCCGGTTATTTTTTCTTTTGTCAGATTTCCCTTTTACTCAAGTTAAGTCGATGCCGGTGCAAAAGAGCAGCAATGACCAGTATAGTGTTTAAGTGACGTTAACCAAAGAGAAGAGCTGGCGCGATAAAAGCGCCAGGTAATTGGAATAAATCAGCGTCCAATTTCAATTTTACGAGATTGCTGAGGTTCGGTTTTAGGTAAAGTGAGCTCTAATACGCCATCCACTGACTTGGCAGCGATAGCTTCCGTATTAACATTATTCGGTAACGAAAACGAACGGAAAAAACTCCCGTAGCTTCGTTCAACTCGATGCACACCCTCTTTGGTTTCATCCAGTTCCGACTTTCGCTCTCCTTTTATTGTCAAGGTTCCTTCTTGCGCGGTCACTTCAATATCTTCGGGCTTCACCCCCGGGATATCCGCTTTAATAATAAAGCTTTGATCCGTCTCTTGAATATCAACCGCCGGTTGCCAATCGGTGTTCATTAGCGCGCCAGACTCGGCAGGGTATCTTTTATCGAACAGATCATTGATGTCACGATGCAACTGATCAAACATTGACCAAGGCTTATATTTCATCAAGCTCATAATATACCTCCGGTGTTTCAACAATAGAGAATTGGTTTGAACACGCTTGTCTTGGAATGTTCTACCAACGTTATTAAATAATCCGTAAGAAAATATAGATCAAAATCAAATTCTTGCTGGGTTTTCTGGCCTTTCAAAAAATAGTGTGGAAACGGACATTATTAAGCATTCTTTATTATTTTTTGTGATTTTTGTGCGCCGCAACCACAATTATAAGTTATAATTACCCACCTATTGCTGATGACTTGCCATCCGAAAGCTGATATTGCATCAAGCCCATTGGTTTGGCCATTACGTAAAGCGCAGAAAAACGTCGAAAATTCAGGAAGTTCTCCAATGCTGTTGTTGTATTTACAGCGATTCACAACATGTTTTCATAAAAACCACAGACTGATCCAAATCAATCTGTGTATTGGAGCTTCCGTGCACAATCACTTCGTGAAAACCTTAACTTAGACACTTGGAACCAACTATGACTGACACAAACACACCGTCTTATAACTATACGGTGGTACGGCAATTTGCTGTCATGACCGTGATTTGGGGTATTGTGGGTATGGGTGTAGGTGTGCTAATCGCGGCACAACTCTTATGGCCCGATCTCAATATGGATATCCCATGGCTCACCTATTCGCGTTTACGCCCACTGCATACCAACGCGGTAATTTTTGCATTTGGTGGTTGCGCTTTGATGTGTACTTCATTTTATGTGGTACAACGTACTTGCCAAGCGCGTTTGTTCAGTGATTTCTTAGCCAGTTTTGTTTTCTGGGGTTGGCAGTTAGTTATCGTTTTAGCAGCCATCACTTTACCTTTAGGTTTCACTTCTGGAAAAGAATACGCTGAATTGGAATGGCCAATCGATATTCTCATCACATTGGTTTGGGTGGCTTACGCGATCGTCTTTTTTGGAACCATTGTTAATCGCAAAGGCGCTCATATTTACGTCGCCAACTGGTTTTACGGTGCCTTTATCCTCACTGTTGCTGTTCTGCACTTGGTCAATAGCGCGGCGGTTCCCTTAAGTCTCACCAAGTCTTACTCAGCTTACGCCGGCGCCATGGATGCGATGGTCCAGTGGTGGTATGGGCATAATGCGGTGGGCTTTTTCCTAACGGCCGGTTTCTTGGGCATGATGTATTACTATATTCCTAAACAAGCCGAGCGTCCGGTTTACTCTTACCGATTATCCATTGTGCACTTCTGGGCACTCATTGCTATCTATATGTGGGCGGGCCCTCATCACTTGCACTACACCGCTTTGCCCGATTGGGCTCAGTCGTTAGGCATGATTTTCTCTCTCATCTTACTTGCTCCTTCTTGGGGTGGCATGATCAATGGCATCATGACGTTGTCTGGCGCGTGGCATAAGTTACGTACTGACCCCATATTAAAATTCCTAATTGTTTCACTGTCGTTCTATGGCATGTCGACCTTTGAAGGCCCAATGATGGCCATTAAAACCGTCAATGCGCTTTCTCATTACACCGAATGGACCATCGGTCATGTTCACTCTGGCGCATTGGGTTGGGTCGCCTTTATTTCCATTGGTGCCATGTATTACATGCTTCCCCGAATGTTTGGTCAAAAAGAAATGTACAGCATTAAGCTCATTAACTGGCACTTTTGGATAGCGACCGTAGGCGTGGTGTTATACATCTCTTCTATGTGGATCGCCGGTGTGATGGAAGGATTAATGTGGCGCGCCTTCAATGACGACGGAACCTTAACCTATACCTTCGTTCAAGCGCTTGAAGCGAAAAAGCCCTACTACGCGATTCGCCTTGCGGGAGGAGCATTGTTCTTTAGCGGTATGCTGATCATGGCTTACAACATGTTTCGTACCATGTCCGCTCCAAAACCACAAACGGCTACCGAAGCTAAACCTGTTGCCGCCTAAGGAGATCGCGAATGAAACACGAAACGATTGAAAAAAACATCGGTTTAATGGGTTTGCTGACCATCATCGTTATCAGTTTTGGTGGTTTAGCAGAAATTGTCCCATTGTTTTTCCTTAAAGAAACCACAGAACCTGTGGCTGGATTAAAACCTTACACCGCACTGCAAATGGAAGGCCGCGACATCTATATACGAGAAGGGTGTAATGTTTGCCACTCACAAATGGTAAGACCGTTCCGAGCAGAAACAGAACGTTATGGGCCTTATTCCGTTGCCGGAGAGCACGTTTGGGAACACCCTTTCTTGTGGGGTTCCAAACGAACGGGGCCAGACTTGGCACGCGTCGGTGGTCGATATTCGGATGAATGGCATCGCGTCCACCTCATCAACCCACGCGATGTGGTTCCCGAATCCAATATGCCAGGATTCCCATGGTTAGACGAAAACCTAATTGACTCCGAACTCACACCGAAAAAGCTGCGTATTTTTAAAGATCAATTTGGCGTGCCTTATAGCGAAGAGGACATTGCCAATGCCAGCAAAGAGGTAGAAGGTAAAACCGAACTCGACGCAGTAGTGGCTTACTTACAATCGCTCGGTCACGCAGCACGGAAATAACGACGATGGATATCAACCTATTTCGAGGCATAGTAACCGCGATACTGCTGGTGCTTTTTATCGCACTGGTAGTTTGGGTTTACGCCAAAAAACGTAAGTCGGGTTTTGATGATGCGGCGCAAATGCCACTCAATGAAGCCGATGATGGTATTTATTATTCGAGTGAAGAAAAAGCTAGTGACAAGTTACAAGGTGAACAACAATGAGTGAGTTTTGGAGTTGGTGGATCATTATCATCGTCGCAATAATGATTGTTGGGAGTTTTGTTGTCCTCCATCTGACCCGAAAAATGGAAGATAACGGCGAAGAAACCACAGGACATGTATACGACGGTATCGAAGAGTACAACAATCCAATGCCAAAGTGGTGGCTCAATATGTTTTACATCACACTGGTTTTCAGTATTGGATATTTGGTGCTCTACCCCGGTTTGGGTAGCTACGCTGGCTACAAAAAGTGGACGAAAGAAGGAGAATGGCAGCAAGAAGTTGAAGCTGCTGAAGCCCAATACGGTCCTATTTTCGAGCAATACTTAAACACACCTATTGAAAAGCTGGTAAAAGATGAAGACGCCATGGACATGGGCAAACGCATCTTTTTAAACGTGTGTTTTGCCTGTCACGGCAGTGATGCGGCCGGAAGTCCAGGCTATCCGAACCTGACCGATAACGACTGGTTGTACGGTGGCGATCCGGAAACCATCAAGAAAAGTATTATGGAAGGTCGTTCGGGCACAATGACAGCATTCAGTGATAAATTCAACGAAGAACAAATCACTCATCTCACCAGCTACGTAAAAAGCCTTTCTGGATCAACCGCTCCGGAACATGAAGTAAAGTTTGGCGAGCCTTTGTTTAAAGAAAATTGTGTGGTTTGCCATGGTGCTGACGGTAAAGGAAGTCAAGCTGTTGGAGCACCGAACCTGACCGACACCATCTGGTTGTACGGTGGCTCACGTAAAGTCATTGCCCGGACCATTCGTAATGGCCGTCAAGGCAATATGCCAGCACATAAAGACATACTCGGCGAAGCCAAAGTACACTTGGTAGCTGCTTACGTGTACAGCCTTTCTCAAGAAAAGAACTAACGTTTTTTTGCTTGAGGTAGGGTATTTCGTAACTTTTAAACGCTTTGCTTTGGCGGGCTCAGACCACAGGATATTGAATCGATATTCATAATCTGAGCCTTCCGAAGAATCATTGATAAGCTCGAGGACTTTAAGAAAGTGTCCAAGCCGTCTGAACAAGTCAAACGTACTCGCGATCTTTACGTCAGTGCCGAAAAAATTTATCCACGCCAGGTTCATGGTATTTTCGCGCGATTTCGAGTGCTTTCGGTTTGGGCATTACTCGGATTTTTCTATATTGGCCCGTGGTTGACATGGAATGGTCGCCAAGCAATTCTGCTAGATCTCCCCGCAAGACAGTTTCATTTGTTTGGTGTGACCTTTTGGCCACAAGACTTTATTTTCCTCGCTTGGCTATTGATTATCGCAGCGCTCGCGCTCTTCTTTTTTACCTCACTTGCCGGTCGACTCTGGTGCGGATATGCCTGCCCGCAAACGGTATGGACAGAAACCTTTATTTGGATCGAGCGATTTGTTGAAGGCGATCGCAATCAACGCATGAAACTCGACAAGCAACCGTGGGATGCACGAAAGGTGTTTTTGAAAACATCTAAGCACTTTTTATGGTTGTCTTTTGCTTTATTCACCGGTTACACGTTTGTGGGTTATTTTTCTCCCATAAAAGAGCTCACTACCAGTCTTATTGAGTGGACGTTAGGTCCGTGGGAAATGTTTTGGGTCTTCTTTTACGCATTTGCAACGTATGGCAATGCCGGGTGGTTGCGCGAGCAAGTGTGCTTGTACATGTGCCCTTACGCACGTTTCCAAAGTGTAATGTTCGACGAAGATACACTTGTTATTGCGTATGATGAAAAGCGCGGAGAAACACGAGGCCACCGTAAGAAAGCCGACAATGAATATCAATTAAAAGGGTTAGGCGACTGTATCGATTGCAAACAATGTGTGCACGTTTGTCCAACCGGAATCGATATTCGCGACGGTTTGCAATACGAATGCATCGCTTGCGCCGCCTGTATTGATGTATGCGATGACGTCATGGATAAGATGGGTTACGACCGCGGGCTCATTCGGTATTCTACGCAACACGCCATGGAAGGTGGAGAAACCAAAGTTTTGCGACCGAAAACCTGGATCTATGGCGGCTTACTCGGCGTACTACTGATTGGCTTTTTCACGGCCATTGCTTTTCGAACACCGGTAGAAATGGACATCATCAAAGATCGGAATCGACTGTATGTGGAAACGTCTGAAGGTTTGGTAGAAAACATTTATACCGTTAAAATCGCTAATATGGATCAGAAAGATCACAATTACGAGATCGAAATCTCTGGTTTACCGGATATGAAAGTGTCCGGAAATACAAGGTTTCATATTACTTCGGGAGCGGTTAAATCTTTAGCCTTTCGTGTCGCCGTCGATCCGGGCGATTTAACCAGAACGTCGAACACCATTTATTTTTCCATCCGTTCACAAGACGATGCCTCAATTGAACAGAAGGAAGAAGCTCGATTTATCGGCCCCGCATTGGCACGATAAAAAGTCATTAAGCAAGTTACGAGTGACGAATTCATCCAAGCAATAAGTTTTAAAAACGATAACCAAACACGAGCCAAATATGAAACCACCTGTAGAAGACACCAAACCTTGGTACAAACAAGCCTGGCCTTGGTTTTTAATCGCCCTACCCGGCTCGGTAGTGATTGCTGGTATTGCGACTATTATTATCGCGACACAAAACGCCGACAGCTTAGTTAAGTCAGACTACTATAAAGAAGGGCTCGCAATTAACGAATCCATTGAGCGTCAACAAAAAGCGGTCGCTCTTGGCTTAAAGCTTCACTTAACTTACAACAACAATACCCTCACTCTAAAAAGTGAAACTCAAATAACACAACCTCTGCTCTATTTGTTCGTGCAGCATCCCGTGGATGAAAATAAAGACACCACACTGGTAATGAACCCAACTGAAACGCCAGGCGTTTTTCGAGCGACCAATGTGCAACTGGCTTCTGTAAACTATCGACTCAAACTTTACCCACCCGATCAACAATGGGAAGTGCTTTCTCGGTGGCACCCAAAACAGCAGCCCAATTTTCTACTTGAGGCACAATGAGCCGGGTTTGTTTTCACTGTGAACAATCAGTACCGAAAACGCTTGAGCTAACACTCGAATGGCAACAACAAACGCGTTGGTTCTGTTGCTTCGGATGTCACGCAGTAGCGGAAGCCATCATCGAAAACGGGCTCGATGATTATTACCAATTTCGAACAGAAGTTTCCGTTAAACCAGAAAGCTTAATTCCTCAAGAATTACGTGATATCGACTTAATAGATGATCAACGTGTTCAACAATCCTTTGTATCTCGGAACGATGGGCTTTGCAGTACCGAACTGGCTATTGATGGAATGACTTGCGCTGCTTGTAGCTGGTTAATTGAAAGTCGACTGTTAAAAGAAGCCGGTGTTGAGCAAGTTCAGGTGAATCCAATCAGTCACCGACTCAAGCTCAAATGGAATGACGAACAACAACCTTTAAGTAAAGTTATCAAACTAATCCATGGCCTAGGCTATAAAGCCTATCCTTTTCAACAAAACCTGCGCGAGCAAAACTTAAATAAGGAAAATCGAAATTATCTCATACGTTTAGGAGTTGCAGGGTTGGGCATGATGCAAGTGATGATGTTTGCACTTGGACTTTACCTAGGTGACGTTGACAGCATCGATGTCACGCATCAAAATTTTCTGCATTGGATCAGCGGCCTGGTTGCTACACCCATTGTCCTTTATGCCGGGTTTCCCTTTTATCGAAATGCATGGTATGGATTAAAAGCACGACAGCTGGTGATGGATGTACCTGTTGTACTGGCGATATCGCTCGCCTACCTTGCCAGTATTTGGGCGACGATAAAAGGAAATGGCCAAGTCTATTTTGACTCCGTTTCCATGTTTATTTTCTTTTTATTGCTGGGTCGATTTTTAGAACACCGCTTACGCTTAAAGGCAACCATGGCGAGTCAAAATCAACGCCAGTGTTTACCGCTATCCGTTACTGTCATACAGGGTCAAAATCAGCAAGATATTCCACTCCATCAAGTGAGTATTGGTGATCGACTATTGATTCGTCCCGGCGAAACCATTGCCGTTGATGGTTATTTGTATCGAGGTGAAAGTCATGTGAACGAATCACTTCTTACCGGTGAGTCGACACCGAAGAAAAAGGTAACAGGTGATCACTTGCTCGCCGGAAGCATTAACGATGCTCAAGCGTTTCAAATGCAAGTGTCCGCGATTGGAGAAAACACGTACTTTTCCGCATTAGAACGTATGACAGAACAAGCCAGTTTGCATAAACCACCTATTGGGCAATTGGCCGATCGTATTGCGCATTGGTTTGTATTCTCCATTTTATTAATTGTCACTGCGGTATATGGACTCTGGTTTATACATCAACCCGATAAAGCACTTTGGGTAGCACTTAGTGTTTTGGTTGTCAGTTGCCCTTGTGCGTTATCACTGGCAACACCTGCAGCGCTAACTGCAGCTACACACCGCTTAAGTCAATTAGGTTTTTTAATCTTAAAACCCCACACACTACAATCTTTAGCGAATATAGATGTCGCCGCCTTTGATAAAACGGGCACTTTAACTGAAGGTCAATTAAAAATAGAGCGCATCGTCTCGCACAACAACATGAGTAAAGAAGAGGCTTTGCAAATTGCTTGTGCTATGGAGCGCCATCAAACGCATCCCATCGCAAAAACGTTTCACTTATTTGATGAAAGTAATGTGGCACTCGAAGCAATTATCAATCACCCCGGCTCAGGATTGTCCGCACAATCAAGTGAATCAATATTTCGATTAGGTAATGCTCACTTTTGCGGGGTAGAACCCATTGCTTTGGCTCGTGATCAACTGCCTATTTATCTCACAAAAGATCAACTACACATTGCAACGTTTATCCTTTCCGATCGGTTGAAAGAAGACGCGCCTTCACTCATGGATACTTTAAAAAAGCAACATTTGAGAACAGCCTTATTAAGTGGCGATGAGCAAGAACGAGTATCGGCATTAGGAAGCCGCTTATGCATTGATGACACATTAGGAAACTTACGACCAGAGAAAAAGGCTGAACAATTGAAAGTCTATCAAAGCCAAGGACAACGAGTCATGATGGTTGGTGATGGCCTGAATGACTCAATGGTACTGGCACAAGCGGATGTAGGTGTCGCCATAGATACAGCAACAGACATGACACAGCTCAACGCCGACGCCGTTTTAACCAGTAAAAAGCTGACAACTTTAATTGATGCGCTTTCCTTAGCAAAAGAAACCGAACGCATCATCCGGCAAAATCTGTTTTGGGCTTTAGGGTATAACTTTTGTGCTATTCCTTTAGCGGCAGCGGGTTGGATCCCACCTTGGCTGGCAGCGATTGGCATGACGTTAAGCTCTTTGATTGTGGTTTTAAATGCATTGCGATTGAAAAAACTCTAGTGAGACTTTTTCAAGCTTTTATCCATTCGAAAATCAAACGCCTGAATGATGCGAGCATTTTTTGTTATGCTCTTAATGTGAAATAATTTGTTCTTTGTAAGATGGGTGTTAGCCCATCGTTTATAACGAATCAATAATGGGTTACGCAAAGCTCCCCCCATCCTACAAACTACACAATGATTAATCCAACGCAGCACCACAGCAAGCGCACTTTATCGCTCGCTTGTCGATCTTACTAAAGCAAAACAAACATTCTTTTTGCTCTTTAACGTCTTTATTTTCTTCCTTTTTCTGTAATCGATTGATGCCTTTCACAAAGAAAAACGCTATCCATGAAACGATTAAAAAACTCATAATTGCATTGATTAAAAGGCCAAAGTTTAATGTCACCGCACCGTCTTTTTTGGCCTGAATTAAGCTCGAGTACTCACCCCCCATTTTACCTTCTTTTATCACAATAAATAGATCAGCCAAATCAACGCCACTGATCATCACCCCTAAAACTGGGGCGACCAGATCATTAACAAGGCTCGATGCAATGGTTGCAAACGCTCCTCCAACCACAATGCCGATGGCCATATCCAACACATTGCCTTTAAGCGCAAATTTTTTGTATTCGTTTATGATGACCTTCATTTTATGCACCAACCCTCAAAAGTAAAAAAACAAACACCAAACGGTTCAATAAGCATAGACAAGTAAAATGGATAAACCCCATCATTCATCGGCTGATGGGTTACGCTCCGCTCCCCACATCCTACGGCACTCTGCCACTCTTCATTTTTGAATAAAAAAACAGCTTGAAATTTAATCGCTAAGGTAGCAAACTTGACTTAAATAGCACTTACGTACCAATAACTATGATTCAATCAAAGCTCAGTACGATCTTATTTGCTCTTATTAGCGTGTCCCTTTATGGGACATTCGTTTCAACTGCTGCAGCGCAAGACCAATACGCAACCGTTTGTGCGACCTGCCACGGTGCTAAAGGAGAAGGAAACCCGGCATTAAATGCACCGGGGCTCGCCGGCTTAGACGCCGACTACATCAAGCGTCAAATACTCTTATTCAAAAATAAATACCGCGGTACGGCCAGTGATGATTTAAACGGTCAGCAGATGACAGCTTTTGCAGCTATGCTCGATGACAACGCCATTTCTGAAATAGCAACCAACGTCAGTAATTTACCCGCTGTAAACGCTCAAGATGCGATAACGGGTAACAGCGAATCGGGTAAAAAAATCTACCAATCAAACTGTGCGGCTTGCCACGCAGCCGATGCCAATGGTAATCCAGCACTAAATGCCCCCACTTTAAAGGTACAAGGAAACGCCTATTTAGTAGAGCAATTAAAAAAGTTTAAAAATGGGCAACGGGGCGAGCATCCCCAAGATAAATATGGGCAGCAAATGGCAATGATGGCGAAATTATTGGCCAATGAACAAGCCATGCACGATGTCGTTGCCTACATTCAAACGTTATAACGCCTATGCATCAATTTATTTTGTTATTACTCACCATCATTTTGTTGTTTTCAAGCAATTGTGTTGCGAATGACGCAAAAACTAACTGGAAACTTTCAGAATATTGCCCTCCTGGTTTTGAGCCCGTCGAAAATCAATGCATGTTGCGTAACCTCTATCAATTTTACGACTCGCTTAATGGTAAAGGTGTAGGCGGATTAAAAACCGCACTGCCACCACATCGAGATGGCTTTTCACCTCAACAAATCGATCTGGGACGCTATCTCTTTTTTGATCCCTTACTTTCGGCCGATCACTCGATTTCTTGCGCCAGTTGTCATCAACCGGATAAAGGTTTCAGTGACGGAATTGCACAAAGTATCGGTGTTAACAATCGATTAGCCGATCGCTCAGCTCCGAGCTTATGGAACGTCAGCTTTCTGCAATCGTTTTTTTGGGACGCACGCGCAAAAACTTTAGAACAGCAAATGATAGGACCACTCTATGCCGAAAAAGAAATGGCGAATACTCCAGAGCAACTATTAAACGATTTGAACAACAACGCTATTTACCGACAACTGTTTGCTCAAGCTTTTCCCAATCAGTCGGTCATTACTTTGGATCAAATTTACCTTGCGATCGCAGCATTTGAGTCATCGTTAATTTCATTAAACAGCCGATACGATCAATACGCACACGGGTATACTCAAGCACTTTCAAAAAACGAAATTGAAGGATTAAATATTTTTCGTTCCTTTGTCGCACGATGCGCCGAATGCCATACCCCACCATTGTTCACCAATCAACAAGTCGCCGTACTGGGTACACCTGAGCCACCAGGTAAAGCATTTGATGTGGGTGCTGAAAAAACTTACAACAATCCAGATTTGCGAGGCGGCTTTAAAGTACCCAGTTTGCGTAATATTGTTCAGTCGGCCCCTTACATGCATGCTGGACAGTTCAAAACCTTACGTGAAGCTGTCGAGTTTTATACCAAAGGTAGAGGCCATGCGGTGCCAGACGATCAAAATCTACTTTTGCATTGGCATATTTGGGAGCCGAATTTAACCGACACCGAACTGGATAGGTTGGTTGACTTTTTACACACACTAACGGATGAAAGCTTCACGCCAAGAGTTCCCAGTCAACTGCCTTCTGGATTAAACCCTATTTCTCATAATCATCAATTGGTAAGACACCCCCAAAGCAACTCAGAAAGTGTTACAGGAGAAGAATAATGAAAAAATGGCCCGCTCTCTTTCTTATTATTGTCTGTTTAGCGATCGGCTACTTTGTGGGGCAAGCGAATGTCGATAATTCGGGTGTGATTGTTGGTGATGCTAATCGGTATCAACAACAAAGTAATGATACTTCCAATCCGTATGGCAAAGTACCAACGATTATATTGCCCAAAGTGAATGGACAAGAAATCATCGTTAACGATGGCGATTCGATTCAAGCAGCTGTGAATCGTGCACAACCAGGCGATATCATCAAGGTAATGCCTGGAACCTATAAAGAAACGGTGTACATCGACAAAGACAATATCACGTTATCAGGTCAAATTATTAAGGGTGAATGGCCGACACTTGAAGGTGAAAAAAAGCTGAACGACGCTATTTTATACTCTGGCAATAACTTCACCGTAGAAAACTTCAAAATTACCCATTACAAAGGCAATGGTGTAATGGGACAAGCAGGCAATAATTTTATTATTCGCAATAATATCATTATCGATACAGGCGTCTACGGTATCTTTCCTGAGTTTGGTAAAAATGGGTTGGTCGAATACAACGTATTAACGGGTATCGAAGACGCGGCTATTTATGTTGGCATGTGCGATAACATTCATGTTGCCCACAATGAAGTGTATGGCAATGTCGCCGGCATTGAAATTGAAAATACCCGTCACGCCATCGTTGAAAACAATTACGCGCACAACAATACCGGTGGTATTTTGGTCTTCATAACGCCTGGGCTTCCCATAAAAACAACATACGATGTTATTCTTCGCGATAATTTTGTCGTTAATAATAACCATGAAAATTTTGGTGCACCTGGGTCAATAGTAGCGGGAATCCCTCCAGGTACTGGCATACTGATAATGGCTGCCGATGAAGTAACCATGGAAAACAATGTCATTGTTGGAAATGACAATGCTGGCATTCTCATTACCGATCATGGCCATGCTGCTAATTTAACACTCGATCCGGAAGCGGAACCCAACTCAGACAAAATCGCCATTTTAAATAATGTTATGTATAACAATGGGAACAACCCCATTGACGAAATTAAAGCGTTAATGCTGACTAAACTCATGAATCGAGGCCCGGATATTATTAGAGTTGGTGAAAGCAAAGAAAGCTGCATCAATAACCGCCAAAAATACTTAACTTATGGAATCGATGAGTTTGGAAGCTGCGCATTCAACACCACTTACGGCACCACCACCTACTTATTGCCTGAGCCAGTTGAACCGCGTCAAATTGCCGCAGAAGAAAAAGCATTGCGAGTGTATTATGGCGTGTGCGCCGGTTGTCATGCGTATAATGTTCGAATGATAGGGCCTCCTGTTCAAGTCATTCAAGCGCTTTATATGGACAACCCAAGCGGTATTGTCGATTACATCAGTCACCCAGTCAAAAAGCGCGAAGACTATCCGGAAATGCCTCCTCAAAATTACCTATCAGAAGATTTGAGGCTCGCCGTTGCCGAATATATGCTGACGATTACAAAATAATCGAGATGCGAGTTGCGAGTTGCGAGTTGCGAGTTGCGAGTTGCGAGTTGCGAGTTGCGAGTTGCGAGTTGCGAGAATAATGTGAATGTTTAAACTCTACTTTATCAAGATTTTAAATGCCACTACTCGAAACTCGCTGGTGTAACTTGTCTTTTTTTGCCTTATACAAGTTCAATAAAACAACTGTGATCAAACGATTTGCCGCTTTACTTTATGCATAATTTCCCCATTGCTTCGCTTTTAAAACAGTCATCCTTTGCTTTTAACTTGTTCACATACACCACAAAATAATCTCATATAAATATATTTTAAAATATTTTTTTAGTGAAACATTACTGACACAGAGTTTTGTATGCCTTTCGAATAACGACTTCCACCTGAGTGAATAAGTTTTTCTTATGACAACAACAAAAAAATATAAATTGAACTGTGAGCAATGTCACAAATAATACCCCCGTCCCACGACAAAACTCATTCATCTGATCAAGGAGATACAACCATGAAAGCTTTACTGAAAACTTTCGCATTAGGTTCGTTAACATTGGCAAGTTATACATCCTTCGCTAACGACTACATCAACATGAAAGAATTGGACTACAAAAATTTCAGCAATAATACATCAATGCATATTGTTGATACTTACGGTAACAACTGGAAAAAGTACTCCAACTTTTTGGGAAAACAAAACCAATGGGTTTGGACTTCTACTAGCAGCCAAAAAGTATACTGGTACGATGAAAATGGAAACACTCAATTACTCGTCAATTTTGATGATGTTGAAGGAACAGAGTACGCCGTCAACATCGATGGATGCACAGATACCGCCGTATTAACTCGCAAAAACACAAGTCTGCAAGTTCAAGGTGGTACATTTAACGACAGCGTTGAGCTTAATTTATCAGGCCAATGTGCTGATGCAGGTTTAGCCTCTGCCGTTTTTGCAAAGAATGTGGGGTTGGTGGCTTACAGCTATCAAAGCATTGCAGGACCAGTGACCGTTGAGATGACCAGCGCCGAAATTGGCGGCGTTGTTTACCCCATTTTTAACGGCATTGAAGTCTCTGCTCGCTTTCCTGCGGGAAGAGTTATTACCAACCAGCAATCTAAAGTTTCAGCCTATCTAACGGTCGAAAACTTCTCGGATAATGCAGAGTCCTTCCACTTTAATTCTTCACAAACTTTCGATATAGAAATTATTAACAGCAACGGTGAAGTGGTTAACAAATGGTCTGCAAACAAGCACTTTATGATGGCAATGCAAACCATTGAAATTCCTGCAGGCGGCACAAAACGCTTTGGTGGGGAAATTGACCTCGTTGACTTTAACGGTAATGCTTTAGAGATCGGCAGCTACACCCTTCGTATTGAATTAAAGGGAAGCAATCATCCTGACGCAAGTGCATTTGCGCCAGCTTACTACAAAGCCGAGTCGCCTTTATATCTTGATCAAATGGCAACAATTCAACGCCCCTAATAAAAAAACGGAAGGCGAGTATCCTCGCCTTCCATAACACTTAATATTTAATCAATCTCACATTGTAAACTTACCCTAAAAAAATCTCACATTTTTAATCAAAAAATATCAAAAGTATTACTTATCGCAAAATCAATATTCCCATATTAAATATTCCAACCTACACCTACCTACTAAGCACACTTTTTTTTGCCATTAACCCTTCTCACTTCTGCGAGTTATGTATGAATGTATTTTCAAAACCGGTGTATTTACTTGTTCTACTCACATCGTTCAACCCACTTTCATTTTCAATGGAACGAATTCAACAGTATTTGGTGTCGCCACCTGCACTGCCAGAACACTCGCAAACGTATCACGGTCAACCGCGAATTGTAGAAGTCACTTTAACAATCGAAGAAAAAGAAATCGAAATCGATGATGGCGTGTTCGCTCAAGCACTCACCTACAACGGCACCGTTCCAGCGCCTATCATGGTATTGCATCAAGACGATTATTTAGAGCTGACACTGATCAACCCATCAACAAACTCCATGCTTCATAACATCGACTTTCATGCCGCTACCGGGGCAATGGGCGGCGGAACCTTGACTCGCATAAACCCAGGAGAACAGACTATTTTACGCTTTAAAGCAACTAAACCAGGTGTTTTTGTCTATCATTGTGCTCCAGGCGGAAGCATTACTCCCTTTCATGTTGTTGCAGGTATGAATGGTGCTGTGATGGTATTACCCAAAAATGGTTTACGAGATGCAAAAAATCGTAAAATCACTTATGACAAAGCTTATTACCTAGGAGAACAAGATTTTTATATTCCACAAGATGCACAGGGAAATTTTGTCCGATATTCCGATCTACATACTGCAGTGAGTCCTACCGAAACGGTAATGAGATCTTTAACACCATCACATGTTGTGTTTAATGGTCGTGTTGGGGCACTTACGGGTACCAATGCTCTTCAAGCCGCCGTCGGTGAAAAAGTATTATTCATTCACTCTCAAGCCAATAGAGATTCTCGCCCACACATCATTGGGGGTCATGCCGACTTGGTTTGGCAAGGTGGCTCTTTTTCTAACGCGCCACTCCAAGACATGGAAACGTGGTTTGTACCGGGTGGTGCAGCCGTTGCTGCATTATATGAATTTAAACAACCGGGTATACATGCCTATGTCAACCACAACTTAATAGAAGCCGTTTTACTAGGAGCGTTAGCGCACATTAATGTTATTGGGGAATGGGATAATGATTTAATGATGCAAGTTCAACCACCGACTCCCATTTCAAACTAAGTTTTAGTCTGCTTTTAAAATGACAAATAACAACCTTTACCAAAGCTGTTATGGTAACCAGTGTACTCTAGTGCTATCCCGGTATTTTCACCTTGTGAATCAAAATTGACTTTACCAGTGACACCTACAAACTGTAATTGACCATGCAATGCTAACATTTCTGACAATGCCCGATAATTTAAGTAACTGATTTCATTGCCATCTTGAGCAGTCGCTCGACGAATTGCCGTCGGAAGCGCCAAGTCGAACTTTTCACTAAGCGATAATGCAATTGCCGATAAATAAACGGAATCGTAAACGGATGCAGCATAAAAATGCCGACTGTTTGTTTCAAGATAAGCATTTATATCTCGATTGAGTTCGGCCACTTTTTCTTTCAGAATTTTTATCGACAAACCATAAACACACGCATGCTTACCAGAATCACGCATCGTATAATTTGTGTACTCAGGTATAAATATGGGCGGTATCGGCTCTTGTTGAAATTGAATGATTTTTGCAATAACGGCCCATTGTGTTTTCTCAAAGATCAATGGCAAAAAGTAAGCTTCGACCTTCCGTTTTTTTGATTCGTCCAACTCTTCTTTAAGGGAATATTTTGCATAATCAATTGTTGACTTAAGGCCTTTCTGGTAACCAATCTTAACGCCGTAATGTTGTGATAGGTCTTCAATATTTCTCAAAAAGTCAATTCCATAACGATCATCTTGATAAAAAACAGCAACACGCTTAAGGTTTAAGCGATTCATTAGAGAAAGCACACTTTCCGACATTTTCCGATTGTTCGCGGATATTCGAAATATCAAGTCATCGTCTTTCATTTGACTAATATCGGAAGCGGTTGCGCTTGCTAAAATGAGGGGCACTTGGCTTGGAATCGCCGCTTTTATGGCAACTGAATTGACAAGGCTGGAATACATAGGACCAATAAACAGTTTAACCCGATACTTTTCGATCATTTGGTTAGCAACGTTCGCAGCATTAACAATATCGGCGGCACTGTCGCCTCGAATCAACACCAGCTTTTTTCCTAACACGCCTCCATTTTTATTAATCTCTGCCACGGCCATATCCGCAGCTCGAATATATTTAGCAAATAACTCTGGCGACTCCGAAAACGGTACCAAAATACCTATATTGACTGAATCGTAAGCCGGTGCATTATCCTTTTCATAAAATATTCCTAACGGCTTTTTTTCTCGTAATGAAACAGACATCAACTCTTTTAAACTGTAATTAAACAGAGCGTTATCCGATTCGCCGTCATCACCGAAAGTGCATGACATCCAAATCGAAATGACCGTTAATAAAACACCAACTCGAAACAAACTCACCTACACATCACTCTTTAGAATACTCAGAGTCAGCTGTCGACTGTCTTCGCTTACTCCCCACATAGCGTCACCCATACCCTGTATTCATTCAATTAAGTTGTTCATCACATAAAGTACCGAAGTCACTGTGATACGACTTATCTTCTAATACAATGCCTTCCCGATCACCCAATTCATCAAACGCAACCTCTCCACTCAAACCGGAATATTTAAATAGCGCTTCATTTTTCGGCCATTCTTTATCCAACATCACCTGAGAGTAATCAAGCGTTTGACCACCAATGTTTGTTATTGCTCGAAGGGACGCCTTCAATGATTTTCCCAACTCACGTTGTTTCAAACTTGCTGCAACAATTAAGTAAACAGAATCATAAACCAATGCGGTATAAAAGTGATGTTTCCCAACTTTTAAATACTCTTGTATTTTTTGGTTTATAACCGCCACCTTCGCTTCGTCGGTTGCAACGGAAACACCAAAAACGCACATGATTTTCGTATCCGTTTTTGGAAACTTGCCTTCGGCATAATTGGAATATTCGGGAAGATAAATGGAAGGTGATGGTCCATCATACGATTTCATAATATACTCGATAAGATCCAGTTGTTTCTTCTCGTATGTAATCGGTAAATAAAAAGCCTCAACATTTTTCTTTTTTGCCGTAGCAATATCTTCTTTAAAGTCATAAATGGAGTAGTCCACAACCTCTCGAATCGCTTTAACATAAGAAAGCTCAATAAACTGCGATTTTTTATTGGCTTTAAATAAATGAAATAAATCTATTCCATACTCATCGTTTTGATAAAAGACCGCCAGTCGCTTAATATTTCGTTTAAGAAGCTGATTAACCGAAGCGTCAGAAATTTGTTTATTGGTTGGCGCGACTCGGAAGATCAAATCATTATCCGGAATGGTTGAAATATGTGTTGCGGAAGCACTGGCTAATAGGATGGGTACTTCGTTAGGTACTGTCACTTGTAAAGCAACCAGCTCCACAAGGCTGGAGTAGACGGGGCCGATAATCGCTATTACTCGATACTTCGAGACCATTTCTTTAGCGACTGCGGTCGCCGCTTTAACGCTAGATGCGCTGTCTCCGGCCACTAAATACACTTTTTTACCACCAATCCCCCCCAACTTGTTCACTTCAGCAACGGCTATTTGGGCACCTGCTAGGAGTTTCGCAGATATTACGGGAGACGAGGAAAATGGAACAATCATTCCGATATTAATGCTGCTCTTACCCGGTTTTTCCTTATCAATGGAAAAAATACCCAGTGATTTACGTTCCTGAAGAGAAACGGCCAGCAGCTCTTTGAGTGTTAAGTCCATTAACTCGTTACCCACATCGGTCTGGGCGTTACTTCCAATGGCAAAAACAGGCAGGTTCAATAGCAGAAATATACTCAAACTCTTGGTGAACCGCATGAACCCTGGCCTTTCTTGCATAACTTTAATATAACTTTAGCACTAAACGCAGCGACATCAATTCTCATCTACGCAATCACTAAAGACTTATCCCATTGAATTTATTGAATTATTATCAACTATATTGAGCGCACTATTGTTGCAAGTCGTTTATCCGTTTATGATCGCCCGACTAATACATGAGGAAACCTAATTTGGAAGTTATTTACTGGCTTATCCCAATAGCCATCTTATTATTGGCTCTGGCAATTGCCGCTTTTATTTGGGCTGTAAAGTCTGATCAATATTCCGATTTGGAGTCTCCTGCCTATAAAATACTTTTTGATGATGACTCGGAAAACCCAGCCCCCCGCAATACCGAAAAGTCAGACAAAGACCAACAAAAAAACGATGATAGACCCCATTAATATTCGCCCTATGTCCCGGCGCAATCATCTCGCTTTTACATTAATAGGCGTTATTGGTTTTATCACAGCACTCCTATTAATGCAGTCCGGCGTCAGAATACCCGCCTATACGTTACTCCTTATCGGGTTTATGTTCCTAATATTTGGTGTTTCTAAATGGATGGAGCCCGAGTTCAGCTTTCAATTAAATGAACGGGAGTTACGGTGGTTTTTTAGGCAAGGTGAGATTCGTTTAAGTTGGGCCAACATCATCGATCTCACCCCTTTGCATGTCAACAAAGGCCAAGGTGAAACGGAATTACATTATTTGGGGCTCAAGGTGTGGGATCTTTCACCCGTAATTCACTCTATTTCACCCAGGCTGGCGAGATCTCTTTTTCATGAGTACCGGAGTTTACTGCATGTCGCTTTATTAGAAGCTCAGTTTCGAAGCGATGACATCACCCATTTGCAAGAAGATGCAGAAAGCTGGCGTATGAAAGATGGCACTAAAGTGACCGGATTAAAGGGTATGTTCGCCGCTCGGTTATCACAACTTAAACGAAACTTAGGTGCCGACCTTTATATTCCTTTAACGTCGCTTGATCGAAATCCGCACGACTTTATTCGATTGGTCAAAGAATATAAAAGTCGTACTACCGAAAGCCACACTGAACAAAAACCATCACAACTCAAACCACACAATGACTGAATCAATTTTAACGGGATTATTACTGGGGCTGGGAGGCAGCTTACACTGCGTAGGAATGTGCGGAGCAATTGTTACTGCACTCTCATTTTCGGCTCGCAACCAATCTTTTGTACAATCCAGCATCACCAATGCATTCTACAATCTTGGTCGTATTAGCACCTACGCTATTTTGGGAGTTCTCGCTGGAGTAATCAGCAATATTTCAGAAACGTTCGGAGGGTTAAGTGCGCTACGAGTGCTCGCAGGAGTATTAATGATTTTGACAGCTTTGTATTTAACCCAATGGTGGACGGGGTTACTGCTGTTAGAAAAAACCGGACAAAAGCTGTGGCAAAAAATAAAACCATTAACACAAAAAATTACGCCCTCCGCCTCGCCTTTTCACGCTTTACTTTCGGGCATGCTTTGGGGGCTCATTCCTTGCGGTTTGGTTTATTCTGCGCTCGGTATCGCTACTGCTCAAGGCGGAATTTCACAAGGTGTTGGCTTTATGCTAGCGTTTGGTATCGGAACATTCGCTCCCATGTTACTGATGGGCATTGGTTTTAGCAGTATTGCTCAATGGTTACGTAAAGCTTGGATAAGGTATTTTTTAGCGGCGATGATGGCCCTGTTTGGCGTTTGGGGAATTTATTCTGTGTTTGCGCATGGAGAACACTCCGATCATTCCAACCACTCGGCACATACTATAGAGCATTCTCAGCACCCGATAGATTCTTCACCTAATAACGAAAATCATCAACATCATCACTCACTTTCAATTGTAAAACTGAAAACACTATGAACATACAAAACGCTCCCAAAAACAATCCTTTTGTTTTATTTAGCGATTGGCTCAGCGCCGCAAAAGAATTGGATGACGTCTATTATTGCGGTATGAATATCGCGACCGTCGACCATCAAGGTAAGCCGACGACCCGTGTTGTACTTTTAAAAGAGTTCGATGAACAAGGCTTTGTTTTTTATACCAACTACAACAGCCGAAAAGGAAAAGAATTGGCGCAAAACCCCAATATTTGCGCTAACTTTTGGTGGAAAGAGTTTCAACGTCAAATTCGTATTGAAGGCGTGGTTGAAAAAGTCAGTGGAGAGCAATCCAATCGTTATTTTTACTCTCGACCAGAAGGGAGTCAGCTTGCCGCTATCGCCTCACAACAGAGTGAAACCATTGATTCTTTGGAAAAACTCGAAACTAACTTTAAAAACATCATCGATGCATACAAAAATAAGCCCATTGAGCGCCCAAAGCACTGGGGAGGGTATCGCATTGTCCCCACTTCTATCGAGTTTTGGCAGGGTCTTGACCACAGACTGCACCATCGATTGCGTTATGTAAAAACAGATAGCGGTTGGCGTACGGAGTTTTTGCAACCTTAAGGGAAAGTAAAACCTCGTAGGATGTGGTGGAGCGCAGCGAAACCCATCAATAAAATCTTTCTTTTACTCTCTTTAAATTTCGTAACGTTAAATCATTTCATTGATGAGCTGGGCTCCCATTCATCCTAAGGCTCCTGGCTTCAATGAGTATTCCAACATTTAACTACGAAACTTGGAGCCAGCAACATCCACCGCGAATACAACGTTCACAGTCACTTCTTCCCCCTCCGCATTTTTAAATGTCATCTCCCCCTCCCCTTTAAAACAAGGATGACGCGTAGGGTTTAAAACAAAAACCTCAAACGATAATTGACCCGAACCAGTGAATGACTTTCCCTCAAACCAAGGTTTGTTTAATTGCAACACCGCATGATCATCATCATTCTTTTTCGCGCCTATATCTAATTGGTAGACATTTCCCGGAGAGTAATCGATTTCTGTTTTTCGATGCGCTACAGAAAGTTGTCCTAGTTCTTGGCGAAAAGGTGTTTGGAGATAAAAATAAATGCTTTCACCAATGAACGCCCAATATCGACCACCGCGCTCTCCTTTCGCAGAGCCTTTATAGGCACCAGTCCATTTCACTTCGTATCCCAATTTTGTTGAACTGCTGCAAGAATAAGGGTTTTCTGCTTTCACGACGCTCGTACAAAGCGTCATTACCAGAACCAATACCTTAAAGTGCATCCCGCCAAATTGCATATTCGCCTCATTTTTGTCTTATTTCTCAATAAATTATACGCGATGATTCATTACTCGGCGATGCTCTAATCTAATTTCACCGAATATGATTTGAATTTCCACCAAAACAAAACACTCGGTTTGACTCTACAACCAACCGATATATCTCATTTGTTCTATACTTATGTCCAGGCAGATTGAGGATATGGCTCATAATGATGTTAAAAATGTTCTTCATATTCACTGCTTTTATTTCCATTTTTGCCCATAACGCAGCAAGCAGCGAATCTCATCAAGTCATTATCGCCGAAAATAATTGGAGCAGCCAATTAGTTGTTGCTCATATTCTAGGTAACATCCTTAAAAAACAGGGCGTTACGATTACTTATCGTCCCACCGATACTTACCGCCAATTTGAGGCCATGTCTTACGGATTGATACACATTCAAGTGGAGGTTTGGGAAGGCACCATGAAGCGTGACTTTGAAAACGAACTAGAAAAAGGAAAAATTGAAGACCTTGGCCAATATACCGCATTCTCGCGAGAAGAGTGGTGGGTCCCTGAATACGTACTAAACCTCTGCCCTGACCTACCCAACTGGAAAGCTTTAAGAAAATGCAGCAAGTTATTTCAAACCGCGGATACCTTTGGAAGAGGAAGGCTACTCACCGGACCATGGGAAAAACACTTTCAAGAACGAATTGATGCACTAAAACTGGAGCTTATTGTACACGTTGCCTCACAAGCAGAAACGCTTTGGGCAGAACTCGAAGTCGCTTACAGCCAACAACGACCGATACTTATTTTTAACTGGACACCCAACTCCATCGAGCACATGTATAAAGGCCAATTTATCGAATTCCCAGAGTTTCATTCAGATTGTATCGACGATGCGAATTGGGGCATCAATCCCGCACGGACTCACGACTGTGGAAACCCCAAGTCGGGCTGGATAAAAAAGGCAAGCTGGAAAAACCTAAAAAATCATTCACCCTGTGCTTATGATGTGACTAAAAATATGGATTTCAACAATGAGGAATTATCCGAAATCGCAGCACTTGTTGATTTCGAGGGGTATTCAAAGGAGTCTGCAGCCAAACGGTGGATCCAAGAAAACCAATCGAAGTGGCTGCTTTGGATAACCGCGAATTGTCACCATGAGAACTAAGCACAAATTCAACTCTTCCTTAAAGGGCATTCGAGTTCGAATGTACTCTGGAGTGATACTGCTACTGTCGATCATATTGTTAATCAGTATCGTTGCGACTGTGACGTTTCAGCGGATACAAGCCACCTTTTCCGATGTCATTACTCCTAGTGTCAATGCCGTTGTATTCACGACGCAACTGTTTGATGTCAGCCAATCGTTAACGGACTTCGCGCCACGTATGGTACTCAGTAGTCAGCATGCCAGCCTTTTAAACTTAACGTTACAATTTCTAAACCAGTACCAAGAGTTCATGACCTCATACAAAGAGGTTCAACGAAACCAAAAGCACCGAAGCGAGCACTTTCGGGCCCTTAAAAACCTGGCTCACGACATCGAAAAGCTTATTCGACAAATTGACTTAACCATTGCACAAAGAATCGAAACCAATACAAACCTCGAACGAATCACCCCTACCTTTATCCGTTTATTTCAAAACCTTCATAAGCAACTTCAAAAACTGCCGAGCGATAACGCAGAAGTACACCTCGAAAGCTGGCTTGATGAAATGCAAAGCGCAATCACACTACTGCTGTCCATCAGTCGTGAAAATAAGCCGAGCCTTGCCTCAGAAAGGAGAGAGTCCATTCGAAAAAAACTTAACAATGCATTACTAGAAATAAGAAAAATCGAAAACCTTACCAGTATTGACTTTGCCAGCCAACAAAGCAGGCTTAACGACCTTATTTTAGGTGAAAATGGTTATTTTTCATTACAAACCAAACTGATCACCACGCAAAAACTCGTGCGACAATTGCTGCTCAAAGAAAGAAACCTATCAAGCAAGCTAAACCAAACGGTACTTGCCTTAGCCGAGTCAATACGATTACAAGTTTTAAATAATAAAGAAAAAGCCGACAGTACATTACGACTTTCTTGGCAAGTAATAATTTCTCTTCTTTTACTTTCCATTTTCATTGCATTTATTATTCTCGTTTACTTAAATAGAAACGTGATTAAGCGGTTTAATAACCTACTGCTCAATATCAGCGGCTACATCAATAACCGTACTCCACTCGATAAATTACAAGGCAACGATGAACTCAACCAAATTCATCGAGCTCTCGAAGTACTCATAAAAAAAGTAGAGTCCAGAGAAGAAAAGCTCAAGGCCTTGGCAACGCAAGACCACTTAACTCAAGTGGCTAATCGCAGAGCCTTTTTAGAACAAGCGGAATACGAAGTAGAACGAGCGAAACGGTTGAATCACAAAGTGTGCGTGTTAGTAATCGATATCGATCACTTTAAAAAAGTAAATGATGAAAATGGGCATGAAATCGGCGACCGAGCACTTATTCAAGTCGCCAAAATTTGCCAAACTCAAGTTCGTAGCATTGATACCTTTGCTCGGCTTGGCGGCGAAGAGTTCGCTGCGCTACTCATTGAAACCAACCTTCAAGAAGCGCTCATTTGTGCAGAGCGCTTGCGCAAAGCGATCGACACCATTCCTCTCATTTTAAGTCACAAAGTGATTCAAATGAGTATTAGCATTGGTGCAGCAGAGAGCCAAGGTGAATCTGTTACAGACCTGATAAACCGAGCCGACAAAGCGCTTTATCAAGCAAAATCACTGGGTCGAAACAGAGTAGCAAGCGGTTAGTCATCAATGGTTGACTTTAAAACCAATGCTTACTCAGCTACTTTCGCTTTTTTAAATTGAGAAGCCAAAGCAATTAACGCGACCAGCACACCACCTGCAAGCACACCAACTAAAGCATTGATCAACACCGGAATCATAAAACTTAAAACCGCGCCTACCGTTGGAATAGCTTTGGCCCAATTTTCCAAAAAGAGTATCGGATCGGTTAAAAACGGTAAGCCATGAACCAAAATACCACCTCCAACCAGAAACATGGCCAAGGTGCCGATAACCGCTAAAGCTTTCATTAAAAAAGGCGCAAAAACTAACAATGCTTTACCCATCCAATGCTTTAAGCGCCCGAACAAATGTTGTACATCAGACTTGATTAGGTAATATCCTGCATCATCCAATTTTACGATTAATGCAACGAGACCGTATACACCCACCGTCATTAACAAGGCGATGGCACAAACGACACCCACTTGAACAGTGAACGTTGACGTTTTAACCGCACCTAAAGCAATGACAATAATTTCTGCCGACAAGATAAAGTCCGTACGAATCGCGCCTTTAATTTTCTTCTTTTCAAAAGCGACCATGTCGACCTTGGGGTTACGTATGGCTTCTCTCACTTCCTTTTGTTCGTTTTCTTCTTCAGACTTGTGAAACCACTTGTGGTAGATTTTTTCAAAGCCTTCGTAACACAAATAGGCACCGCCTATCATTAATAAAGGTGTGATTAATATCGGGAGAAATGCACTGATTAATAATGCCGAAGGTACAAGGATTAATTTATTTTTAAATGACCCTTTAGCAACCGCCCAAACCACAGGAATTTCACGTTCTGCGCGAACACCCGACACCTGCTCTGCGTTGAGTGCAAGATCATCCCCTAAAACGCCTGCCGTTTTTTTTGCGGCCACTTTGCTCATGACAGCCACATCGTCAAGGACCGTCGCAATATCATCCAATAAAGCTAATAAACTGACTCCCGCCATAACAGGGTTCTCCAAATCGAATTAAATACCCCTCAACTCGGGATAATGGATAAAAAGCGGGTAAATGTTTTATTTTTGGCTTAGTCAAGGACGACTTTTTAACCATTGCGTACGGGAAGCGCTTCAATGGCAACGAAAAAAAATAAAACGATTATCTGCTCAAAACTCCAAGTTTGCTTATCCCGAATTCAGGCTAATTAAGATACTTGGTCTTTATCATACCCGAATTATTACCGATAATGTTCTTCAGTGTCATTATCCGCTGTCTATAAATTATGAAGCCGTACCTATTCTTGTGCCTTTATTTGTTGTTGATCTTTTCGACACAGCCCTTGTTTGCGCAACAGGAATCACAGCCTTTGCCACAGTTGGTTATCTTGCTATACCACCATATCGATGACAAAACACCCGCAGCAACATCAACCAAAGTCGCTGAATTTAAAGCCCATCTCGACTATTTAAAATCGAATCAATTCACCGTTCTGCCTTTGAACAAAGCGCTTGATGCTTTATTTAATGGCAAACCTTTACCAGAAAAGTCGGTCGCTATCACCTTCGATGATGGCTACCGTTCCATTTACGAAACAGCGTGGCCCATGCTTCAAACGTACGAATACCCTTTTACCCTATTCATCGATACTGCCAGTATCGATAAGCAATATTCGTCCATGATGAAGTGGCATGAGCTTAAGCAAATGCAAAAGAAAGGCGTAACCATCGCCAATCATACCGTTCACCATTCTCACTTGCTTTCGCTATCCACCGAAAGTGCTTTGCAGGAAATAAAAAGCGCCCAACATCGTTTAAAGCTGATGTTGGGCACCGGCGAAAAGCTCTTCGCTTATCCTTACGGTGAATACAGTCGAGCCTTGGCTCAGCAGCTTAAAAAAGAAGGCTGGTATGCATTGGCGCAGTTTTCGAGCCCGGTTTCACGTTACAGTGATCCACAGGCCATTCCTCGATTTTCCTTTTCAGGCTCTTACGCAGAGATGAAGTCATTTGCGTTAAAAGTCAACTCAGTCGCCATGCCTGTTGTGAACATAGAGCCGGAAGATCCCTACTTACTCAACGCACAAAAATCATTCGCTCTAAAACTGGACTATCTTCCATTTGCAACAAACAGCGTCCGCTGCTTTTTTAATGGTCATGTCATTCCCCAGCTAAAATGGATGGATCACCAGCTCCATATCACACTAGATACCCTTCCACCTGAAGGCCGCTCCCGTATCAACTGTACTGCCCCCGCACCAAACAACCGGTATTTTTGGCAATCCATTCCGATTTTTGTAAAGCCCCTTCACAATCAATGGCCCGATTAAACCCATCTTTAATATTGTAAAAAAATATTAATCAACTACGCTTATTGTTTTTAGCCTTTAATATCAATAGGTTAGATAGAATTCCATTAACGTTTGAGAACTCGCACGGATTCAAACTCTGTGCGAGACTATGGCTTGATTGCCTGACTAGGTGGTCACCCCAAAAGCTTTCACCTCAAGAAGTCGAGATAACAAGATGAATAAACTCAAACTCTCGTTGGCTATATCAGTATTGACCTATGGCAGTTTATCAGCGGCATTCGCCGATCAAACCAGCCATGTGTACGGCTTACATGATCGTAGCAACAATCAAATTGCCTTTACCAACGCCACGGTCTTTACCGAGCCAGGCAAGTCCATTACCAACGCCACACTGGTGATCGATGATGGTCGAATCGTCAGCATTGAAGCTAAAGGCAAAGTGCCAGCAACTGCGCAAGTGGTCGATGCGACAAACCATATCATTTATCCCGGATTCATTGATCCTTACAGTGATTATGTTTTCGGCAAAGCAAACAACGAATCTACCTATCGAGATTCTCCGCAATACGAAGGCACACGTAAAGGCGGCAATGCTTGGAACGATGCCATTCACGCGCAAATGAACTGGGTTACCGACTTTGTTGCCGATGAATCGGCTGCAAAAACATACATCAATAACGGCTTCACAACCGTACAAAGTGCAAAAATAGATGGCATTTTTCAAGGCCAAGCGGTAACGCTTTCTCTTGGCCAAGGTATACCCAACGAATTAATTTACAACGCCCATGCGCGCCACTTTGGCTCTTTTGATAAAGGCAGTTCGGAACAGGCATACCCCAGCTCATTAATGGGAAGTATTGCACTGATCAAACAAACGTTAAGTGATGCCAACTGGTACCAAAAAGCATTGGGTAAAACCGATTCTTTAATAACGGGAGAGCCTGTTGAATACAATGCAGCTCTTGAAAGCCTGGCTGAGCTCAACAAGGTGGGAATGATATTCAATGCGGAAAATCATTTATCAACATTAAGAGCCGACAAGCTATTCGACGCATTCAAAATTAACGTCGCTTACATCGCCAACGGACATGAGTACGCCGTAATTGACGATATAAAAAACACACAAGCGACGTTCATTCTGACACCACAATTTCCCGAAAAGCCTGCCGTAGGTAGTTTCGAATCTCAATTGGATGTCTCACTGGCTGAGTTAAGGCATTGGGAACGTGCCCCTACAAACCCGGCTGTTTTAGCGAACAACAATATTCCCTTTGCTTTCACTCAGTTCGGCTTAAAAGAGAAAAAAGATTTCTGGAAAAACATTAAAACCGCCATCAAACATGGATTGTCAGAAAAAGCCGCTCTTGCAGCATTAACCACGGTGCCAGCTAGGCTTGCTAATGTCGCCGAGAGCAGCGGAAAAATAGCCGCAGGCATGCGTGCGGATCTGGTCATTGCGGATGGAAATTTATTCAAAAATGGAAAAATTAAAAGTCTTTATTTACAAGGTCAAGAGCACCCCATTATTCCTCTCGATATCACCGACTTTTCAGGAACCTACGCGTTGCAGCTGGGTGAGGTATCGCTGAATTTGGAGTTAAAACAAGACAAGCAAAAGGTGGCTGGCACACTCATTAAAGAAGAAGATAAGTCCACTATTGAGGTTCACCAAACAATCGGTAACCAAATACAATTTTCGGTCGACACAAGTCAATTGGGTATTGAAGGCATACAACGATTCAGTTTGCGGTTGAGTAACGAAAAGCTAACGGGCTTTTACCTATCTCCTTCAGCAGAAAAAATAATGGTGAACAGCGCACGTCAAACAACCGCCCAGGAGTCAAAACCAAGTAATGAAAGCTCAACGATTGAATACATCGGTCAATTAACGTATCCCAATCGTGCATTTGGGCTTAGTCAACAACCCAAGCAACAAAATTTACATATTAAAAATGCCATTGTTTGGACTTCAGAAGCAACCGGCGTTTTACCAAACACCGACCTGCTCATTGAAGATGGAGAAATTGCTGAAATTGGCACGAACTTAAAAACACCTCGAGGGTTTACCGTAATCGATGCAACGGGAAAACACATCACCGCGGGTATCATCGATGAACACTCGCATATTGCAATAAGCAATGGTGTGAACGAAGGCAGCGATGCCATAACAGCGGAAGTACGCATTGGTGATGTCGTGAATCCAGAAGACATCAATATTTACCGAGCACTTGCTGGCGGTACAACCACCGCACAGCTTCTACATGGTTCGGCCAATCCGATTGGCGGTCAGGCTCAAGTGATTAAATTACGTTGGGGGCAAAACGCCGAAGGCTTAAAATTTAAACAAGCACCCGGCTCTATAAAATTTGCACTGGGAGAAAACGTAAAACAAAGCAACTGGGGCGATAAATTTACCGTTCGTTATCCGCAAACCCGAATGGGTGTGGATACCGTTGTCAGAGATGCTTTTACGCGAGCGTTGGAATACAAAAGTGCTTGGGAAAAATACGACGATCTAAGTCGTAGCGAAAAGCAACGCACCGCACCACCGCGAAAAAATTATCGTTTGGATACGCTTTTGGAAATTATGGAAAGCAAACGCTTTGTTCATTCTCATTCGTACGTTGCTTCCGAAATATTAAGTTTAATGAAAATAGCTGAAGATTTCGGTTTTCGCATTCAAACCTTTACCCATATTCTCGAAGGGTACAAAGTCGCCGAAGAAATGGCAAAACACGGCGCGAGCGCTTCAACTTTTGCGGACTGGTGGGCGTATAAGTTTGAAGTTTACGATGCCATTCCTGGTAACACCTGCTTGATGATGGAAAAAGGCGTCAATGTTTCGATCAACTCCGACAGTGGTGACTTGATTCGACGACTTAACACCGAGGCGGCAAAATCCATCCATTATTGTGGAATGAAGCCTACGGATGCGATAAAAATGGCAACCATAAACCCTGCAAAACAATTAAAAATCGATCAATACACCGGTAGCCTTAAAGAAGGAAAACACGCCGACTTTGTTATTTGGAGCGGCAACCCGCTTTCGATTTATTCAAAAGTGGAACAAACATGGATAGAAGGTCGAAAATATTTTGATCGAGAGCGAGACGCAGAGCTTCAAATACAGTTGGCACAAGAGAAAAACCGCTTAATTCAGAAAGCATTACGCGACGATAAGTCGAATGAGAGTAACGGCAACGACAAGAGCAGCAAAGAAAAAGCCACTGCGCAAACGGTTGCACTAACCGCAGTCAATTTTTACCTGTTGAAAGATGAACCTGCCTGGCACTGCGAAGACAACTTCGACTACTGGCGCTGGAAGGCATTAAATAGCCAGCAAAACCATCTTCAACACGGAGGGCATTAATCATGAACCTATTCAAAATTCACAATGCAATGATTGCATGGCTTTTGACCGTTTCGATTCCAGCGATGTCCACCGACATCGTTCCTGGTAGTGAACAGTCTCAACCCATTTTAATTAAAAATGCCACGCTTTATACTGTCACCCAAGGCGTTAAAAAGTCTCACGATCTTCTGTTTGCCGATGGCGTCATTCAACAAATCGGTGAAAACCTTTCGGCACCAGAAAATAGTAGAGTGATCGATGGAACAGGTAAACATGTTTATCCGGGTTTAATTGGGCTAACCTCTCATCTGGGATTAGTTGAAATAGAAGCCGTGCGTGCCACACGTGACTTAGCAGAAACTGGTACAGCTACGCCTGAAGTCAAAGCGCATATCGCTTACAACGCCGATTCTGAGCTGATCCCTACGGTACGCAGCAATGGCATCACTCACATCCAAGTCACACCCTTAGGCAGTGGATTAAATGGCCAATCATCGTTGGTACACCTCGATGGCTGGAACTGGCAAGACGCACTGGTAAAAGCACAAACCGGTATGCATTTGGTTTGGCCTCAGGTAGGCATTAATAAAAATTACTGGGAAAAGCGTACACCGGAAAAGCAAAAAGAAGACAACGAAAAAGCTCAAAAGCAATTAAAAGACATGTTCGAACAGATTAAAGCATACGTTAAAGCGCGAGATGCCGATTCTGACTCAGCCATTGACTTGCGTTGGGAAGCCATGCGACCAGTGATTAAAGGAACACTGCCTTTGTTTGTGTATGCCTATGACTACCGGCAAATCGAACAGGCCATTCATTTTGCACAAAAAGAGTCGATTAAAATTGTGATTGTCGGCGCTATCGACGCTGACAAAGCAATTGGGCTTTTAAAGGCCAGCAATACGCCCGTTGTTTATACATCACCCTGGGGACGGCCCGCACGCAGTGATGAAGCGATCGATCGCGCGTTTCGTACTCCGTCAATTCTGGAACAAAACGGAGTTAATTACGCACTAGCCATTGAAGGCAGTTGGAATGTGCGAGACTTACCCTTTGCAGCGGGACAATCCATCGCTTATGGTGTATCACCAACTACGGCACTTAAATCGGTTACGCTCGAAGCCGCAAAAATATTAGGTGTTGATGATAAGCTGGGCTCTCTCGACACCGGTAAGCAAGCTAACCTAGTGATCAGCAGCGGCGATCTTTTTGACCACTTAACACATAAAGTGGAAACGCTGTTTATCGAAGGCCGAGAAGTGGATTTAGATAATCGCCAAAAACGCTTGTATCAGAAGTATTCGAAGAAAAAATAAATTTATCGAAAAATTGAATACGCACATGGATGTGCGCTTCAAGCTCAAATTAATAGGCCTTTGCGAGATGTCGTCTATAATATAACCCAAGCAATAGAGTTTTCGACATTCTGGTGACTCAAACGCTTTGGGTAAAAAATAAATTTTAAACATGGCCTACCTAATCGAATGGACAGTATTTTCCTAATATTTATATTCGAAGCCGTCATAATACTGTCTGCTATCACGGCGATTGTTGGGCACTACATACGCTCTCGCTTTAAAGACTTACGTCATGAAATTGATCGTAAGCAGAAAAAAATTGATCGGTTAAATAACAACATTAGTTTGCTGACCATGCAACTGGGCGAGGCGAGAACAGAAATCAGCAGCATCAGCTCAAACGATATCGATGCTTATTTAAAAGAGTGCATGAGCACCACTCGACAAATCATCATTCATCGCTATGGCAAAAACAATGCCGTCGCTCAAGAAAACAACCAAGCCCTATCACGACTTTCACTCGTGTTTCGGTATAAAATGCTGGAAGCTGAATACGATGCATTAACCGAAACCGATAGCCAGTCCTTAATCTGTGATAAAGTCATTAACGAAATCCGACCGTTAATTAAACGCTTCTTGTTACAACAATTCAAAGACACGACAGCTAAGGTTAGTGACAATGCTTTTCATTTATTGCAAAGTCAAAATAAAGAACTTCAAGAACAAGTAAACGACCTTCAGGAATACAAAGATTCCCTACAGGAGCTTTTGCGAAACGCCACCACACATCAACGCAGTAGTACAGGCCTCATTCAAAAAATTCAATATCAAGCGGGATTAGAAGGCGCTTCAGATGAACTCAATGAGCTAATGCAGTCACTCAATCGGCAGTTATTGGTATTTGGTGAATCCATTGGTGCTAGTGATACTAGTATCGATAAGGACTCAACTACGTTTGACAGTTTTCAAGACAATCAAGATTTGAGCGCTGTCATTGACAACAGCAGCGACGAACTGGCCAAGCTCAAGTCGATTATCGCAAACCAAAGAAAGCTTCTCGAACTTCAAGGAACACAACTACCCGAGCAAGATTCTGAAACACAAAAACGCCTCCGTGAATTTGAAATGATAATCAAAGAGTCCGACATGTGCATACAAACCCTTGAAGCGGAGCTGGATAAAACCAAGTCACAACTCATGTCATTTGTAAAAAAAGCAATGGAGTATAAAGATCAAAAGAGCAAGTCGACCATCTTAAAGTCAAAAAACTCAGAATTAAAAATTCATATTGACGAGCTCTCCCACGAAAACAGCCGACTGCAAAAAGAACTAACGAAACAGAAAAGTGCAATCAATCAACTAACACAGCAAATGGGCGACTCGGACAAATCTAAAAAAATGATTGCTAAGCTACAACAGGATGTGGAGCAAAAACGCCTTCAAATAGGACGCCTTGAACTGGAAAAAGCGATGATAGAACACCAGTTTATGGAGCTTCATGAGCTCGATGAAGAAGTCACCAAAAAAGAAGCCGCCTACCGACGACTTCTGCTGGAGCACAAAATGCTGGAACAAAGTTATCTGGAACTGTTAGATTCGGATAATGAATAAACGAAAATACTTTACGCCTATTTTAACAGCTCTAGTTTATATATTGATACAATTGTAATACCAAACTCTTAAACCGTAGCTTCGAAAGACCGACGGATGTCGCAGAATGGATGGAGCGATAACGTAGCCCATTAACTTCTGAAAATGATAAATTTTTAGCATTTTTTTGTTTCGTATTAATTTATTAATGATGATGGGTTGCATCCATCCTACGCCTGTTAACACTGGCGCGTATTAGAGTAAACTTCATACGGTTAAATAGAAAAAGCAATAAAGTCTCCTTTAAAAACAAAGACTAAAAGTAAGCCAGCAAATACACTTGCTATAGAAATAGGTTTCACCCATTTTCCTTTATAAACACCTTTATTTTGGTACTTATATTTATCTGGAGTGAGATCGATATCACCAGTGCTAGGCCCTATTTCGAACGACCATGGGATTTCACCCGTTTTATAGTGCTTTATACCACTATAAATTAAAACCGCACCGATAATTTGAAAAAAGGTTATTTCCATTAAACTTCCTTCATACTACGTACCGCAAACCGCATTTGCCTTAATTATCGTATAGAAGTCGTAGAATGGGTGGAGCGATAGCGTTACCCATCCACGAGCTATCTATTTAAAATTAGATATCAAGTCCATCATTGCACTTTGATCAACCTGAATCATCCCCCTCTTTGGTCGGTCTAAGTCTATAATTATAAAAACGATTAAAGTAATTAATGTCGATACAAGCACTATTGGTGCAAATACTCTCTTTCCACTTAAACCTGCGGAATACCCCATTATCCCGCCTGATGAAATAAACACTAGAAATAATAGAACTAATACAACTTCAGGCACCTGCATTTTCAGAAGCGCATTTCTCTTCCCTTGACTATCAAATACATCATTCAAAGACTTTACAAATACTCCAGTAGTCACAGCACGAGGATCATCTTCTGTTGCAGACACAGCTAAAGACCAGAGTTTATCTTGTATTTCAGAAATATTTTCATTATATACCGCTCTCTCTTCCATTCTAGTTAAGTCTATTCGTGCAATCTCAACTCTCAACTTGACATAGTCCTGAAGCAAATCGACAGCTTCACTTTGATATGTTTCTGGTAATAGCTTAGTTCTCAGTATTGCCGTACCGATCGAATTTGCTTCATCAATCAAGGCCATACTTCTATTGTCGTACCTCTGCATCGACATACTAAATGTAAAACCCAACAGCAATGCTAGAAGACCTAAAATGCTCGCTTGAATTGAACCCGTTAACGACTTAACTTCATCATCTGTACGAGCCTGAACAAATCGACCTACTCGATAGCCAACTTCATTTAAAACTACAATCGCAGCAAATAATAAAAAAGCAATAGAAATACTACTAAATCCATATAACCAATTTACTTGACCCATAAATACTCCCATTGAATTTAGAAAATAACGAATACTTTATCTAGTCAACATTCTGTTAAAAGCCAGCTAACACTAATTTCAATCCGCTTTTTTAGAGTCAGGAATATTAACTTCAATCGCTGGAATCGAACTAAGCTCTAACGATGTCGAAGCAAGACTTATTTTCTGATTAAAGAGTTCAAAAATCTCTAATATTTTGGTACATATTTTATCTTTAGTACTACGACGTAATTTATAGTCAACCACATACCGTAAAGAGTATTCCACCCCATGATCTTTCATAACTAAAGTAACCATCGGCTCAAGCCTTGCATCTTCTAACATATATTTCTCTGTCATTTGTCGCCATTGTTCTTTCAATTTATTTACGTAAGAATCCGTAACCTCATTCAAAATTTTAAAAAATTCAATTCGAGCTAATTCATAGTCACTTCCATATTTAACAGTTAAAGAAATTTCGTCCCAAAGAAATGGAAAGTCAGATGAATAATTAAACACTGGTTCTTTAAAAATAAAGCTATTAGCAACACGAACCACACGTCCATTATATTGATCACCATTAATCCAACCGCCACATTCCATAATTGTAGTTCGTAAAATGCCAATGTCGATCACGTCACCCCTAATGCCACCAAGTTGAACTCTATCACCAACGTTATAGAAACGTCCGAACGACATTGCAACCCAACCCGCTACACTTGAGATCACTTCTTGTAACGCAAAAGCGACTCCCGCACCAGCGACACCAAAAAACACGGTCAAACCCGAAAGTTTATCGCTAAATACAATTGAAAGTAGAAAAATTGCAGCAATATATCCGAAAAAGGTTATAAGCTTTCTTAAGCGATAGCGCCTTTCTGAACTTTCAATATATCGACCTAAAACACGTTGTGAACTTCGAACTACTGCGAATACAGCTATTATTACAAATAAAGTCGCAATAATTTTTCCAACGACAGGATCAAATAGCCATTGTTCTAATAACTCATTCATTCTTTGAATACACTTTTAACATCCACAATGTGACTTGATATAATGACATACTAATAGTATTTGGAGGGCATTTAGGTATAAATATGCTAGAAAAAGCAAAAAATCAAGGCTTTATTTTTTTCAAAATTAACAGCAAGTTATTTTTACGTTTATATGAAGAAGTGATTTAAGTCGTAAGGTGAGTTGAGTAGCAGAAGTCGTAGGATGGGTGGAGCGATAGCGTAACCCGTCATAAATTATATAACGATATTGACAAACTTTAAGCCTCCATTAAATTATTTGAAAATTTTAATGGGTTAGCACCCTTCTTATGAGCTAAAAACAATAAGTCTTCGTTAACTTTAATTTCGACAAGCTCAGTTAGCGTACAGGAAAAGATTTAGCATTCACTGAGCGTTGTCGAATGGAATTACCTAGAAGCGTCATCTCGTGAAGTTAATGACTATCCTCCAAAATAAATGATTTTTCAGCAGCCTGCTTTTTAATAGCCAAGGACAAAGCTTCATCCATACTCGCTTCTGTAGTTGCTTGTAGCTTTTTTTTCTCCGCAACAAACGCAGCTCTCGCTTCACCCAATTGCTTGATTTTCGATTGAATAGCTTTGCGCTCTTCCGCTTTTGAAGCAACGTATTTCTCTCGCTCTTCCAGCTTCATGGCACGCATAGGCTCTGGTAATTCGGAGTCTTTAACCGATGATAAATCAACCTCTTTTTCTTCCAACGCATCAACCAGATCCCATGATTTATTGTTGTAGTATGCACTGGATTTAGATTTTGCCCGTTTCGCCAACAACGCACCGGAAACTTTACTGGCATTAAGATCTTGCTTCATTTGTCGCTCTGCGCTTTCTTGCCCCTTAGTTCCATACGGAATATAAGTTTGATTCAGCTTGGCGTTAAGCTCGGCAATTTCTTTATCTTGAGGCGCTTGAATATGCACAACCTGTTGATCGGCATTGATGCTCATGTAGCTGCCATCGGCTAGAACTGCACCGGATTGCCAGGTTTCGCTAATACCCTGATTGTAGTGACCCGCGTAAATGGTATTCACCGCAATGCCTTTCTTTTTCGCAGCGGCGATAGCTTCTCGATAATGGACTGGCCCTTGAGTAAAGGGTTCGTTACCGGCAATAAAAATGGATTTAATGTCATTTGGTGACGCGCTCCACTGTAGCTGCTCAACCGCTGTTTTAATAGCGTAACCGCAATATTCATCACCGCCGTTGGTGGTGAGTGAAAACAACCCTTCCGACACACGATCCAACTCGGTAGTAAAGCTGTTCAGCTTACGCACATAACCTTTACTCTTTGCGTTACCCGTATTGCCATAATCGAACAAGGCAACTTCCAGAATAGGTGTCATACCGTTGCGTTTAGCGGATGAAAACTCATTAACCACTTGCCAGAGCTGGTTTCGAGTTTGATTGATCAACCCGTCCATACTATTGCTGGTATCGAGTAAAATAGCCAATTGAATTCTCGGTCGCTCATTAGGTTTTACAATTTGAATAGGTGGCTTTCGTTTGATTGGCTCTACTTGTGAAGGGGACTTTAAGCTTTCTTTTGTGTTATTGATTGCTTGATTTTCCGTACTATGGCTGATTGATGCACTACCAATTAAAGTCGCTATGGCTAATGATATTAACGTTCTAACGCTTTTGGGTCGGGTATCCATGTTTTCACTCCTGAGCTAGTATTGATGGAATAACTACAGGATACGAAATTGTATGGATGACTATTAGACATCCAAACGTAAATTGTTAATAGTAAAAGTTTACATTTTGTTTACATTGCTATTTAAACATATTTAAAGTGGCACTTTTCAGAGCAAAATAACGAAAGGTATTTCAGGTATTGGTAGGATGTGGTGGAGCGCAGCGTAACCCATCAAAAACTTGTTCCCCATTAATTTTTATTTAAGCGATGGGTTATCACCACCCTACGCTTACTGCCCCATATCACAAGCTTTAACAACCTGCCTTTCAACCATCAAATACTCTTACTTAAACCACTAACTCTCAACTTCAAAAAAGAACTGTCCACCACCATAATTTTCAATATTAACCAAAAAATTCTTACGGTAATCCGATGGCGACGAGTTAATTTTAACAATTTTAGGAAACGGTGTATAAACCATCTGCATTCGATACAAGTTCAATTCCGTATGCGTATCCGAATCGTATATCAGGGTACTCAGAATATTCATAATACGCTCGGTGGACGAAACAATTTTATCGGGTACTTTGTTTTCATTAATAGCTACAATAACGTCTTGCGACTCCATGCCAATAAATGCACCGCCCATGCAACACGTGGTGGGAAGGTCAAGCGTAACCACACAGCGTATGCGTTTATCGCTATCACAAAACAAACCAACCGAAAATGGCATTTGTTCTTCACTCAGAGGTTGCACTTTATCTTCAAATATTTGAAATTTGGTACGATAAAAAGCACCAAATAATTTTTGCAAGGTTTGCGTTTGTGGAAAAACAATACTAGAACCGGGACCTTCCTTAATTCCTGCTAGCACCGGAAGTATGGCTTCTTTTAGTGACGCCACAGTAAACGGTTTGTTAACAATAAACAATGCGCCAGACTCCTTCGCACTTTGCAAGTTTTCAACCGCCGTTTCAGTGGTCACCAAACCCACCTTCACTTCCAACTCTTCGGCACGAAGCTTTTGCAATAACTCCAGCCCGTTCATTTCGGGCATATGCCAATCACATAGCACTAAGTCAGGTTGCCAACTTTTTATAATATCGTAAGCTTCTTTTCCGTTTTCAGCGCATCGATATTCACAGTCTTTATAGCCAGCTTTAATTAAAACTCGCTTAACAATGTTTTGCATTGCCAAGCTGTCATCAACAATTAAAAACTTCATGAAGCTGCATCCTTGAGTCGATGTTTGCCAATGGAAAGCTTCATTATTTTATCCTTTACACCGAATACAGCGCAAACGTCTGGGGAAATTGATTCGAACGAGCTTTGACATTGAACCATCGGCAGTCCTTGTTCGCAATGAGTGCTTAAATGTTGAATAAGAGAGCCCGCCAAAACGTTTATGCATTCACCTAGAGCATCTCTTCTTTCATTTTCTGAAGTTTCCTGAAGTTTTTTATCGAAAAAATCTTCAGCAATTTTATTAACGGTTACAGAGGAGCACTCGAGCGTAAGCTGATAATTCGCTTCATTTTCAACAAGCACTACAGAAGCACACCAACACTCATTTGATCCATCAGTTGTATAACAACTGGCATCTAATAAAGACACCTCCCAACCGAGTAGTGATTCAAAGACCGAATGAGCGGCTTGTATAAGATCATCAACAACAATATGTTGCAGACTAGACTTCATGATGTAATTGCTTCTAACTCTTTTTAATCATTTAAGTAAATTATCTCAAGAAAAACAAAATCGCCGATGCTTCTAAATATTACATCTCAAACTCAATTATGGCTCAGAATAATTTATATACAAACTTGCGAGTGAATCTTAAACAATTATCTCGTAAAATTATTTTGCACTGCAATTAAACGGTCATCAAAAAGAAAAATTTACGTCATTCAGTTTTCAAAATCTCGTTGCAAAATACATAAATTAAGAGCTCCATATTACTACTCAAAAAGATAGTGCATTTGACTTGCACTCGTGATTGTTATTGCGGTGTTGATCAATATGATCATTAGTATGGCAATCGCCAAAATAGCGCACAGCAAGTGTTTAAAGAATGTCGCACTTCCTTAGCGCATACCGCGCCGTGAAACTTTTGAGTAATAGAAAACGTATGTTTGGAACTCTTAATTAAACTATGCGTGTTAAGTGTTCTTTATTTTCTTACCAATATTTACAGTTGCTTTTTGTTTGAAAAATAAAAGATCATTCAACGCCAAGTTCACCGCACTGGTGAATTTAAAACCATCAGAGATTCGTCTCTGAGTTCTCAACCGATAATTATAAAATACAGGTAATTCCTATGAATCAACGTGCTTTTAAACGAGCTCTGGCTTTGTTGGCTGGTGCGGGGTTCGCTGTGTCTGTTACAGCGGCACCACCAACAAGCTATTACGACTCAGTCAACACTTCTAACGGAACAGCGCTGCACCAATCATTACATGAAATCATTGATGATCATCAACGCTTTCCCTATACAAGTAGCAATACCGACACCTGGGATATTCTGGAAGCGGCCGATGAAGATCCAAACAACAGTAATAATGTGTTAGATATTTATAAAAATGCGAGTTACTCGAAAGTCGGCGGCGGTAATAGCTTTTACAACAGAGAGCATTCTTGGCCTAAGTCTTACGGTTTTCCAAACGATGGCAGCAGTAACTATCCTTACACCGATGCACATCATCTATTTATTTCTGATAGCAGCTACAACTCCAGTCGCAGCAACAAACCTTACGACTTTTGTAGCACCTCATGTGATGAGAAGCCAACCGACTACAACAACAATCAAGGTGGTACTTCAACACAATCAAATTGGACAACCGGCTCGTTGACAAACGGAAAGTGGGAAACCTGGATTGGTCGTCGTGGCGATGTTGCTCGAGCGTTAATGTACCTCGCGGTGCGCTACGAAGGGGACAGTCATGGTGTAACCGGTATTTCGGAACCGGATTTGCGTTTAACGGATGATTTAAACCTGATTGCACAATCCAATACCGGCAGTAATATTTCCGTTGCCTACATGGGTTTAAAATCGGTGCTGTTGCAATGGCATCAACAAGATCCCGTTGACGATATGGAGCGCCGTCGCAATGATGTGGTTTTCAGTCATCAAGGCAATCGCAATCCATTTATTGATCATCCCGAATACGCCATTTGCGTTTTCTCTAACGACTGTTCGCATTTGGGCGGGGGTTCTGGTGATACGACCCCACCGGCTTCACCTACAGGTTTATCCGCGAACGGAGGACAGGCGCAAATCAGTTTAAGCTGGACCGCAAATACCGAAAGTGACCTTAACGGTTACTATGTGTATCGAAGCGATGCTGGGGCAAACAACTTCACTCGCATCACTTCCAATTTGATCACCAGCACCCACTTTGTTGACACTTCTTTGCCTGCCAACACGAGTTACGACTATTACATTACCGCAATCGATACCAGCTTTAACGAATCGAGTGCCAGCGTCATTGTTAGCGCGACTACAGATGCTTCGGGTGGCAATTCCAATGGTGAAGTCTGGATCAATGAATTCCATTACGATAACGAAGGCACCGACACAAATGAGTTTGTTGAAGTTGCCGGAACCGCTGGGCTGGACTTGAACGGCTGGCAATTAATGGGTTACAACGGAAACGGTGGTGCAAATTACAGCAGCGTAAGCCTTTCAGGCATTTTACCCGATCAAGAAAACGGCTTTGGTACGTTGCAATTCGCATTTGCGGGATTACAAAACGGTGCGCCCGATGGCATCGCATTGGTTGATAATAACGGCAACGCCGTGCAATTCATTAGCTACGAAGGCAGTTTTACGGCAACCTCGGGGCCGGCTTCAGGAATGACATCGCAAGATGTGGGTGTAAGCGAAACGTCGTCAACGCCAGTGGGTTACTCGCTTCAATTAAGTGGAAGCGGCAGCAGTTACTCTGACTTTACCTGGCAAACCGCCAGCGTGAACACGGCTGGAAGCATTAACACCAACCAAAGTTACACCGGTGGAGGCCCAACACAACCCACCGCAGAATTTACCTTCAACTGTACTAACCTGACTTGCTCTTTCGATGCCAGTAACAGTAGCTCACCTGCGGGTGGTATCGATACGTACACCTGGGACTTTGGCGATGGAGTGACTGCAACCGGCGTTCAGGTCAATCACACTTTTAACATAGCAGGCGACTACACGGTCACGCTCGATATTTTAGCGGTCGATGGTGGTACCGATAGCACCAGCCAAACGCTAACGGTAACCGATGCAAGCGGCCCGCAAGACAGTGCAGCGTGGATTAACGAGTTCCATTACGACAACGCAGGTTCCGATACCAATGAGTTTGTTGAAATTGCCGGTACGGCAGGTCTGTCTTTAGAAGGGTGGCAATTGCTTGGCTACAACGGCAACGGTGGCAGTGTATATCGCACCATCGATTTAACCGGCGTTATCCCGAATCAGAGCAACGGTTTTGGTACTTTGCATTTCGAGTTTAGTGGTATGCAAAACGGCGCACCCGATGGTATTGCCTTAATGGATAACAGCGGCAATGTGGTGCAATTCATCAGCTACGAAGGCAGCTTTACCGCTACTAACGGTCCAGCCAATGGTATGGCATCGGTCGATGTTGAAGTTCGCGAAACATCATCCACTCCGGAAGGCTTCTCATTACAGCTCGGTGGTTCCGGAAGTCAATACACCGACTTTACTTGGCAAGCTGCAGCCACGCACACCGCAGGCTTGGTGAATAACAACCAGAGCTTTGTGGCTGTCCCTACTCAACCAACGGCAGAATACACGGTTAGCTGTACCGAACTCACGTGTACTTTCGACGCAAGTAACAGCAGTTCACCCGCCGGTGGTATAGCCACTTACACCTGGCAATTTGGTGACGGAAACGCTGCCAATGGTGTGGTAGTTGACTACTCCTTTGCAGCAGCTGGCAACTACACCATAAATCTGAGTATTGTGGCCATTGATGGTGGCATTGACAGTACCGAGCAAACGGTTACCGTAACCGAACCGAGTGTGCCCACTTACTATGAGAACGATCATCCGTTCTTTGTGTATGACTGGTTTCCGGTGTATAGCGGATTGGATGTCTTGGTTTCTTCTGAAAAAAGTACAGCAACAGTAACCGTTAACTTATCGCATTCTTATCGTGGTGATATCAGTTTACGGCTTTATTCTCCGTCAGGTCACTACTATGTGTTAAAGCGCAGCAACCGATACGATAGCAACGCTAACGTTAACGAAAGTTTCACCGTTGACTTAATGGGTGATACTCAAGGTACCTGGATTTTGAAAGTAAAAGATCATTATTTGGGTGATTGGGGTGTACTTGAAAATTGGTCGATGCAATTCTAACGACCGCTCGAAGGATCCGGTTGCGCCGGATCCTTCATTTTATTCCAGATCATTTTGCCGAATCATTAATTGAATTTCTTTTACGTACGCCTCTCTGCGCGTGGAATAGTTTACTAATCCCTTCGCTAACTTTGCACCGGAGATTTTACCCTCCTCTTCCGCCATGATTTCTCGAAGCTGTCGAAACTCTTTGTAGGCATGAAACGTATTTAAGTTCATCATATAACTACGAACAGAGTCGACGGGTGAATTGAAAACGGCCACTTCATAGGTTTCTCCCAATGGCCGATTTTTTGGAACGATTCCGCACCCCTTTTTAAAACACCACTGACCGAATAAGTTATTACCTTTGCGTGCAAAACGAGAGCGCCCCCATGCCGATTCATTGGCAGCTTGCGCTAGCACTAAAGATTCAGGAATGGGCCTAACTCTTCTCGACAGTTGAGTCAAAATGGCACCTTTCCGTTCTCGTTTATCAACGTCGATCCGGTATTTTTCCGCGAGTGCTTTTACCTCGTCCCACTGACGTTGTGACAGATATTTTTTGTGTCCATAAATTTCAAGAAAGCGCTCCAGTTCGTGCTTATCTCGCATTATTTCGCTATTCACAATTTGAACGAGTGGCCTTAAAAAGCTAAAAAAAGCTTCTTTGCGATCTCGCACAACGGTGTATTCGGAAAAATCAGGTAGGCCTGATTCAGGGTACACGTCGGACTCTTTCACTGTGGGTTTTAACAGATGAGACTTGGGAAGCGCAAACAGCCAGTACATAATTAAGGCCGTTATACACAAACTGAGCATAAACAGCCGGAATGTTCTGTCGTTTTCAATTCCGTATACCTGCATAGCAATCCTGTGACTCATATGGGATAGGGATCGGCGCGCACCTTACCACAACGGTAAAAAACAGCAACCGTATGACACTGATGCAGTCATAATTACACCAAAACCGTCTAAAATCCTTATACACTTGTAATATTTCTAGCAAAATGCGTCAAAATTATCCATAATCGCGCGTTTTTTCGCTTCAAGGCTCCACAATGCATACAACCACCGGACAATGGCAACTCGGTTTATTTTTGTCTTTAGTTACCGCAATTTTATGGGGCATCTTGCCAATTGCGCTAAAAGGGCTTTTAAAATATACCGATGCAGTCACCATCACTTGGTACCGGTTTTTAATTGCCAGCATTGTTTTAGGCGGTTACCTCGCTTATAAAAATCGTCTTCCAAACCTCAGAAAACTGAAAAGCAAAACGTTGCTTTTATTAGCAGTCATTGTTATCGGCGGCTTATTAGGCAATTACATTGTCTATATGTTCGGGCTTTCATTGACCACACCAGAAGGCGCTCAAGTCATGATTCAGAGCGCGCCAATGCTGTTACTACTCGGAGGCCTGATCATATTTAAAGAAAGTTTTAACCGCTGGCAATGGAGTGGACTCATTACCTTTTGTGCTGGGTTGGTTTTGTTTTTTAATCAACGATTTGACGAATTCTTAGCTGCGGAGGGTGAGTATACTTGGGGTATTTTTCTTGTTTTCATTGCAGGCGTGTTGTGGGCGGCTTACGCGCTGGCTCAAAAACAAATGTTGAAAAATTACCCTTCCGAAGAAATCATGATCATGATTTACATTGTGGGTATTATTGTATTTTTACCAGGAAGCGCACCAAAAGATGCTCTAGAACTCGACTCCATTGGATGGTCTCTACTGATTTTTAGCGGAGCCAATACGTTGATCGCTTATGGCGCCTTTTCAGAAGCACTTGATCATTGGGAAGCTTCACGAGTCAGTGCCACCTTGGCCATTACCCCCTTATTGACATTGTTTTTTATGCAGCTAACCGGGTATTTGTTTCCAGGTTACATCGAAGCTGAACCGATCAATGCGTTGAGTATAATTGGGGCTTTAATGGTAGTACTGGGGTCGGCAGTTACCGCATTGAGTAAAAATAAATAGTCACATTCGATAATACGCTTACTGCGATTGATTTCAATCGTATTTGTTCACTCACGTATTTCCTTCTGAGTTGCTGCCAGTTCTCTCATTAACTAAAACGCCACTGCGCAATTCACCTGGCTAAACTTTAATTTAGACCTATACTTTATGAACTCACTACAACAAGACGATTCTTCGATATATTAAATATCGTATCTGCTTTTAGGCATTGGTTGTATTCAATAGGTTACTTTTTTAATGTCACAAGATAACTCAGCCTTTAATTGGCAGGATGCACTTTCTGAAACCTATACGACCTTTTCGCGAGAGGTTATCGAATACCTACCGCAAATTTTAGGTGCTCTTTTTCTTTTTCTCATCGGTTGGACGCTCGCCTTTCTCCTTCGAATACTCGCGCGAAAAATGATTGGTGTTTTAGAACACATACTTTTACGTTCAGCTCGAAAATACGGTATTTCTCGCTCTAAAGGCCCTTCATACTCTCGTATTGGTGGCAATATTGTTTTTTGGATAGTTTTAATCTTTTTTGCGACGGCATCTGCCAATATGTTGGAGTGGAAAATTCTTGATGGTGTTACCGCTCAATTATTGGTACACCTTCCAAATGTGCTTACTGGCTTATTTATTATTTTATTAGGCTTTGCACTGGGCAACTTAACGTATTTAGGTGTTGCTAAAGCATCCGATGCTTCAGCAGCTCAACGCTCCAGTCGACTGGCTCGGTTCGCACAATTTGCCGTTGTTTTTATCGCCATCATCATTGGTGTTGAGCAATTAGGCATTCACGTTGAATTTCTAACAACCACATTCATAGTCATATTGGGTGTATTGCTTTCTGGTTTAGCATTTGGATTTGCGCTTGGGGCCAAAAGTTTTGTCGCCAATGTTATCGGTTCGCAAACCATGAGCAAACACATTAAAGTCGGACAATCTATTGAGTTAAATAACATAAAGGGGGAGCTGCTTGAAATTACCCCCACTACTTTGATTATTGAAACCGACAAAGGTTGGGCTACCATTCCAGCAAAACTGTTTCATGAACAAGTGAGTCAAATTATTTTAGAGTCGGGAAGCTCTTCCTCTCAAACACCTCACTCTACACCTCCGCCAAGCGAAGAACATCATGAATAACCTAGAGGAAATTCTCAAGGCCTTTATTCAAAAACACCCCGAAGCCGCAGCACGTGAATTAGAACTTCAACCAAAAGAAAGTGCGGTTCATTTAATTAAATCTTTGCCCGCTAATTACGCAATTAAACTCATCGAGTTTATGCTTCCACTCTATTCCTCTGCCGTATTATCGGAACTTGATCCCGATGTAGCAGCCGACTTAATCGCGGATCTAAACGCCAATCATATCGCCAATATACTTAGAAGTACGAAGCCAACCGTACGCGATAAATTGCTTGATAACCTTCCGGAAAAAAAAGCCGTGCTTTGCCGGCTTTTGCTAAATTATACACAAAGTATTGTTGGATTTTGGATGCGTCCTGACGTTTTAATGCTTTACGATGACAGTACAGTTCAAAAATCATTGTTTCAATACACGAAAACCAATAGCTTATTGATTAACAATGGACTTGCCGTTATTAATCAAAAAAAACAGTTTAAAGGCATCGTAAAATTTGTTGATTTATTGCTAGCAAAAAAAGAAACCAAAATTGCTCAATTACCTTTATTCACAATGCCAGTAATTTCAAGCCGCTTGAGCCTCGCTTCAGCACATCACCATATGGGTTGGGAAAAATATGATGTTCTTCCTGTTCATAACCGATACCAGGAGCTTATAGGATTGTTACATCACTGCGATTTGCGCCGTGGCCTATTGCAATTCCAACACGCAAGCCAAGCGGTTAAGCATAAAGATTTATTTGAGCAAATCACAAAAGCTTACTCAACATCATTATTGTCCATGTTCGATTTGTTTGAAGGACACAACCCAAGATCACGTTAACTGGAGGCTTGGTATGCCTATCGATTCAACAAACGAATCTTCTGCATTGCAGCCAGAAAATGAAAATTCGGTAAATGCATTAACTCGGGCATTTTTTCGGGATTTCCCATTTGATGCAGCAAAAAAACTCGAATCTTTGGAGCCTGAGCAGTTCGCCCAAGTTTTTGTAGAGCAACCCGCTATTTTACGATTTCGCGTTTGGGAGTACATAACCCCATCGTCAGCGGCTTCTATCATTTTACTGTTACCTGATGACATCGCGCTCGAACTGCTTTTACTCATGGATGCCGGCCCTTGTGCATCATTATTGAGCCGCTTAGACAAAACGGCTCGGGAGCGGTATCTCTCGTTAATGACAGCCAATCAAGCCAAAGAACTTCGCGAGTTATTGGACTATCCAGTGGACAGTGCTGGCTACATGATGGATACCCAAGTTATTACAATGAATATGGACACAACTGTTGAAGTTGCCATGTCGCAAATTATTCGCAGTCCTTCTAATAGGCGGCAAAGCATCTACACATTAACGGATGACATGCGGTTACACAGCCGAGTTGACCTCGTTGACTTAATTGGAACCGATCCAGACCTTCGCATCAGTCAACTCAGTCAGCCTGTTACTTTGTTTGTGCATGCACTTGACCCAAAAGATGACGTTGTTGACAAACTTCAAAAAAATGCCATCGACGTGTTACCCGTTGTTGATATCCATAACCGGTTGTTAGGAGTCATTAGGGGAGCTAATGCCATCGGCGCAATTAAAGAAAATATAGCGGCCGACTTACAAACCATGGTAGGAGCAAGTGCAGACGAGCGAGCCCTTTCTAGTAGCTTTTTCGCAGTTCGAAAACGTCAGCCCTGGCTGCAAATTAACTTATTAACAGGTTTTTTGGCCGCTTCTGTTGTCGGTATGTTTGAAAGCACCATTGCACAGTTTACTGCACTTGCTGTACTCATGCCGATAGCGGCAGGACAATCCGGTAATACGGGAGCTCAAGCGCTTGCCGTTACGATGCGAGGTCTTACTTTACGAGAAATAACCATTCGCCACTGGCTACCGGTGATGTTTAAAGAAGCCAGTGCTGGATTGATGAATGGTTTAGCCATTGCCGTCACCTGTGCAATTGGCGTTTATTATTGGAGTAACAGTTTTGGATTGGCTCTGGTTCTTGCGTTGTCGATGATTATATCGATGACCATTGCAGGAACAGCCGGCTCTCTGGTACCGATTTGTTTAAAAAAGTTAGGCCAGGATCCTGCTCAGTCTTCTTCTATAATATTAACAACCATTACTGACATTGCTGGCTTTATGTCTTTTCTTGGTATAGCGACGGCGTTAGCAAGTATGCTTCATTGATATTAGTCAACTTTAGTGGCTAAAAACTGTTTTAATATGAGTCAGTATTCACTAAGCGAAAAACGTCAATACATTCAATCTATTGCAACTAGAGGTAAATCCGATGAAGCTCGCGATACTCTCTTGCGGTCCAACGGCATACAGTACCAAACGTTTAAAAGAGGCCGCCTTGCAACGAGGTCATAAAGTTAAGGTGTTGAATACACTAAAATTTGCAATCGACCTTCAACGCAATGAACCCGACTTATTCTATAAGCAAAAAGTGCTTAGTCATTACGATGCGGTACTCCCACGGATCGGTGCTTCCATTACTTATTACGGAACAGCCGTTGTTCGACAGTTTCAAGAGATGGATATCTTTTGTGCCAATACGGCACATGGCATTAGCAATTCGCGCGATAAATTACGCAGCTTGCAAATACTCAGCCGACATCATATAGGCATACCAAGAACAACATTTGTCCGCGATAAAAAAGACGTGCTTCCGGCAATTGAACGGGTTGGTGGAGCCCCTGTTATTATTAAGCTCATTGAAGGTACTCAAGGTATCGGTGTTTTGTTGGCAGAGTCGGTTAAAGCGGCTGAGTCAATCATTGAGCTTTTACAAAGCCAAAAACAAAATGTGTTAATTCAAAAGTTCGTCGCAGAAAGTAAAGGAAAAGATATTCGCGCCTTTGTCGTTGGCGATCAGGTTGTTGCTGCAATGAGGCGCGTTGCTCAAGGACAAGAGTTTCGAAGTAACGTTCACCGTGGTGGTGTTGCAGAACCTATTGATCTGCCAAAGGAATACATAGATACAGCCGTTCGCGCAGCGCAAATTACCGGGCTTCGCATTGCTGGTGTGGACATGCTTGAAGGTAAATCGGGCCCACAAATTATGGAAGTTAACTCCTCGCCCGGCCTAGAAGGCATCGAAACCTGCACCGGTCTCGACATCGCTGGCGCGGTCATTGACTACATTGCACAACAAGTCGATTTTCCTGAAATCGATATTCGTCAGCGACTTACTGTGAGTAAAGGTTATGGCGTGAGTGAAATATATATTCCGGAAGGTTCAAAATTTGTCGGCTTAAGCATTGCCGATACAAAATTGAGAGAACAAGATATTAATGTTTTAACGTTGTATCGCGGCGAGAAAACCATTCCCAACCCTAAATCAGAACGCATCTTAGAGCCTAATGATAAGCTACTTTGCTTTGGTAAAATGGAATCCATGCGAGGCTTGGTTCCTGAAAAAGTTCGTCGTCGCCGACGTCCTAAAGTGACCGAGTTACACAACAAGTCAGAATAACTTCGGCTTTTAGAGAAACAATTTTCGCAGTTAAAGCCATGTCGTAATGGATAGGTCAATATTTTCATTGACCTATGTGGGATGGGTGTTAACTCATCTTTTTTAAAGCAACCGTTGATGGGTTTCGCAAAGCTTCAACCATCCTACAAAAAGCAATAGAATATAGGTCACTTCAAAAATGCTAGCGAAGGGTAAGTATTGATTTCTGCCATCGGCCAATTTCGGATATATTTCAGTCTAAACCTTTAAACAATCATACTATTTAGTATTTACTCTTGCTAAGATCAACAACCCAGACTTTGTGATACTCTTTAAAATTTGAATGACTATTCTTTAGCAAAGCCAGAATCATTGCCCAACGAGTGTGGCCTTCAAGTATCTGATAAGGTAAAACCATTTTTTCACCTGGACGACTTTTCGGATGTGATAGATGGCCTCCATTTTCACCAACAATAATCGGACATGGAAAGGTGCCATTACTAATCATATATTTCACAACATAAATTTCATCAATAGCGGACTGCTCACTTGAACTTAACCAGTTAATTCCTTTTTCTAGATACTGCTTTCGCTCATCGTCAAAGTGACTAATTTTAGCTAAGTCTTCTTTCGAAAATGTCTTTAATGAAAACCGCCAACTTTTCAGATCATACTTAGACCATTTTTCAATGAAGCATTCATTGTGCTCAAAAGGCCACTGTTTGATTACACATTTTGGGAAGTTTGATAGAGCACAAGGCCATTTTTTCAAATAGCTATCAAATGATTCATTGGAATCGACTTTTTGTGGAATCTTATTTGACAACATTGCAACTCCGATTCTATTATCTATTGTTCGCTATAAAAATAGCACAACACAAGTAGCATGGGTGTTAACCCATCTTTTAAAAATAATCATTGATGGGTTACGCAAAGCTTCACCCATCCTACAGAATACAACATACTTTATCGAAGCCACTAAAAAGGGTGGTGAGCGTTAGATTCTTACTCCCCTATTTCGAAGCTTTAACATTTAGAGTTAACTTAATCTATACCAAGTGCATTCTTAAATTGTTTTACAATATTATCTTCAAAACCAACAAGTGTAACCGCAGGCGCATTTTTATTTTCTTTTATAAAGCTTGATACTTCTTTCGCAGCAATTTGACAGGCACGTTCAATTGGAAATCGATACGCTCCGCAGCTTATCGCTGGAAAAGCAATCGTTTTAATTTCATGTTCAATTGCGAGTTTCATACAGTTTCGATAACACGATGCAAGTAACGACTCTTCATTTTTTTGACCGCCAAACCAAACAGGGCCAACCGTATGGATCACATATTTAGCTGGAAGATTGTAGCCTTTCGTTATTTTTGCATCACCCGTGTTACAACCTCCTAAAGTTTTGCATTCAGATAATAACTCTGGGCCTGCAGCTCGATGTATAGCTCCATCGACTCCACCTCCACCGCAAAGAGATGAATTAGCCGCATTAACGATTGCGTCGACAATCAACCTAGTAATATCACCTTTTAATACTTCTACCTTGCTCATAATTGACTCCTTAAATTTTAATTAGAATTCGATAATCACACTTCTCTATTGAGCTTTTACATTCATGTATTGCACCGGAACATGATCAACCAGCCAGACATTATTATCACTGACATAAAATTCATAACCATCTTTGTACATGCTTTCGGCATCTACTTCGATAATTATAGGTTTTCCGTAACGCAAGCCAACCGACATAGCAGTTTGCTCATTACTTGTCAGATGAACATGATGACGATTCATTTTTCGAATCCCTTCGTTCATAATCAAGCCCAGATTCTTCGATGCAGTACCGTGTAAAAGCACTTTTGGAGGTTGCATGGGTTGCAATGCCAAATCAACTTTGAGGCTATGGCCTTGACTTGCTCGAATTTTCTTTCCATCGTTACTAATAGAAAATCGCTTTTTATCATTCTCAGCGACTACTTCATCCAGTATTTCTCGTGTAATCTCGACTCCTGAAATTGCTGATTTCTCGATCAATTGTGAGATTGATGCCCACCCATTATTATCGAGCTTCAAACCAATTTGTTCGGGTTTATGCCTCAAAATAAAACTCAAATATTTCGACACTTTTTTATTTCTCACTTACTTATCCTTTTAACTACAAGTCACTTAAACTTAACAACTTCTCGATACTCACCTATAACCTCTATTTTTCCAATGATATTGTCGTTTAGTGCCTCGAGATCTTCCGCTGGTATCCACCACTCCGTATGATGACTTGCACCAACTGTTTTTATCGGGTACTTGTCCACAAACTCTTTTCTTACCTTGAATTTGGTTACAAACCCAATCCCCTTATCTTTTACATTCCAATTATTAACTTCAATTGCGTACTGCTCGTTAGTCACAGGATAAAAAATAGGTTGCTCAGGCAATCGTGCTGGCCATCGTTTGTAGCCGCTATCAATCACCAATTGTAATTCATTTCTTCCTGTAGGTCGGTACATCGTGACCGTTTCTATATTCAATGTCATTTCCTTCTCCTCTAACGTTAATTCTAAATGCAATTAACTATATCTTGCCGCCACAGGCAACCAACGCCCTTTACCAAAACTTCGTTTTTGTACTCGAATAATGGGTGGTGCCTGTCGCCTTTTAAACTCCGCTCTATCGACCATACGATGTATTTTTTTAATCTCATCGTCAGGTATTGAGTACTGCTCAATGATTTGCAAACATTGGTTTTGTTCATCTGCACTCATTAAATCGCCTTCAATGTATACTTTTAATATGGCGTCGAGCAGCGGGTAATCGGGTAATGAATCACTATCAAACTGCCCTTCTGACAATTCCGCACTGGGCTTTTTATCAATGATGGCTAGAGGAACCACTACTCGGCCTTTCAGCCCATTAATGTATTGTGCTAACGCATACACTTCCATTTTATAAAGGTCACCTAACGGATTTACTCCGCCATTCATATCACCATACAAAGTGGCGTATCCCACACTCATTTCACTTTTATTTCCAGTAGAGACAACCAATGCACCGAAATGATTACTGTATTCCATGAGTATGCGCCCACGGATCCGTGCTTGCATATTCTCCATTGTTAATCGTGAAGGCTGAACTCCAGACATACGTTCAAAGTTGGCAACCGCTAGTTTAAACTCCTCCGCAATTGGCGCTTCAATCAGGTTAATACTAAGATTTTCGCAAAGTGATTTAGAATCGTTCACACTCCCAGCGGATGAAAACTTAGATGGCATAGTTATCGCGGTTACATTTTCCGCACCTAATGCTTCAGTACAAATGGCTAATGTAACGGCAGAATCAATACCACCAGATGAGCCAACCACAACTTTATTAAAATTGCACTTTCGAACGTAATCGCGCAGGCCTAGTACCGTTTGATTCCATAACACATCAATTTCGGTAGACTGAATGTTTGGAACGATGTCGTAATGAGCATCTAAACAGTATTCGCCGATAGCCTCTTTAAACGCAGGCAATTGGTAAACCAACTTTCCTTTTTCATTCACGACAAAACTGTTCCCATCAAACACCAATTCATCATTTCCGCCAATTTGATTCACATAAATTACCGGCGCAGACGTTTTTCGCGCGACTCTATAAATAACAGCGAAACGCTCCTCTGCTTTACCAATATTGTTCGGCGAAGCATTAATGCTGATTACAGCATCCAGGCTCTCGTTCTGTAATGCTTTTACCGGATCATTTTGATAACTTAACGTGTGTGTCTTTGACCAGGCATCTTCACAAATTAAAAAGCCTATTCTTCGGCCATGTGATTCAAAAATACCAGGCTCAGTCCCGGCTTCAAAATGACGCGCTTCATCAAACACGTTATACGTGGGGAGCAGTTGTTTATGGTACTCATAAACATGCTTGCCATTCATTAGAACCGTTAACGCGTTGTGTACGCTTTTTCCTATTTTTGAAGTGCTTCTTGCTGCAAAGCCAACCACTATGCCACAAGCATTATTTCGAGTTGCGTCAGCTAATTGCTGTAATGCTTGATACTGACGATCGATTACAGACTTTCTTAGTACCAAGTCTTGCGGGTAATAGCCTGTAAGAGCCAACTCCGTACAAATCAGCAATGCATCCTCTTGCTTTACGCTTTGATAAACTTCCAATATTTTATTAACATTTCCCGCTATATCGCCCACAATAAAGTTAAGCTGCGCTAATACAAACTTCATCATCTTCTCCACTAGCACTTATTTTTTACTATTTTTCTCATTTTTTAATTCAAAAACTTGGCGTAAATAAGCCAAATAGGCTTCATCTTTACACATGGTTTTTCCTGGGCTGTCACTTATTTTTGCGACAGGTTGCCCGTTACATTGAATCATTTTCATCACAATATTTAAGGGTGTTACGCCAACATCGTGCGTTAAATTGGTACCAATTCCAAATACTAGATTTGTCGTATCGTGAAACTCAGTTAATAGTTCAAAAGCCAGAGGGATATTTAAGCTATCACTAAATACCAGCGTTTTTGACTTTGGATCGATACCGAGAACGCGATAATGCTCAATCATTTTATTAGCCCACTCAAAAGGACAACCACTGTCGTGTCTTACTCCATCAAACAACTTAGCAAAATAACGATCGAAATCACGAATAAAGGCATCTACACCCACAACATCGGTAAGAGCGATTCCCAAATCACCACGATACTCTTTTGCCCAAGTCTCTAACGCAACTTTTTGACTGTCAGCCAAACGCGGACCTAATGCTTGGAACGCTTGTAAATATTCATGCGCCATCGTTCCTAGTGGCTTCAACCCTAGTTCACGAGCGTAATAAACATTGCTGGAGCCAACCAGGTTTCGATGAATACTACGCCGTAAATGCTCCAATATATGTTGCTGCCATTGCCTGCTGAAGCGGCGGCGTGTTCCGAATTCCATTAACTTGAGCTTTTCTCCTAGCGGATGCGACTTGATCAAGTTTGTCTTTTCAATCAACCGATGTTGTCCTTCCTTCATGTCCAAATTGCTATGGTGACTTCTCGAAAAAACCTCTTCAATAATAGCGAGAACAGGCACTTCAAAAAGAATGGTGTGTAACCAAGGACCACGTACTCGAATATCCAGTTTCCCATCTTCATCTTTACCAATATGCACATATTGTTCGTTCAATTGAAACAACTTTAAAAACTGAACAAAATCGGGCTTTAAGTAATAAATGCTATTCAAGTAATGAGTTTCATTTTCAGTGAACTTAAGCTGACACAGATTTGAAATTTCTTTTCGAATCTCTGCTATTAATGGCATTAAATCAACACCGGGTGTACGGCACTTAAACAAATACTCCACTTCAGCTGCTGGGTGATGATGTAATACCGTTTGCATCATGGTGAGTTTGTACAAGTCGGTATCCAGTAATGAACGAATGACAGGCTTGTTTGAATCACCATTATTCAAAAAGTTTTGATTCGCCATTTTAAAGCCCTCTGAGCTGCTGAGTGGTATTGACGATATGAATACCCACTTGACTCATTTCATCTAAAGCGGTTGAAACCGTTTCGTCCGCGATACCTCGACATGCTTCGAGATTAACATACACCTCAAACCCCGCTTCTCTTAACTGCAATGCGGTCGTTTTTACACAGTAATCCGTTGCCAACCCACCAACAATAACGTTTTCAATTTGTCGCGTTTTTAGAAATTCGATGACGCCTGTGCTTAACGTATTTGCCAGATCGTGATAACAGGCTCCGTAAGGATGCATATCGAGCTCGACGCCTTTCCATACAAAATAATCGTATTCGGCTGGCTTTGGTAATCCGGCTATTAATTCGAAACCTTTGGTACCAGGCACCGCATGTTGATTCCACGCAATATCGACATTATCACCTTCTACTGGCGTAAACATTGGTTTATCGTCGCTGGCTACCCATACCGCTTTTGGACTGTGTGCATCTTTAGAGCCCAGCCTTAAAGCGGCTAACAGAGCTTGCTGATTAAGAGCATCGACAATGTCGGTTCCACCTGAAACCGGCAATTCATCAGGACACTCTGGAGTAAAAGCGTATTGTGCATCAACATCGAAAGATGCGGTTTTGTCGCGATTTAAAGCTTTCATATTTCTCTCTCCTTCCAGTTCAATCATAGACCAGAGTGTGTAATCTCCGTGCCTTGATTTAATATAGCACTTAATATACTATTAATAGTACACATGATGCACTATTATGTCAACAGGAGCGAAAAATGACGATCAGGCAAGTAGGTATTATCGGCTCTGCGTTTAACCCTCCGCATCTTGGCCACAAAGATGTTATTGAGCAGGTTGAGCACGAATTTGATGAAATCGTTCTGGTTCCCAGCTTTCGGCACGCGTTTGGAAAGCGTATGATTCCCTACCCTTACCGGCTGGCTATGACCAATACAATGGTGGATGTTTTATGCGAAGAGAAACAGCGGCAACATAAACCGATTCCCACCATTTTAACGTCCAGCATTGAGCAGGAAATTGCGCGCGGAAAAACCGGACCTGTGTACACCTTTGATGTATTGGAAGCAATTGAAGACAATTATCGAAACGATAATCTCAACTGCGAACTAACTTTTGTGCTAGGACCTGACAATGCCGCTTTCGAAAACTGGAGTCGATTTTACAACTACAAAGAAATCAGAAAACGGTGGAACCTGAGAGTGGTAAGCGAACGAAAACACATTCGTAGTAGTGACATCCGCTCACTGATTGCGAATTATCAACGACCGCTTCATTTATTTCAGGCAAGATTTTCTGCATTTTTAGATCAAGCTGTTGCCAATTACATTTTTAACCACAAACTTTATGGAGTAAATGCGTGAGTAAAATTAAGAGAAGTGACATTATTAAAAAGACCGAAATATGTCACGATGCCTTTTTTCAATTAAAGCGACATACCGTTCAGTACCCTCGTTTTAACGGTGAACTGAGCCGAGAGCATAAGCGAGAAGTGCTGGTTCGCCGACCTACTGTTGCCGCCCTGGTTTATGATTCCGACACCAATAAAATACTACTAACCCAGCAATTTCGTGTCGGCCCATTAGAAAATGATGACGACCCTTGGATTTTTGAACTTCCAGCTGGCATTGTTGAACCCGGTGAAGACAAAATTGAAGCCATTAAAAGAGAAGTGCTGGAAGAAACCGGCTATACAATCGAAAAGCTGGAGCCGATTGGAGAATTTTACTTAAGTGCAGGTGGCACCAATGAAGTTTCAACGATTTACGCGGCAAAAACTCAGTTGAGTCACCAGGGCATACATGGTGCAGTTGGAGAAAACGAAGATATTAAAACATATGTAGTCGAACTGGACCACGCATTAACGATGTTGAAATCACAAAAAATGAGTGCGACTTCTGCCATAGCGCTTTACTGGTTTTCCGCACAACAATTGAAAAACAAAACGGCTTGCTGATATTGAGCGTTACAATTATGACTATTGATAAAAAAGAACAAGAATTTCTTAAACAGTACAACATTCATGATTACGATGTACCACTAACCAGTGTGGATATCGTTATCTTTACAGTAATCGATAACAACGTAAATGTATTGCTAACCAAACGCAATGACTATCCATTTAAAAATCAATGGGCGATACCCGGAGGCTTTGTTGATATCCACAAAGATAAAACCCTGGAGCAAACCGCATTACGAAAGCTCAAACAAAAAACCGGTTACGATGCACCTTACCTAGAGCAGTTGGGTGCGAAGGGTAATGGGACTCGCGACCCTAGAGGTTGGTCGGTCACTGTCACTTATTTTGCTCTGGTTAATGCTGACGAAGTGAACTTTGCCGATGACTGCCGCTGGTGCAAATTAAACGATGATGGAGAAGCCGAACAAGCTCTAGCCTTTGACCATAATCTACTCATCGATGACGCTTTTCAACGCTTAAGAAATAAAGCGCAATACTCAACCATTGTTCTTCATGTATTACCGGAAAAATTCACTTTGTCTGAATTGCAATCGGCCTACGAAATTATTTTAGGTGGCAAACTGAATAAGTCAGGATTTCGACGGCGAATCATCAACAGCCATGTTATTGAAGAGTTAGTAGGTGAATTGAAACAAACAGCTACTCGAAAAGCACAGCTTTATCGAAAATCAGGAGAGGAAGACTTACATTTTTATATGCGGGAGATTTATGCTCGTTAAATGTTCTAGTACTTCACATTTAACGAGATTTTGAACTTATCGCACATCCCTTGTTGTTTTCAGCCTCTAGCAGATGCTGTCAGTAAGTTTTGATAACCTACTTCGGAATGAAAACAAATTTATATAACACTGAATCGGTAAATTCAATATCTCCAAAGTCGAGTGTTTGAACAACTTTAAGTATACAGTTTTCTAAATCGGGATGATTAAGTTCCGATTTAATCAATTTCAATTTGGTAACTCTACCTTCAGAGTTGATTACAAGCTGAAATACAAAGTCACCTTTAAGCGTGTTGTTGGATTTAAGTTCTATGTCGTATAGTTCTAAAATTCGACTCATTTCTCTTTCAAAAGTTTTCCTTATGATTTCAATTGGGATGCCTTTGGACGTATTGCTTCCTTGAGGTGTAGTATTAGGTTCAGCGAAAACTTGTACGCAAGCAACCGCGAGTAAGAATATGAATAATCTAACTTTACTAAAATACGTTTTTTTGTTCATGGTATGTACTTACTCTGTAATACGCCGAGCTAAAACGCTCGACGAGAATAACGATATATGGCATTTTTAGCGACTCGTTATATGCGAATTACTGATTATTTTGTCAACAAAACTATTTAACTCAGAAATTGTCCGAATAACATGCAGTGATTTGTTAGCTGATAGTTTTTCCAACCTTTGCATGAATTCATCATTCCAAAATCTAGGGCAAAGCTTTAATGTTTTATAGCTCTCAAGCGTTCCCTTTAATACGGAACTTCCATCAGGCCAACCTTTTGGCTTTTTATACAACCCATTGATGAACCGCTTTGTCACTAACCAATAGGTGGTCAAGTATGGCAGCTCAATATAGACCAAAGTATCAGCTACTTCTAATCGTCTGTTAAATGAATCCAACGAATTCATAGGACCAAAACCTTCTATGATCCACTCTTCAGAAGAGAGGATATTCTCATGAATCTCTTCGTAGCTTTTCTTGTCTATCTCTTGACCATTTTTTTGATATAAAATTGCATCTAGCGCATACAATTTTATTCCGGTAGCCAATGCTAGTTTTTTACTTAAGGTGGACTTCCCATTACCTGGTTTGCCAAAAACTGCCACTTTTTTCATTCTAAATCCACCGATTTAACTTAACTGAAGAGGCAAAAACTCAAAGCTCGCCTGCGGGAAAGGTCGAAAAATGGTTAGTGAACCTTTAGATTCACCAACTTTGTAGAATATATGATAATTCGAAAAAATTGCTTCATAAGTTTTTATTCATTCGCTTATGTTGAAAGACGAGTAATTCAATGTCAATAAGGAGTTTAATGTTAGCGCTTATAAATTACTATCAACAGCCACTAGCCAACATCATCAATGTCAAGTCATCTTCCCAGTCGCTGATATCGGATTCAAATTTTGCTTTTAGCCAGTTTAGCTGTTCCTTTAAAGGCAGGTTTTTCGACTGCAAAACCCATTGAATAAACTCTTTGGTGCCCAGTTCAGAACCATCACTTTTACGAGCCTCTGTTATACCATCCGTGTACAAATACAGTCGGTGTTGGTCAAAACGCAAAATATCAGGTTGATAATCGATTCCTTCCAAAACACCCAATGGCGGCCCTTGTGCTTCGATTTGTTGAATACCTTGACTGCTAATTTGTAGAGGCGGAATATGACCCGCATTGACAATTTCCAACTGGCATTGATTGAGATCCAGCTGGCCAGCAACAAACGTAACAAACATACCACGTACCGATGTTTCAAAAATTTCGTCGTTAATGAGCCGTGTAATGGTTTTTAAATCTTTATTGACTTTACTCAAACAACGATACAACGAAATGGTTTTTGCCATAACTAATGCGGCATGAGTTCCTTTTCCAGAAACATCACCTAAACAAAATGTGATAGTGCCATTTTTATGTTCGTAATAATCAAAAAAGTCACCGGACAATGTTTTGGCAGGAATGTTAATGGCTGCGACATGTTCTCTTTCCGAAATATCCGATTGTAAGCTTTGTTGAATTTCACGAGCAACTTCAAGCTCCTCATTGAGCTTTACCGCTAACTGATCTCGTTCATTCAGTGCTTGTTGCAGTTGCCAAGTGAGTTCTTGATAGCTCAAATTATCTTCTGCCAGTTTTTTATTGGCAAGGTGGAATACTTCATCAAGGTCCACCTGAGAGACTTTTCCCAACGCCATTGAGTCAGATGCCGCTTGCGCATTTTCTGTTAATTCAGAAAAAAACTGATCGAACATTTCATCGTTTAATTGCGGGAATTGCTCCCGCAAAATATTTAATGATTTAGACTTACTGCAACTGTGCAGCAAGGCAACACTCCAATCAGCCATCATAAGTGCCCGGCTCAGCAAATTACTTACATTTGGCTGATGATGAAGTGCAATGGCTTCGCTGTACAAAGCGGGTAACTGCCATTTATTTAGCAGTGAAGCGCCTAACTGAAAGTGAGTGTCGTCAAATATTTGTTGTTCCATTTTCAGACGATCATCGGGTGCGTTAGCAATCATCGATGGCCAGCGCTCCGCTTTCTTCGGGTTGAGTATGAATAAAATTAAAAAACCTAAGTCAGCTAATAAACCACATGTGAAAGCTTCCGATTTTTGACTGGTGGAAAGCGAGTTCTCACTCAAATGCTCCAACCACATTTGGCAAGCCACTGCCCGATACAGTGCGTCATTCCAAAACGGATAGGTATCGATATTATCAATAGGGTTTCCAGCAAAAGATTCTTTAATGGCAAAGCACAAGGTAATGTTTTTTACGACGGCTAACCCCATCGCAACAATGGCGTGTGAAACCGACTCAATTGTTTGCGAAAAGCCATAATACGAAGAATTAGCTAAGCTGAGTAAGCGACTGGAAATAACCGGATGAGTGGAAATGAGCTGAGTAAATGGCTCTACCTCAATATCTGGGTCTGTGCAGGCTTTAATCAATTGAAACGTCGCCTCATCAGGAAGCGGAATATCTTCGGGGTTGATGGTTGATGAGTTAGACACGTCAATTTCCTGAGCTGGAGAGCTTACTCAAGTACTGTTAAGCATAGCCGATGGGAGACGAAACCTCAGCATAAAATATAAAAGGCGCTGAAACAGCGCCTTTTATCACAATCGTTAACGATTATTTTCGTTTCTTAGGAGGCAAGTCCGTACAAGTGCCTTCTAATACTTCAGCTGAAAAACCTACGGATTCAGACAAGGTTGGATGCGGATGAATGGTCAACGCCAAGTCCTCTGCGTCACAACCCATCTCAATGGCTAATGCCACTTCTGCGATCAATTCTCCAGCGTTTACTCCTACAATTCCGCCACCAATGATTCGGCCGGTGCTTTTATCATAAATGGTTTTTGTGAAGCCTTCCTGACGGCCTACACCAATCGCTCGACCACTGGCCGCCCAAGGGAAAGCGCCGACTTCCACTTCAATGCCTTTCTCTTTCGCTTCTTTTTCAGTAACTCCAACCCAGGCAATTTCCGGATCAGTGTATGCAACCGACGGTATGCACAGCGGCTCAAAGAAATGCTTTTTACCTGCAATAACCTCTGCCGCAACATGTGCTTCGTGGACCGCTTTGTGCGCCAACATTGGTTGGCCTACGATATCGCCAATTGCGTAGATGTGTGGAACATTTGTTCGTAATTGTTTATCAACCGCAATGAAGCCTCGCTCATCGCAGTTTACACCCGCTGTAGCGCAATCCAGTAAATCACCATTCGGTCGACGTCCAACCGCAGAAAGAATTCGATCGTACTTAACCGGTTTCTCAGGTGCATTTTTACCTTCAAAAGTGACGTAAAGCCCATCTTTTTTTGCTTCAACTTTAGTCACGCTGGTTTGCAACATGATGTTGTCGTATTTTTTGGAAACATACTTTTGTAAAACTTTGACAATATCTTTATCGGCGGCAGGAATCAGTTGATCGGCCATTTCAACCACATCGATTTTAGCGCCAAACGCGCGGTAAACCGTCGCCATTTCTAGGCCAATAATACCGCCACCCAATACCAGCATTTTTCCTGGCACCTCTTCCAATTGCAATGCACCAGTCGAGTCCATAATGCGAGGGTCATCAGGAAGGAAAGGCAGTTGAACCACTCGAGAGCCAGCCGCAATAATACAGTTATCAAAGGTCACCGTTTGCGCTTTTCCATCGTCGCCGGTAACCGTAAAGCTATTGGCTGACGCAAATTTGGCAACACCTTGCACAACTTTGACCTTGCGCATTTTGGCCATGCCAGCCAAGCCTTTAGTTAACTGGCCGACAACGCCGTCTTTGTAGTCTCGAATTTTATTGATATCGAGTTTGGGCTTACCAAACTTAACGCCGTGCGCAGACATTTCTTCGGCTTCATCAATCACTTTTGCGGTATGCAGTAATGCTTTTGATGGGATACAGCCAACATTCAAACAAACACCGCCCAATGTGGAATATTTTTCGATAAGAACAACATCCATTCCTAAGTCGGCAGCACGAAACGCTGCGGAATATCCCCCTGGACCGGCGCCCAGAACCACCACTTGACCGTGAATATCACCTTTACTCATGTGACCCTCTGTTAAATTTTTTGTGCGTTAGCGAAAAAGTGTGCGAATTGTAGCGCAAGCGCGCTAGTTTCCCAAATTTATCATTGTCTTCAGCTCCTCCAAATAAGAAGTGCTGAAGTCATCGTTTTACAATAATACGCGGCGAATATCGGCCAGAGTTTGTGCAAGATGAACACTAAACCGCGCTGCATCAGCACCATCGATTACTCGATGATCATAAGAAAGCGACATGGGTAACATCAGCCGAGGAACAAACTCCTTACCGTTCCACACAGGTTTCATTTGATTTTTACTCAGCCCTAAAATTGCCACGTTAGGCCATGCAACAATGGGAGTAAACGACGTTCCACCAATGCCACCCAGCGAAGATATGGTAAAAGTGCTGCCAGCCATTGCATCGGCACCGAGCTTTTTCTCTCGTGCTTTTGCACTTAAGTCAGCCAACTCTGTTGCAATCTCATAAACTGATTTTTGATCCACATCACGTACAACCGGAACCACCAATCCATCCGGAGTATCAGCAGCAACACCAATATGAAAATATTTTTTCAAAATTAAATTTTCACCGTCGTTCGCTAGCGACGAGTTAAAACGTGGAAAAGCTTTCAAACTACTAACCAGTGCTTTCATTACAAACGCAAGCGGTGTTAAACGCACACCCGATTTAAGCGCTTCGTCTTTCATCGACTTACGGAAAGCTTCCAGTTCAGTGATATCGGCTTCTTCATGCTGTGTGACATGCGGAATGGTGATCCAGTTACGATGTAAGTTCACACTGCTGATTTTCTGAATGCGTGATAACGGCTGCTGTTCCACTTCACCCCATTTGCTGAAATCTATTTCAGGCATTTCAGGCATCGCAAATGAACCAGTCGCCGCTGTCGCTTTAGGACGGGATAACTCATACTTCACAAAGTTTTGAACGTCTTGCTTGGTAACTCTTTGCTTGTTTCCTGTACCGCTCACTTTCGACAAATCCACACCCAGTTCGCGTGCAAAACGTCTTACTGCAGGGCTGGCGTGTACCAACCCTTCGGTTTTTGAGCGATTTTGTTGAGGGTAATCTGGAACCGGTGCTTTTTTCGGTGGAGCAGCCGTAACATTGGATGTCTCAGTTACCGTTGGAGAGGGTTGTGGAGCACTTTCCATTTGTTGGGAAGGCTCGTCGGCCACGCCAACTACGCGCATTTTACCAATTAAAGAGCCTTTACTGACTTTGTCGCCAACGGAAATACGCAGTTCAGTAATTTTACCTGCATGCGAAGAAGGCACTTCCATGGTCGCTTTATCGGTTTCCAACACTATTAAGCTGTCATTTTCCTGAACCTCGTCACCTTCGGAGACACACAGCTCAATGACATCGACATCACTGGCATCACCAATGTCTGGCACATGTATCTCAATTTCACTGCCGGATTCTGAGTCGCTTTTTGCGCTCACCGGACTATCAGCAACGGCTCTTTTTTCACTGGCCAGTTCCGATACGGCATCAATTGCTTTTTCGTCATCTTCACTGGTATCTGTGGAAGGATCGACCAATAAAATCAAGTCACCTTCAGAAACCTTATCGCCTACCGATAATTTTATTTCCGTAACCACTCCCGACTTTGAAGACGGTACTTCCATTGTTGCTTTGTCGGTTTCTAAAGTGATCAAAGGATCTTCTTTCTTAATCGTATCACCCACCGACACCAATACTTCGATCACGTCGACATCGGCACTGTCGCCAATATCCGGTACTTTTACTTCAACAAAATTCGCCACAATATTCTCCGTGATTCTTTATTTTTCGACGTCAATACTGCTTTTTAATTATGCAGTCAGTGGATTGGGCTTATTGATATCAATTTGATACTTCTCAAGAGCCTTCGCGACCTGTTTTCGATCGACGAGTCCCTCTTCCGCCAACGCCATTAATGCCGCAACCACTACGTAGTGACGATCCACTTCAAAGAAGTTACGTAAGTTCGCGCGACTGTCCGAGCGTCCGAAACCATCCGTTCCCAACACTTTGTATTTACCAGGAACCCAGTTTCGAATTTGATCGGCGTACACTTTCATATAATCGGTAGCAGCAACAACCGGACCGGTTTGACCTTCAAGGCACTGCGTAACAAATGCTTTTGTCGGCTCATCCGTTGGGTGCAACATATTGTGTCTGTCGGCGTGTAAACCATCGCGACGTAACTCATTAAAGCTGGTCACACTCCAAATATCGGATTCTATTTTCCAATCTTTTTTCAACAACTCTGCAGCGGCAATCACTTCACGTAAAATAGTGCCAGACCCTAACAGCTGAACCCGCGCTTGATCTTTCTTCGCTTTGGCACCGGCCTTAAACAAATACATGCCTTTGATGATGCCTTCTTCGGCACCTTCCGGCATCGCAGGCTGTTCGTAGTTTTCATTCATGGTGGTCAGGTAGTAATACACATTTTCCTGATTTTCATACATGCGGCGCATACCATCGCGAATGATCAATGCCAACTCATAAGCAAAGGTGGGATCGTAGCTCACACAATTAGGAATGGTGGATGCCAAAATGTGACTGTGACCGTCCTGATGCTGAAGCCCTTCTCCGTTTAATGTGGTTCGGCCGGCGGTTGCACCAATCAAAAAGCCTCGCGCCTGCATATCACCCGCCATCCAGGCTAAATCACCAATGCGCTGGAAACCGAACATCGAGTAATAAATATAAAATGGGATCATTGGCAGGTTGTTTGTGGAATAACTGGTAGCCGCTGCCATCCAGCTGGAAAAGGCTCCGGCTTCGTTAATCCCTTCCTCAAGGATTTGACCTTTTTTATCTTCGCGATAAAACATGACTTGATCCGAATCCACAGGTTCGTACAACTGCCCGACTGAGGAATAAATACCGTATTGGCGGAACATCCCTTCCATGCCAAACGTACGTGCTTCATCGGGCACTATGGGTACAATGCGATTCGACAGTTTTTTATCTTTTAATAGAATATTCAAAATACGAACGAAAGCCATGGTGGTCGAAATTTCGCGACCGTCGGAGCCTTTTGTCACCGCTTCAAACGCTTTTAATGGCGGCACCTCGAGTGCGTCTGACTTTGCGCGACGGTGCGGCAGGTGACCTCCTAATGCTTTACGGCGCTCTCGTAAGTATTTGATCTCTGGGCTGTCTTCACCTGGGTGATAAAATGGGATTTCTTCCAAATGCTCATCGGCGATTGGAATATTGAAGCGATCGCGGAATTGCTTCAATGCTTCAAGGTTCATCTTTTTCACTTGGTGAGAAATGTTTTTACCCTCACCACTTTCACCCATACCGTAACCTTTTACCGTTTTCGCAAGAATGACCGTGGGTTGACCTTCGTGATTCACAGCGCGATGGTAGGCCGCGTAAACTTTTGTTGGATCATGGCCACCACGGTTTAATCGCCATATGTCTTGATCCGACATATTGGCGACCATTTCTAATAATTTAGGGTGTTTGCCAAAGAAATAATCGCGGGTGAACTTACCACCTTTCGCTTTGTAGTTTTGATACTCACCATCAACCGTTTCTTCCATGGTTTGCAACAACAAACCATCGGTATCACGAGCAATTAATGGATCCCAATAGCGCCCCCAAATCACCTTTAATACATTCCAACCGGCACCCCGAAAGTCGCCTTCGAGTTCCTGAATGATTTTACCGTTGCCTCGCACTGGGCCATCCAGTCGTTGCAAATTACAGTTAATAACAAAAATTAAGTTATCGAGTTTTTCTCGCCCGGCTAACGCGATGGCACCTAAAGACTCCGGCTCATCCATTTCGCCGTCACCGAGAAAAGCCCAAACTTTTCGACCTTTGGTTTTCGCCAAGCCGCGATTTTCCAAATATTTTAAAAAACGCGCTTGATAAATAGCAGCAATAGGTCCAAGCCCCATTGAAACGGTTGGGAACTGCCAGAAGTCGGGCATCAACCATGGGTGTGGATAAGAGGACAAGCCTTTGCCATCGGTTTCTTGACGAAACGCTCCCAGTTGCTCTTCGTTTAAGCGGCCTTCGAGGTAAGCGCGTGCGTAAATACCCGGTGAGGCATGCCCTTGAAAATAGACAAGATCACCATCGAAGTCTTCCGTATCACCACGGAAAAAGTGATTAAAACCAACATCGTAAAGCGTAGCTGAAGAGGCAAAGCTTGAAAGATGCCCCCCCAACTCCAGATCCTTCTTGGTGGCCTGTAATACAATGGCAATAGCATTCCAACGTATTAAAGAACGTAATCGACGCTCCATTTCCTGATCACCGGGAATATGAGCTTCTTGCGATGGTGGGATGGTATTGAGATACGCAGTGGTTGCATCGTAAGGGATGTGCGCGCCTGACCGCCGAGCTTTATCAATTAAGCGCTCTAACAAATAGTGCGCGCGTTCAACACCTTCTTCTTCCAGCACCGCTTCCAGTGATTCGAGCCATTCCTGCGTTTCGATCGGATCGACATCGTTTTTGGAATCAACCGCCATGAACTGGTTTCCTCTTTATTGTTCGTTTAGTACCTATTGGTACTTGAAAAGTAAGTAAAGACTAATTTTTCGGCCTTCGCGAGTCATCGCTTCTAAGAAGTGGCTTCAGGGAAACCATTGAAGGCGTTTCGTCATGACCGAGGTGCTCGCTCAAAACAAGCAAAGGATTAATTTGGGGTCGTATGATACCAGAGCAATAAGCAAATTGAAGACGTACCAGTGCTTTTTTGTAATTTTTTTACACGATTTTTGAAAGTAATGCGCGTCAGTTTACGGTCATTTGGAATAATCTTACAAATAACGATGACAAATCGCACCAAATTGGTGCTTATGAAAGTACAATTGCGAGTTGCGAGTTGCGAGTTGCAAGAAAAGAGTGAGTTCATAAACCTGGCAGTCAAATTGCTTATTTACTAGAAACTCGTAACTCGATACTCGAAACTGCTTTTCTCCACTCCCTTATTGATCAAAGCTGAAAGAAAAAGCCCAACGCCACTAACACCATCAACAGCAATAAACTGCGTTCGCATAAATGACGTGCAGCAGCCAGTGGTGGATCCGACTCAGCCAAAGCAAGCGCCTCTAATGCGGTATCTTCCACCAGTCGCCGGTTTTCAATCTGCCCATCAAACAGATGACTTTTGATCAGGCTAAACCCGCGTACAAAGTTACCCGTCATCAAATATAAAAAACAACTGACTCTTGCAGGGATCCAGTCAGCCCAATGAAACCACTGTCGCCAGAGTAGGGTTAACGCATTTTCAGAGTCATCACTAGGTTCGTTATTCGCAAGATGCTCAATCAAGCGATACGATAAGGCCGCAACAGGACCGAGAAGAATAAACCAGACGATCACACCAAAATACCCTCGGTGAGTAAAGTATAACAACGCTGTGGCGGCTTCTTTTCCTGTCTGCTCATCTCCAACTTTGAGATGATAAAACTGACTCAAACTCTGAGGGCCTAAACACCAAAATAAAACCACTAAACTGAGTAAAAACTCCAACAGCAATCCTAACAATCCGTGTTGCCCATTAATTAATAAAGCTGCCACAATGATCGGCGGTAATAAAATGATTAAAGCGACTCCATTAACATTCATGCTTTGTGCTTTATCGAATCGTGCGCGCCACTTATGCGCATACTGCTCGATCCATTGATGCTGACGCATTTGAGCCAGCTGGCTCAAAAAGGTTTCCAATAGTAAAGCGGCTACCAAAACGAGAAGTGTCATAAATTTCCAAGTGTAGCGAATGTCATCGACTGTGAGTGGATAATAGTTTGAAGAAATAGTCCCAGTCAAATGCAGGGCCGGGATCGGTTTTACGGTCCGGCGCGATATCTTTATGACCGACAATATTTTCCGTCGTTATTTCAGGGTATCGCTGTTGTAAAACTCGCGTTAACTCCACCAATGATTGGTATTGTTTTACGGTATACGACTGATCGTCGGTACCTTCTAATTCAATGCCAATGGAAAAATCATTGCAATTGCTTTGACCATTCCATTCCGAAACACCAGCGTGCCAAGCTCGTTTATCGCAATCGACAAATTGTGTCACCGCACCATCGCGTTCAATTAAAAAATGACTGGATACCTTTAAATCGGCAATCGTTTGAAAATAAGGATGTCGGTTGGTATCTAACTTACCCAGAAAAAAATCTTGAATATAGCCACCACCGAACTCTCCAGGAGGCAAACTGATGTTGTGAATCACCAAAAGCCTGATATTCGTTTTTGACGGGCGTTGGTTAAAGTGAGGACTGGCCAGTTGACGTGCGAGCGAGTAAATCAATTAATTTTCACTTAATCTTAAAGGTTTTGCTTATTACACCTTCGTCAATTAAGGAAATCAAGCTTCTTTCATAGTGCGCAAATTAGTGATTACTGACTCTAAAGCACGATCAAACAATGCGGCATCATCGAGCACAGAAATTATCCCTTGCTTTAAGCCCGCTGCTAAATTTTGCCGATTTAATTCGGCGATTTTCATCCCGGTACGATTCACGAAAATGTATTTATTCGCAGACGAAATAAAGGCGGCTAATTTGCAGCGTTGCGTTTCCTTTTTTTCATTGAGCATTTCTACCCAAGTACCGGCTTGCATGTGCTCTACCTGATTATATACAGGGTCATTATCAGCAACAGGAAATTCAAGTCCCTCCAGTGATTGCTCGTTCGAGTTTTCATTTGTAACCTCGTCGGCAACGGGCAAAGACAGTTCTTTAATCGTTTCTTCGGTCGCGGTTTCGCCGATAACGGCGTTCGCTTCAGGTGGTTTCGGTTGAGTTGCGAGGTTACCGGGCTCTTGTTTTGCAGGTAATGGCAAGTCCAAAATTTGACGATGGCAATCTTCAAGCTCTTCCAGCAACTGACTGGCACGATAGGTATTGAACGAAATTTTGTCCATGCCCAATTTTAAATTTTTGACCAGACTGCTCATGATTTTTTTTAGTTTGTCTTTAGCTTCTTGCGTATTTTTAGGCTGTACACTCCAAACTAAAAACTCCGCAACTTTTATTGCTTTTTCCCAACCTTCATTGTTATCCGCTTTTAATCGTTCAAGAAAAAGCACGTTGGTCCAAGCTTCTTTTAAAATATGTTTTACCGGTTCAGCAATAACACGGCTGTGGCACATACGGACTATTTCCGCATTTACTCGCTGACGGGCACTATCGGCTCGTGCTTTTCCTTCTTCCGCTTCTTTCATTCGCTTTTCAAGAAGCTTCGCGCGACGTAAATCGGTTTCTTTAAATCGTTCGATTTCTTGTAAGAGTGTATCGAACAAGCCAATATCCGACTTAAACTCACTGATGACGCGTTCAACCACTTCGGTAACTTTTTCCATAAGTGGGTCAACCATTAGGTTTTTCGCAGGGCTCCATCCAATGCCCAAACGAGCTAATTCGTTCAATAATAATCTTGCTGGATGATTGCGACTGCTGAAGAAATTTCGATCAACCAAGCCAACTTTAAGCATGGGTATTTGCAACCGAGAAATAACCGCTTTCAAATCGGCATGCAGATTTTTGTCTTCCAACATGACATCGAACAACAATGTAATGATATCGATCACATCGTCGTTAACACTGCCAATGGTTCCGCCATTGACTTGTCCACCGGTTGCAGGCAGTAAATTTCCAATCACGGACTTTAGCTGCGCCGACGTATGTAAATCTTTAGGAGAATAGCCCTGGTCTTGTTGAAGATTCGTTAGGGCCGATACCAGTTGCTCTGTATTAATGACCGGCTGCTGGTCGTGATAAGCCACTTTTCGTGAGGAAAGCAAGTCTTGTAATGTGTTAAAGACTTCTTCGCGAATGTCTTCGCGATCCAGTTCTCGTGAGCCAGAGGGTGCTTGATTTTGTTGCCCTTCAGAAGAACGACGAGAAGCTTGACGATGTTGACGTGGTATCACATGGTGCAGATCGGGCAATATACCTTTTTCTGCGAACTCGGCATTAATTTCATTGTAGATGTTTTCGAGTTCGCCTAGCACACTGCGCTCAAAGAGTTTAAAAACAACCAATCTCGATTCAATATCCAGATCCAAGTGCTTACTAGCAACTCGAAAAGCCTCACAAATACTGCGGGGATCGAGCGGGTTATTTTTCTCTTCGACACTGACGGTGGTACAAAGAGTATCAAGTCGCGTAACGATATGACTCAATGGCGTCGCGCATTGCGTACGAGCTTTGTTCACCATAGCATCGAGAGCCAAATCTTCTTCGAGATCGTCCTCTTTAACTAATGAAAAGCTATCCATGGAAAAAGCTTCGACATTGTCGTGCTCTGCCCGCTCATTACCAATAAGGCTCAAAGTAAAGCGATTTCCGAATTCTTGTTTGAAGGTGTTAACCAGTCCTTGTCGCTTGATTCGAACTTGGCGCATGGCATTGAAAAACGTCACTTCATTGGACTTATCCGCCATATCGAACAATTTATCGTCAGCCGAGTCCAGCATAAGATTTAAACAACGCAGTAACTCCTTTTCTGCCAATCGTTCAATATCCTTCAACAAGTTGGGCACCTTGGCTTGGCTTGCCGAGCTTTCCACTGTGTTAAATCGAACTATTTGTGGCTTTTTACTCACGTTGGATAACCTTTACTCAGTCAAATTCATTCAAAAGATTTCACCATCGCCCTGATATAGACGTAAGCTTTACCACTTGGTTGTGGCAAAGTTCCTTGAGAAAATCATGAGAAGGTCCTTCACACCGCAGCCCTACATCTCAATTGAAGATTTACCGATCTTCCTAGCCGTGGGTGAACGCTATTGGAGAGGTTCGCGTTAACCTTAATTCAGCTCTAAAATATACGCTGTGATGAGATTCACGATTTTACAATGAATATGACAATTATTGTGAGTTTTCGCTCCGAAGTGACAAAATTTTTCAGTCGACTTTTTCATCGCATTTACCAATCCTCAAAGATTAGCTGAATTAATTTGCTAAAATATGGATCCTTATGCCCAAGCAACCTAAAATAGCCGCTTAATTTACTCACCGCCACAGTAACACGTCGCAAATGCAATTAAATCAAGAACTTATTCAATACATACAAGCCACTGTTAAAACGTCATTAGCCGAAGACTTGGGCGGTTGGCCCGGTCGTGATCTTTCTGCCGAGTTAGTTCCCGAAAAAACTCAAGCGTCTGCTCGACTCATCAGTCGCGAAAAAGCGACCATTTGCGGCATCCCTTGGATGGAAGAAGTGTTCCGTTATTTAGATCCGGAATTAAAACTAAACTGGCATATAAAAGAAGGCGATAAAGTCGACGCCAATCAGAGCCTACTGGAAATCAAAGGAAATGCTCGAGCTATCCTCACCGGTGAACGTACTGCGATGAATTTTTTACAAACACTTTCCGGTACCGCTACCATCACCTCTCAATATGTTGAAAAGCTTTTTGGGACTCATTGCAAACTTTTGGACACCCGAAAAACCATACCAGGATTACGGTTGGCACAAAAATATGCCGTGAAAGTGGGAGGTGGAGAGAACCATCGAATCGGACTCTTTGACGCCTTTCTGATTAAAGAAAATCATATTGCCACCGCTGGCGGAATTAAGAAGGCAATAGCGTTAGCACGAGAAAATCACCCTGATATTAAGCTAGAGGTTGAAGTCGAAAACTTTGAGGAGCTTCAACAAGCTCTTGCTGCGAATGCAGATGTAATAATGCTGGATAACTTTTCAATCGAACAGATGAAGCAAGCGGTTAAGATTAATAAGAGTCATCCAAACAGCGCTCAACTTGAAGCTTCTGGTGATGTGACGTTAACCTCACTACGCTCTATCGCTGAGACCGGCGTCGACTTTATTTCAGTTGGCGCTTTGACGAAACATGTGCGTGCAGTAGACTTGAGTCTTCGTGTAGAGATGGTTTAGATTACTCATCTATCATCACAAACCTTACCATTAATCTTACAATAAAGAGCAGAGCTTAAAGATTGCCTTTGCTTGACTCTTTTAACATTTTAAGTTGTCGCTCCCAAGGATCAATATCCAAAAAACCAATAATTTCTGACGAACTTTTATCAATAACCGCCGACATGATTTTTTTCTTACCCAGAACAGGAAGGAGCCCTACATCCAACTCCGCTACAGAGCTTTTTCTAATTATGTGATTCAAGTTTTCGTGCTCTTGAGCATTTAAGCTTAATGCTTCTATTGAAAAACTGTTTTCTTTGATCATTTCTCTAAAGCTGTCATTAATCGGTTCGTAGTATTCTGAGTGAAACTCTACATCCTTACCTCCTTGCATCACTTTTTCAACCATTTTACTTTTTTCTACCGGATCAGTTAAATATACCGCAATACTCCTGGGCCCTATAAAACTGAGCGACTTGAGAGAGTCAAATTGAATTTTGTCAACCTCTACTTCTGAAGCCGAAACAATAACAAAACGGTCCTTAGAAAATACCTGAAAAACTGGACGGGAATTTACCACTATATTTATTCCATACGCCAAAAATAACATTTGTAAGCTAACTATTATTATCAAGTCTTTTTTAAGACTCTTTTTTTGGGGTTTGTATACAATAAACGTTAAAAATGGGCCAATAATAAGGTCTACGATCAATAAAATAGTGAGTACATGACTACCTCCTTCCAATTGAAAGTATGGAGGTGGATACATCAAGTAAACCATACTCCCAACCACTAGGCTCAACATAACAGCTGTCAAAAATAAGTGTATTCCACTGGCCTTTAACTTTAAGGAAAAAAGCTCAAATATTGCGCTCATGTCATTATTTGTCCTTTTAATTGACAATTTCTGTCACATCACTTTACTTGTTTCAAATTATTAATGTAAATATATCACACTCTTTCTTTTAAAATCAGTATGTTAAAAAGTTGGCACCCTTAATGCTTACATAGAACCTGAAATGAAATTGGTTATAACTAACCATTAAACTTTTAGCTTAAACAGGAGCGAACCATGAGACAAACTCAAAAAGGCTTTACATTAATTGAATTAATGATCGTTGTTGCCATTATTGGTATTTTGGCTGCGGTAGCACTTCCTGCATACCAAGACTATACCGTTCGTGCAAAAGTATCAGAAGGCGCAATCGCCGCCAGTGCTATTAAAGTTGGTGTTTCTGAAATGCTTGCTAATAGTGGTATGGCTGGAGTTGGTCGTTATGCAGCTGAAATTGCAGCTGATCAAGCCAACTTAATTACCGATAAAATTACGGCAATCGCAGTTAACGCTGGTACAGGCGAAATTACGGTAACTATGGGTGGAATACCACAGCTCGGAGCAGGTACAGATGTTCTAGCTTATGTGCCTTCAATCAACGGAGCTGCGATTTCGAACGCCAACTCTACTGGTAGCATTCAATGGGCTTGTAACCCTGTAGCAGTCGCTCCTCGTTTGGCTGCAGCTACAACTATTATTGCTAAATATTTACCTGCTGAGTGTCGTTAGTAAACAGGCCTTTACTTCTCTTAAAAACGAAAGCCCCAATTGGGGTTTTCGTTTTTAAGAACCACCACAATTATCAATAGAATTTCTAAAGTTTGAATACCTTTCTAGTCATTCAATTTACTGAAAGTCCCAGTAAAGTACAATCTTACCCCAATTCACTATTATCAAATAAAACGTTTTGTCACTTTTCTGTTTTAATTTAAGGAACTTTTCTTAAATTAATGCTATAAATTACGGAAATTATTGATTTTTTAGTCTGGAATGGCCGTCCATCGATGCAATCTAGCAATATCGTAAGTGGTTTAACACGTAGATTAGTAAGCGAAGGCTTACTGACCGAAAGTGATGCAGAAGAAGCCACGTCAAATGCAGTTAAAAGTAATACTCCTGTGGTCAAGTTCATTGTTGACCAGGGTTTTGTAGAACCTTTAACTTTAGCAAATATCGCCTCATTCGAGTTTGGTGTCCCTTTGTTTGATCTGGACGCTATTGATTATGAACTACTTCCCAAAGGCGTTGTAGAAGAAAAACTTATTACTAAACATCATGCAATGCCTCTTTATAAGAGAGGAAAACGACTGTTTGTGGCCGTTTCAGATCCAACAAACTTAGTTGCTCTCGATGAGTTTCAGTTTCATAGCAAACTTACAGTTGAAGCAGTACTCGTAGAGGATGATAAGCTCTCAAAAGTTATAGACAAAGTACTTGAAGAACAAGAAAGCCAAAGCCTTGCTGAATTTGATGATGCAGATTTGGATAACCTAGACGTTGAAGGAGGCGAAGTAGAAGCCAAAGAAGATGATGCTTCGGGTTCAGATGATGCTCCTATAGTTCGTTTTGTAAATAAAATATTGCTAGACGCGATAAAAAAAGGGGCTTCTGACTTACATTTTGAGCCTTACGAAAAGAACTTTAGAGTCCGTTTTCGCATTGATGGAATATTGCACGAGGTTTCAAGTCCACCGGTCAATTTATCCAGTCGTATTGCCGCTCGATTAAAAGTAATGTCTCGCTTGGATATATCTGAAAGACGTGTACCGCAAGATGGTCGGATAAAGCTTAAGTTATCCAAAAACAAAGCCATAGACTTTCGTGTCAGTACTCTTCCTACTCTTTTTGGCGAAAAAATAGTCATGCGTATACTGGATCCTTCAAGTGCCATGTTAGGTATTGAAGTTCTTGGTTACGAAGATGATCAGAGAAAGCTTTATGAAGATGCACTATTTAAACCTCAAGGAATGGTTCTCGTGACCGGACCAACAGGGTCGGGTAAGACCGTATCTTTGTATACAGGTGTAAATATGCTCAATGCTCCGGAACGAAATATTTCCACAGCGGAAGATCCTGTAGAAATTAACCTAAGCGGTGTAAACCAAGTAAATGTTAATCCCAAAGCAGGATTAACATTCGCTTCTGCACTCAGAGCATTCTTACGACAAGATCCCGATGTCATTCTTGTTGGTGAAATACGAGACTTGGAAACCGCCGAAATTGCAATAAAAGCGGCTCAAACAGGTCATATGGTTTTATCAACACTTCACACGAATAGTGCTCCAGAAACACTGACACGGCTCGTTAATATGGGTGTTCAACCCTTTAATATTGCTACCAGTGTAAACTTAGTAATTGCACAGCGACTTGCTAGACGACTGTGTAATAATTGCAAACAAACCATTGATGTGCCAAAAGAAGCGCAAGTCGAGTTTGGCTTTTTGGAGGAGCAAGTTGGCACATTCGAAATATTTGAACCAGTTGGTTGTGATAATTGCACAAATGGGTATAAAGGACGAGTAGGTATTTACCAAGTAATGCCCGTTTCGGAAGAAATGGGGAGAATCATAATGGAAGGTGGAAATGCTATAGATATCGCCGACCAGGCACAAAAAGAAGGCGTAAATGATCTGCGTCAGTCAGGCCTGCTTAAAATCATTAAAGGTCTAACGTCTATGGAAGAAATTAACCGTGTAACACAGGATTAATATCATGGCAGTGGCTACGAAAACAGCAACTACAAAGAAAAGCAACGCACCAAAAGTAACAATATTTTCGTATAATGGTGTGGATAAAAAAGGTAACAAAATTTCAGGTGAAATCGTTGCCGACACCTTAGCAATTGCAAAAGCTCAACTTCGCAAACAAGGCGTTATACCACAAAAAGTAACCAAAAAAGCTCAACCATTATTTGGAGCTGGCAAAAAGCCAATTAAGCCTGTTGACATTGCGGTAATCTCTCGTCAATTAGCCACAATGATGAAAGCCGGCGTGCCATTGGTTCAATCTTTTGAAATTATTGGAAAAGGCCATGAAAATCCATCTGTTCAAGATTTGATTTTAGACGTCAAAGCAAATATTGAATCGGGATCATCAATGGCAGAGTCATTGAAAAAGCATCCAAGATACTTTGATGAACTGTTTTGTGACTTGGTTTCTGCGGGAGAGCAATCCGGAGCTCTAGAAAACATGTTGGATCGTATTGCGACCTATAAAGAAAAAACAGAAGCTTTGAAATCAAAAATTAAAAAAGCCCTATTTTATCCCACAGCCGTAGTGATAGTCGCTTTTCTTGTTACTGCGTTGTTGCTTATTTTTGTTGTTCCACAATTTCAAGACGTTTTCAGCAGTTTCGGTGCAGAGCTCCCCGCTTTCACACAATTGGTAATTGGTTTGTCTGAGTGGATGCAGAACTATTGGTATATCATGTTAGGGCTTATTATTGCGGCCATTTTTGTTCTCAAAACATTGAATCAACGCTCCGAAGAGTTTCGAAATGGGAAAGATAAATTAATGTTAAAGCTTCCTGTAATTGGCGCAATTTTAAACAAGGCCGCGGTAGCCAGATTTGCACGAACGCTGTCAACTACGTTTGCAGCAGGTGTACCTTTGGTTGAAGCATTAGAATCAGCGGCAGGCGCATCAGGAAATTACGTATACCGAACTGGACTACTGAGAATTCGAGAAGATGTAATGACCGGTATGCAAATGAACCTTTCCATGACCAACAGTCGTTTATTTCCAAATATGGTCAATCAAATGGTAGCAATAGGTGAGGAGTCAGGCGCTGTAGACTCGATGTTAACCAAAATTGCGGATATTTACGAACAGGAAGTAGACGACGCAGTTGATGGTTTAAGCGCGTTACTCGAGCCTTTAATTATGGCAGTCTTAGGTGTGCTTGTCGGTGGTTTAATCGTCGCCATGTACTTACCAATCTTCCAATTGGGCGCAGTGGTTTAATGCAAATACTAGAAACATTACAAAACAACTCAACCGTTTTTATCATCACTCTCACAATTGCCGGCCTTATGGTCGGCAGTTTTTTAAACGTGGTGATTTTTAGGTATCCGATCATGCAATTCCGTGAGTGGGGGAGCATGGCGAAAGACATCTTAATTGAGCAAGGCTATAAAATAACGGGAGAGCCCAAAGATCCTAATATTCGTGACGAGAAATTCAACATTGTTTTCCCACGCTCACGTTGTCCTCAATGCGGTCATTTAATTAAATCTTGGGAAAACATTCCGGTGTTCAGTTACCTGTTTCAAGCTGGAAAATGCACGCAATGCAAAACCCAAATATCGGTCCGTTATCCTTTTATTGAACTTTTAACCGGCACCACTTTTGCCTGGGTTGCGTTTCAATTTGGTTGGAGCTGGCAAACGTTACTCTACTTGACATTATCCAGCTTATTTATCGTTCAAATTTTTATCGATATTGATCATAAAATTCTCCCAGATCCCATCAATTACATTTTACTCTGGTTGGGATTAGGTGCTGCAGCGATAGGTTTAACAATCCCCTTATCAGACGCCGTTATCGGTGCGTTAGTTGGTTATTTATCGCTGTGGAGTTTTTATTGGTTGTTTAAGTTACTGACTAAAAAAGAAGGTATGGGGTATGGTGACTTTAAACTCCTAGCCGCCATTGGTGCTTTTGTTGGCTATCAGAAGTTATTACTCGTTATAATCATGTCTGCGGGTGTAGGCGCAATTTTGGGTATCACTTTAATGTTACTGAAAGTCAATGATCGCAATACACAAATTCCATTCGGCCCTTACCTGGCAATAGCCGGTTGGATCACCCTCTTTTGGGGAGATGCCATTATGCGTTATTACTTTCATACCGCGGGTATTTAGTTCTGGCTTATGTTAGAGCATGTTTACCTTTCATTTATCGTCACTGCTGGATTGACGAAGTTTTAGACACAACAGTGATGACAAATGAAAGATAAACACGCTCTAAGAATAGGATTGACGGGAGGCATCGGAAGCGGCAAATCAACCGTCGCGAACTTGTTTCGATTAAAAAATATAGAAGTCATTGATGCCGATAAAATTTCGCGCGATTTGGTCCGTAAAGGTTCGCTAGCCCTAAAAGAAATCGAACAAAAATTTGGTCATCAATTATTATTAGAGAATGGTGAGCTCGATCGCAAAGCATTGAGAGTGAGAGTCTTTAATAATCCAGATGACTTGCAATGGTTAAATCAATGTCTTCATCCGAAAATTCGAAGCGAAATTAATGCGCAAGTTGAGCAAGCTTCAAGTCGTTATATCATTCTCGACATTCCACTTTTGTTTGAAAATAGTCTAGAACACTTAGTCGATCGCATATTGGTCGTTGATTTACCTGAGTCACAACAAATTGAGCGCGTTCAACAACGCGATAATAATAACGAGACGCTGGTAAAATCGATAATGGCGCAGCAAGTCAGTCGAGAGAAGCGCTTGAGTCATGCCGATGATGTGCTGGATAACTCTGGTTCACTTGAAAATCTAAAACACCAAGTTGAACAACTCCATCAAAAATACCTGGTGCTCGCCGAAAATGCCTGACCAATTGATATACGAGTTTCCACTCACACAACCCTATCGTCATTTTTTACGGTTAGAAAGTGCGTTCAAGCATTTCGAGCAACTCTTAACGCAAGAGTCTTCCGCATCATTACAAGCCGCACTGCTTACTTTAATTAACACACTCGATTTTTTAGTGCGCATTGATATTAAAACGGAAATCATTAAAGAGTTGGAATTTCAATCTCAGCAATACATTGGATTAAAAGATAATCCTGCGGTCGATGGTGCTAAGCTCGATAACTTTCTACAACAATTACAGAAACTGCACCGTTGGGCGATTCATTATCGTGGTCGCTTGGGCGATGATTTACGCGAGTTGCCTTTTCTGCACAATTGCTTAAGTAAACAAAGCTTACATACTGGCGTGGTAGCTTGTGATTCGCCGGAACTAGCCAGTTTTTGCGCTCAACCATTTTCACAAATGCGCCAACAATTACAAGGCTGGCAACTTAAGCTCGATGGCTTGAAAACGAGTTTGACGGTGATTTTACGCCTGACACGCGAACTTTCTGGCTTTACAACAGGCAGCGCGCCATTAGGCGACTTTTTGATAGAAAAACCGAACCCGGGGAATACCTTATTACGCGTCCAACTCCCTGTAGAGAAAAAGGTATTTCCAGAGGTCAGCGCGGGAAAACACCGCATATCCATTCACTTTTACGCACTGGACGATAGCCCTCAAAAAATTAAAGTACGCTCACCGGTTAATTTTAAGTACGCTACTTGTGGTTGGCGCGAATAATTCGTCTAAACTTTTAAGAATGTGCAGTACTGCGACATTAACCGATTTACGCCAATGCATCGGCCTATTAGCCATATCTTCGAATATTCTCGATTGGGATCCTTATGCTTGTTGAAATGCTGATTCTAGCGGCATCGTCTGCAACAGCAGCAAAAGCCAACAGTGACGATATATTCAAGCTCGACTTCGATCAACTGCTCCAAATCGAAGTCAGTGTCGTTTCCAGCAAAAAAGAGGCCATAAAGGACTCTCCCGCCGTTGTATCCGTTTACAGCCACGATGACTTAAAAAGCTTTGGTTTGAATACTTTAGGTGAAATGTTGTCTTTTATACCCGGAATTACCGTTCAGGATTCAGCCATTGGTACGCAAACCGTTATGATGAGGGGTATTGTTGAAGCATTTAACCAAAAAGTTTTATTTTTACTGAACGGCGTCCCCTATTGGCAACCTTCCCATGGTGACAATGCGCTTTTAGGACTAGGCGTACAAAATATTGATCGAATCGAAGTCATTCGCGGTCCGGGTAGTGTTCAATACGGAACCAACGCATCGGGGGGCGTTATCAATGTTATTACACGATCTGAAGACCTACCCAAAATTCAAGGCAGTTTTACTGATCAAGATCGTTATAACGCGGGTGTGTATTTTCACCAATATTTAGGCGAACAAGGCAATATCGTATTAAGTGCAGAAAAACAATGGGATAATGGGTATTCTGCGTTATTTACTGGACGACCTGTCCCACCGTTTTACCCATCGGATACTCCCACAGACGGATACATTAATAAACGCCATCTATACCAAAACATTTATTTGTCTTTTCACGATAAAGACAGTCACTACTTTATTCATGCCTTTGATTCGGAAACCAACGGTGTAGCCGCGATAGCCTCCATTATTAATCGAAATGACTTAAATTATAAAGGTCGATTGCTTCATATCGGCGAAAGCTGGGAGAGTGACAGTGTTACACTTTCCACCAATGTCGACTACAACAATTTTTATCTTGCTATTCCAACCGATAATTTATTTGGTGGCACTGAAAACGGTGTTCAAAATTATGGCAGTGGCAGTAAAAACCAATGGATTCGATTACAAGGTCAAGTGGAGTTTCCATTAACCGATTCACTGCGCTTGCAAACAGGAACGGAGTACGAGCGTCGACAAATGGGCCTTTATCGAAATACCGACCTTAATGGTGTTATTCGTGCACGTACAGCAGAACCAAAAACAGTCAATGAGTCAGCTTTGTTTTCGCAGCTACAATACGAGCTCGGTCACTGGAGCACGTTTGTTGGATTTCGATACATCGATAACGAAGCCTCTGGAGAAAAGCTCACTCCTCGAGCAACCCTGGTTTATTCGTGGGATGAAAAACAATCCCTCAAGTTCATTTATGGCGAAGGCTATAATTCACCTAACTTTTTACAAACGGGCATAAATATTCCACCCGATGCTTTATTAGGCAATCCAGACTTAGTTGCTGAAACCATATCAACACTTGATATTGCCTATTCTTATAGCCGCAAAGACTTACACTGGGTTGCTAATATCTATTATTTGGAAGCAGAAGATTTCATACAACGTGTTCCACAAGCGGATGGTACCGGTGTCGAATTTGCCAATGCAGGCAATTTCGACCGCTACGGCTTTGAAGTCGATTTTCAGTATGCCACTGATGAATGGCGTTTGTTTACTAATCTTTCTTATCAATATCAGGGTAATCGAATTATTGAAAACGACAATACTGCGTATTTTGTCCCTCGCTACACGTTTAACGTTGGCGCCAGTAAAGCGTTAAGTTCGTTTAGCCAATTGGGTTTCTCTTATCGTTATATTGGAGAACGAACTGAAGCCAAAGCCATTCAATTGCTGAATTTAAATTACACTTATCATATGGATAAGTGGCAATGGCGAGTAACGCTCAATAACGTGCTTCAAGACACCCAACGACACTCAGCCATACAAGATTTCAACCCAAATAGTTTAATTCAAGGAGGTAATGATAAAACCGAGTTGCAAATACAAATTAGTCACCGTTTTTGATAAAATGCTAATTTGTTGTTCTCGTTGAAATGTGCTCCACACAATGAAAAAAGATTTACTGGTCAGTTGCCCTAACTGTAAAAGGTCCGTTGCATGGAATGAACAATTTCCTTTCCGCCCTTTTTGTTCTGAGCGGTGTAAATTAATCGATCTTGGAGAATGGGCCGACGAAAGTCATAAGATTCCCGGCGAAAAAGCGCCTCCTAAAGAGGAGGATTACTATTAAAGTCCTTCAAAGTTTAAACGTTGATAATCTATCCAAGGCCATATTGAAGTCTCCTCCAGAGCAAGACAGCACAAATCGGCAATAACCCGGTAACCCGGTCCAGGTAGAGTTATTAATTACCAGATTTTTTGATTGAAATAATCGCGTGCAAATTTCATCACCTGCTCGAGTCGCGTCTTCTGCACTCATGTTACTTGTATCAACGGGACTCGCAACCAGAAAAAGCCCGCCCTGAGGAAGAATAACCTGCCACCCATTTTGTTCCAGCACATCGCTCAACTTTTGTGCTCTATCCGCCAGTGTACTGATTTGCGATTTAAGATGCTCCATCAGTACTGGCTCAGCATTAAGTTGAGCATCCAACAGCTTACGTACCGCATAACAGAGCGTAAAATGAGGTTGATGAATCATTAAATCATTTAAAGATTTTGCTAATAGGTTATTTGAGCTCCAGCAATAACCAAATCGCAACCCTCCAGCGGCAAACTCTTTTGAAATGCCACCGAGTAGTAATAATCGAGAATTACCATTTCTCAATACTGACTCTACAACAGAAGATAAATCGTAGCTTGATGCAAGTTCAAACTCTAGCCCTGAAAATATCGAATCCAAAATTACAGTTGATTGATACCGTTCGGCAATTTCCAATAACTCACAGAGCTCCTGCTCCGAATAAGTAATTCCTGTAGGATTCACTATTGGGCCATTAATAAATAGCCAACTCCGAGCATTTTGCTTTAAGTGAGCTCTTAAAGTACTTGGTTCAATCTTAAACTGATTATCGATTCGGGTCTCAAGAATGCTAACGTCAACACCTTTATATTGAGCGGCTGCAACAAAATACCCGTAACTGCCAGCCGGTATGATGAGCCTTTGCTTTTCTTCCGCGCAAATATCCAACAATGCAGAATAAAGCGGCGCCACACCATTACCTAAAACCAAAGCGTTAGCAAATTGCGTTGGCAAACTAAAGCGGCGGCGCAACAATTCCAAAATGGCCGCTTGTGGAGCGTCCTCTTCACGAGTGCATTTACGTACTAAGTAACTTTCAAATAGAGCTTGTTTTAGTTGCTCTGGAGCAGGCAGTTCATTTTCACCGAAGTCCAATCGAATGGTTTCGTGGTCAAAGGGCAAATGATTGCCCTCTATTGCAGGATGACTAAATGCTTTCTTTGCAAGGTTCGAAAGTTTAGGAATGAAAACAGAGCTCGTATTTTTTTCTTTTTCGATAACTCGATAGGCTCTCGTTCGTTGAAAATAAAGCAGCTCTTCGAGTAAATGCGCGTAGTAAAGCTGCTTCATTAATGGTGTTCGGCTATAGGTCAACTCAGCCGCATCGGCAAGGCGTTTTAACAAGATCGCGTTTTTACTTACTGTAAAGTTGATTGAGTAATTTTGATAAACGCGATTATTAATCAGACCGCCCATAAGTAATAAATTATCTGGCATGATCTGCTTGGATAAATACCGATACAAGCCAGTGAGTTTTGGCTCGCTGCTCAACTCAATACTCTGAGTAATGTCGACCAGCAATAAAACGTTGTGTTCTTTGACACACTCAAGTAACTCTTCAACTAACGGACTGGATTGCGCCTCAAACGTATCGAATTGTGTAATAACTAACTGTGGTTTTAAACGTGCAATCAATTCTACCAAATACTCTACCGGCTCTGGCGACTCAATAATTTCTGAGTCTGTATCACTCCATTGTTTTGGTAACAGGTGATTCAAGCTTCGATCAACCAGCGTTAACTTAGGCCTTAAATTATTCATTAAGCTGCTAATCAATTCGCGCCTTCCAGGCGTTATTAAGAGTTCATCATCGGAAATATCCACTCGCAAATAAAATCGAAAAAATTCCGCTAATTGCTGACGAAAATACACAAGTCCTTGTGTTGCCTGATAAGGATAATGAACAATTCTATTGAGATAACTGGCTAAAAAAGCTAAAAATGAATAACGTTCTTCAGCGTCTCCCACATTATCAAACGTTAAATCCAGCGCGCTTCGTATACTATCTTTATTTAATTTATTAATCGCACGAAAAATCGCTTTTACCTTTTCAGGGTAAATCAGATTTGCTTCGTAAACATCCACGGAGTGATAAATTTTACCACCCGCTTTTGCATAGCGGTCTGCTGTTCGAGCATCGATACAAACATCAGAGTTATCCGACATGTAAAATTCAAATCGGTGTCCTGTGTGTTTTTCGATATCCACCAATGCATCAATATCGGTATCCGCAGCTTGCTCGACCTGAGTTTGCCATACTCGGCGAACTTGAAACCCACGTCGTCGCATCAGTCGTTCCAATACAGAGCGTCCGGGACGACCACCTAAGTTTAAAATTAATTTGCCATCCGCTTTTAACTTCGGTATCGCTTGCTCCACTGCGCTTGCAATCAACCCCAAGCCAAACTGGTCTTCAATATAACCTTGCTTCGCAAAATAATTACTCAGTGAATACAGATAATCATCACTGGCAGATTCTGCGATTAAGTTTTCCATCACTTCGGGTTCAGGATTTAACACCTGAGGAATACAGCCTATAATTTTATCGAATTTCTCCTCTAAATTGTCGAAGAAATGCAATAGGTTCGACTCATGAAATGAAACTCTATCGAGTAACGATCGATTATCAATAAAGTGTCTTTCCACCCCATTTTCATCAAACGCATTCAAAAACAAATTCAATCGCGCACAAGTGATGGCCTTAGGGTTTATATCAACACCATAAATTTTACTTGGTGCGTAACGTAAGGCTAAAGCAATTACGATCCACCCTATTCCACACCCAAGTTCAACCAAGTGCCTATTTTGATATTCATTAACGGGATAACGGATCAAGCCTTCGTAAAAGGTAAACGACCAAGACTCAGGCAAAAATGTGCTAGGAAATTGAAGTAATTTCAATGTAATTGGCGAATCGTTGTGATCAAGAATATTTTGTTGTAAGGCTTGAAAGTTAAGAGTGGGTTGTAAGCTTTTTGACGCGCTAATGTTAAGCGCATGGTTGGCAATTTGATGCAGCCGTTTTACCGCGGCGGTGCGTGTATTTTCCTGCTCCAACTCAATTAAAAGCTGCTTAAATGCCTGATAAGATTCAGCACTGGAGCGTCGAGAAATATCTAAAAATTCGTCCAGCTTATTATTCATCTATAATGACTCTGGTTGACAGACCTAATAATAGACTTGATAAATGCTTCGCCAAGGCTTGTCGATAAGCCTCGTTACCGCTGGAAAATACATTTACCCAGCCTTTACTAATCCAGTATAGGCTTTATTTAATGCCTGTTGCAGATCAGCAATAATATCTTCGCAATGTTCTAACCCTACCGACAATCGAATCAAAGTATCACTGATGCCTGCTTCGCGCCGTTGTTCGGGTTCGTAGGGTGAATGTGTCATGGAAGCCGGGTGCTGGATCAAGGTTTCAGCATCACCCAAACTGACAGCACGTTTGCACATGTTTAACTGATCCATAAACTGTATCGCGTTTTCAAAATGTCCATCCATCTCAAAGGCTATTACACCACCGCCCGCTTTCATCTGTTTACCGATTAACGAGTACCCTTCGTGACTGGGCAATCCGGGGTAAAAAACTTTCTTTACAAAAGAGTGATTCTCAAGAAATTTCGCAACTTTTAATGCATTCTCACAATGACGCTCAACACGAATATGAAGAGTTTTTAATCCACGAATGATCAACCAAGCATCATGTGGACTGATCACGGCTCCCATGTCCTTTAACGTGGTCATTTTTATTTCATTGACCATCATTTGATCGCCACACACAATTCCTGCAATCACATCACCATGACCGTTTAAATATTTGGTCGCGCTGTGAATGACAAGATCGATACCATGATCGACGGGCTGCTGTAATATGGGTGACATAAAGGTATTGTCCACCACCGTTTTCAACCCTTTGGCTTTGCCTACACGCGCCAGCATATCAAGGTCGATACACACCAAATTTGGATTGATCGGTGTTTCCGCATAAATCATTTTGGTGTTGTCTTTTATCGCTCTCCGGATCGCCATTTCGTTGCGAATATCAACAAAACTAACTTCGATTCCCAAATCACGACATTTGTGTTCAAGCAGTGCATAAGTGCAACCGTACAGCGCATTGGATGCGACAATATGATCACCGGCCTTAACAATAGCGAAAATGGTTGCAGATACGGCTCCCATACCCGAACCCAAGGCTACGGCATCTTCAGAACCTTCTAATGCTGCCATTCGTTGTTCGAGCTCCCTTACTGTCGGGTTGCCAAGGCGACCATAAATGTAACCTTGCTCATCGCCGTTGAAACGGGCTCCACCCTGCGAGGTATTCTCAAAAACATAGGTAGAGGTTTGGAAAATCGGAGTACTTAATGCACCGAACTGATGGTCCTGGACTTTTCCAGCATGAATGGTATTGGTTTCAATGTGTTGTGACTTCATAAGTGACCTGATTACAGTATTTTTAACCCTACTCGCTATCCAATTCCAATACCGTTGTCGATTTATATTCTTTTAAAACCAGGCTGGTATGGATGCGAGCGATCCCCGGCATAGGGATCAGCTTTTTCGATATAAATGCTTCTAACCCTTGAGTATTGCGCAGAACCACCTTTAACAAATAGTCGTATTCTCCGGTTACATTGTGGCATTCCAGTACTTCAGGCATGGCAACAATACGCTCTAGAATATCGTTAATTTGCTGGTGCTGATGCAAAGCCAAGGTCAACTGAATAAAACTCAGAGTATCGTGTCCGGTTTTGTGACGATCCAGCACGGCGACAAAGCGATCAATAACGCCTTGTTTTTCCAAGCGTCTTAGCCGTGTTAACGTCGCCGGCGGAGAAAGATGAACCTTTTCGGCAATCTCCACATTGCTGATCCGACCCTGAGTTTGCAAAACCTTTAATATCGCAATATCAGCCGCATCTAAATCTATGGTTGAATGTAGCACCAGCGCTCTCCTTCGTTAAGATATTGAAGCAAAAAACCAACAATTCCTTATTTTATTAATCAATTATCAATAAATACATATTTTTATTTATATAGCAGTTAGAATATAGGGCTTCCAGCGAATAAAGTTTCAAGTGCAGTGCAGCATTCTTTCGTTTTAAGCTCTAGTTTTACTTATTCCGATTTCGGGTTAACTTAAAGCATAACTCTTATTTTGGGAGCATTTCATATGAAGGTTATTGTCGATTTCACACTCATTCCTTTAGGAGCGGGATTGTCTCTGTCACCTTATATTGCCGAATGCCAAAAAGTCTTAGAAAAGGCCGGGCTGGAGCATCAACTGCATGCCTACGGTACCAATATTTGCGAAGAATGGGATGCCGTATTTAACGCAATAAAAACCTGTCATCAAAAAGTTCATGAAATGGGTGCACCTAGAATTACTACTACCCTAAAGCTGGGAACGAGAACGGATAAACAACAAACGTTGCAAGAACGGGTAGACTCGGTGCTCACCCAGCTTTAAATAATACACTCGGAATCCGTAAATGATCTCGAATTTGATTTACGGGTTATCTTTTTCCCAATGAAATACTGCGCGATTTGGCTCGTGATCACTCAAGCCTCCAAAATCCAAAATTTCATAGGATTCGAGACTTAATCGATAATCTGGGTCACTGTCTCGATACAAAATTTGATCGGTATCCGCCTTAAATGGGTAAGCGCAATTGACAATCGAATCGTCGGTACCGGAAATGAAATCCTGACAAGCTAATCGTAATCCCGTCACACTCAAAAAGCTTTCCCAAATATTTTGATAGTCATCTTTCGCCGAGTTATCTGCCCATTTGGCATTAAAATCGCCGCCTAAAATAATGGTGGCACCAATGGAGTAACTGTTAATAAAATCGGCCAGTTGCTCAAACTGAGCACGCTTGGCTTTAACATCAAAATTTTTAGAGCCCGCTTCCATATGAGTATTGTAAACGTGTATTTTAAAATCGTTGGTAATTTCATGAATAGCAACAGTGAATCCTTTTTCCGTTAAACAGTCGGGGCTGCCACCGATAATATCGTTATTACACTCTTCATATTCTTCCGCTTCAAAGTTGATCAGGCTGTAATCGTTGTCATCACGGTTACTCATGTCAAATGGAAAATCCGAAAGACGCAACAAACCATCACCAAAAGAAAACAGTGTGCCGCGCCAATGCTTTGAACGATACGGATAGGCATGCTTGGTGATGCGACTTTCGTCTCTCACAAAGCTATGTTTTTTCGCAGTAAACATTTCCTGCATCAATACAATATTAAAATTTGATTCATTTAACTTGTTGAGTAACTTTTTGAACTTTTTATTGGAGTTTCCTCCCAGACACTTTGGAAATCCATCGACGTTATAGATTACGGTATCAAACCGCCCCGAGTTGCCACCATAAGTTGGCGCTCCTGATTCACCATAATCGTACCCGCGCGTACTTTTCGTTCCTGTGTCATCCACTTCGTAATCCCAGCAAAAATAATCCGCTGCGCGAAGCGATGAATGGAGTAATGCGAAGGCAGCAGCCGAACCTATTAGACTCAATATTTTTATTTTCATTTTTATCACCTAACTCATTTTCTCAATAATACTCAAGAGCTAAAGGTAGCTTAATACATAAAGCTTTCCATGAGTGTGAAATATATTTTTACTTAATATTTATAGAGGAGATTAAAATTAGAAACGCATTCGTTTGATTAGGATATATTTACCATTGACAACTTTTAAAAATCACGTGTCGATAACTCATCATCTTACTTTAATATTCATCAAACTCTTGAAACTGCTGCTGCAAACGAGCGACTTCGTCGTCAAAGTCCTGAGCTAATAACGGATTTTCATCATTTAAACGAGACTCAACGTCTGGTAACTTAACAGAAAAGGCGACGCCAGTTCGATCTAACGGCTTAAAACACACCTTAAAGGCCTTGCGCTTGTTTTTAATTTCGATCTGCCAGCCGGGTACAAATGGACTAAAAGGATCAAGAAAGCAGTAGTCTTCATTGTCATGAAGGCCTGAAAAATGATGTGTTTGCTCGTGAGTTGTAACGGAAACTTCAACACTAATCACTGCGATCGCATACTCCCATGAAATTAGGGGCTCCGTTGTTTCATGATCAGCCTCTCGAACGCAAAGTGTCGCATCATCGATTATTATTTGTATCACTTTTGTAATCACGACATCGTTTGCAGTGAGCAGTCGAAGCGTTACGGTTTGTTTAGGGTTTTCAATATTCAATATGTCGATGCGACCTTCATAACCTTTTACAATTTCATTCACAAAAAACAATCCGAGTCCTTTGCCATGATGCTCCTTTACTCGACGCGTTGAATAACCCAATTGGAATATTTGCTCTTTTTGTTCTTCTTCAATTGTTTGCCCTCGGTTATAAACCAATACTTCAACGATCCCTTCGTGCTTGATTAGTTGTATCGCAATTTTATCTGTTGATTGCTTGCTTTTTCTCTTACCATGAAAAAATTGTGCATTTTTAATCAGGTTTTCGAAGAGTAGAACCAAATGATTCGGGTTGCCAAGCAAATCATGTGTTTCATCAATGCCTATACGAAAAGAGTCCAATTCCAGAAATTGCTCCGACACCTCGGAAGAGTTCAGAAAACTATTGAGTTTTTCAAATTCATCTTGTTCCAGAATGGCTTTTAAAGTCTGTACAATTGCAAATACCGGTTGAAAATTCGGTTCAAATGGTAAAGCGGTTGTATCTGACTTATTTTTATTCAGCTCTCGTTGGTAATAATGTTCTTCGCAAGCGATTAAATGATTCGCTATATGTAAGGCAATATTGTCTGCGGTTGAAAGATCCAGTAAATCCCACAAATAGCGTATTGCACCTAATGCTTCTTCGTAAAGCTCTCGAGACCTATTCGCTGTTGCTGCATCTTCTTTCTGTTCGGTTGCTTGATGTGATTTATCGCCTTCTAACTGCGTTGTGTTAGCACTTGACCTGTCTTCTTGCTCTTTTTCCTCAATATTGTCAGACTGTTGCTCCAGCGCATAAACTAATGCCGACTTTACTTTGTCGTAACTGATTACTCCGTTATGTCGAACCTCGGCAGCAATACTTTTAAAATGCAAAAACTTTTCATCGTACTCTATGTATTCGAGCAATTTATCACTGATAAACAGTTTGAGTTTGTCGGCGTGACTGGAGTAAACATGGGCTTTTTCTTGCAAGCGTTTTTTACTTTGCCATAAGTCGTCAATCTCCAGATTTAAATGTTCGATAGATGCTTTAATCTTATTCTGACGTCGAACAAAAAAAACAATATCAGAAACTAATAAATACAGATACACAGCCAGTACCGACCATTGAAAAACCGGTGTTTTGACTTCTTCAATTAAATAATAAGGCGTGATCAACTCAGGTTGCATTAATAACAAAAAATAACTTAACAACAATACGCTAGCGAGTAAGCTGACCCAGGGAAAATGAAAGTTGAGTACCTGCTTGATACGACGGGCTTGTTGTGTGAGTTGTTGATGGTTGGGCTCTTGTGTCATTTTGGTAGTTTCCAGCAGTAAGCGTGCTCATCACCAAAGGTAACAATGCCCAAATCCTGTTGACACAGCTCTATAAAGCTTTCTTTTTTTGCCGCTTGCGCGGCTTGCTCAAAAGAGTGTCGTAGCGTTTTAATGTGTTGACGGTAGCTGGCGTAACTGAATGCATCCATTTGTAACTCTTCTGCCATTTGCTCGATATTAACGGGTCGAGGTGAACGCTCTACCAGAACTTTCAGTATTTTTCGCGGTGTCGGAGCCAAAGGTCTTTGCGAATTAACTGGATTCATTAACTTCTGGTTGTGCCAGTAACAATGCCAGTTGGTTAAATCAATCGTTAACGGGCCATGTGTTAATGCATCAGCAGTAGAATCAGAATGTTCTCCGGGCGAACTTATTTTCTGATGCCGCAATACTGCCTGAATACGCCAACACAATACAGCTTCGACATTATTTTGATGCTTGGCGATAAAATCCTGCGCGATGGCTTGCTCTAATACCTGTTGCTCTATGCCTGTGCCGCTGTGTTCCGATAAGTAAATGATGGGTAACGTTGGCCACTTTTTCTTCAAGGTTCGCGATACGGTAAAGCCCGCATTATCGTTACCGGCCATATTGGCATCGAGTATGGCAATGTCTGGAGGCTCGCTCAAATTGTGCACTGCCTGACAGGCAGCTTCAGCAAATTTATACACTTGCAATTCATTGTTGCCGCCATCTCCAAAATCAGTGGTTTGTAACACCGACTTGAATTTATCTATCCAGTGCGATTGGTCTTCAACCCAGAATATTATTGCCATCAGCTTCAGTTATTGTTAGCGGTGAATAGTCACTCCCTTTGGGCGTAACTGATAGATTGTCATATCTCCCGTTACGGTTGCCGGATCAAATGCTTCGCCTGCATCTTCTGCCATATGCTTCAAATAGGCTATAGCCTTCTCTTGGGTCATGGGTAATGCTTCGAGCTTACCTGTCGCGAAAGCCATTTTTCCTTTTGCGTTAAACGGAAACACCATCTCTCCATCGTTTACCTTAATTCGTAAACGATGATCACCGCTACTCAATACCATCCAACAACCTTTTTTGTCACATACAGAATCCACTTTTCCTTTCACTGTCACTTCTTGGGCGACGTATTGCTCAGGATTCGATAATATAGTGTCGATATTAATAACCTTATCGATATTGGCGCCAAGGCCAAATATCTCATTTTTCTCAACCTCATTAGCCAATACACTACCACTTAAAACAAGTAAGCAAACTAATTTGAATATTTTCTTCATTGATGGGATCCCTTAGCTGTTGATTAACCTATTATTCTGTCACTGATACCATAAAATCGCCAGTCAGGAAAACCCGACGGTAAAAAACATCGAAAAACTCCATCGGTTTGATCGAACAACTCAGGTTGTTGTCACCGTTGGTCTTCTCTACAATAGCCACATCCTTTCCTAAGCCCCTGATTTGGACGATTTGTTAGTATGGATGGTCGCAAGCAACCTTTTCATTTGTTAATACTGATGGCCATTGTAATGCCCTTGGCATTTTCAAGTTGGGTCACACTTCTCAATAATTTTGCAATCGATGCGGCACAGTTTACCGGTCAGGAAATGGGTAACCTGCAAAGTATTCGAGAGGTTCCGGGCTTTTTGGCATTTACTGCAATCTTCATTCTCGCCTTTTTACAGGAGCAACGATTTGCTCTTGTCAGCTTGCTCATTTTAGCCATTGGCGTTATGGCTACTCCGTTTTATCCTTCGGCACTTGGACTCTATTTAACAACCTTCATCATGTCGATCGGCTTTCATTACTTTGAAACCCTAAATCAGTCGCTAAAATGGCAGTGGCTGGAGAAGTCGACAGCCGCTGCACAAATGGGCAAGTTAATTTCCATCGGTTCGATTTGTTCTCTGGTCGTTTATTCCTTTATCTGGGTTGCCGACAACTTACTTCAATTATCTTATACGCAAATGTACTTAATCACTTCAGGGAGTGCATTGTTATTAGTCCTTTATATGATGATAGCGTTTCCCATGTTCAAAGCTCCGGTTGAACAAAAGAAAAAGTTAATTGTAAAAAGTAAATACTGGCTGTATTACGCACTCACCTTTATGAGTGGTGCTCGACGACAGATATTTATGGTTTTCGCCGGATTTATGATGGTGGAAAAATTTGGTTATGACGTTGGTGATATCGCACTGCTTTATCTGATCAATCATGCTTTCAATTATTTGTTTGCGGAACGTATTGGCCGATGGATAGGTCGAGTCGGCGAAAGACGCGCACTGTTGGTCGAATATATTGGATTGGCATTAGTTTTTATCGGTTACGCGCTGGTAGAGGATCGCTATATAGCCGCCGGTCTTTACGTAGTTGATCACTTGTTTTTTGCGATGGCAATTGCAATAAAAACCTACTTTCAGAAGATTGCCGAGCCGGAAGATATGGCCGCGACTTCGGCGGTCAGTTTTACCATCAATCATATTGCGGCGGTTATTATTCCTGCCAGTTTCGGAATTATCTGGATATTTTATCCTCCACTGGTGTTTTATATCGGTGCCGGAATGGCAATTATCTCGCTTTGTTTGAGTCGGTTTATTCCGACGCTACCGTCTCAAACCAATCGAGTGCACATGTTCTTTAAACAAGTTGATGAAGTTCAAGCTAAACTTTAAATTGAATTTTATTCACATCTGGAAGAAAAAAGGTTTTATTTGGATGTTGTTCTATTTAACTAATCGAATAGAATATTCACTTATCCTTCATTACCTGCTCTTTAATATCTATCCACCTCAAAGCGCTTTTAACCGTAGTAAACATTCCAATTTTATGAAACGCATCCGACGCTAGCATTTGATATTCACTCAATACCAAGTTCAACTCTTTGTCTTTTGTGACAAAAGCGATTTTGTTCACATGAGAGGAAAACTGCCAGTTCAAGTTATCAGCTCGTTCTATTTCAACTAAGTCAAGATGACCTAACTCAATGTTTGAAACTTTGGATAAATCCCAAAGTTCATCCATATCGGGAGTATAATTGTCGGACTCGTAGATTTGACGATTTAAACGAAGCACCTGTTCCTTTAAAACATGTCCGCTCAACTCGATAATTACGAGCTTTTTAGATGGCTCTATGAAAATATTTTCCATTTGCAAACGTAGATTTTCTGAGATAGAACAGACCATTATATAGCGGAACAACATTTTATTGAAAAGGAAATACTCATTATCTTTGCCAACCTACTGGTTGACAAAGATATACCCTTCGTTTTAATTAATCACAAAGCTCGATTTTTTAAATGGTTACTAGTAATAATTCAGCGCCTTCGTTTTTCCACGAAATATCCAATAAGACAAAACGGAATAGGCAACAATCACAGGCAACACAATAGCAACCCCATAAAACACAAATCGAAGAGACTCTGTAGCACTTACAGCGTCTTTGGCTAATAGTGTTCCTGGAATCACATACGGATAATAGCTAAAGGCAAAACCAAGTAAACACAATAAAAATAATGCCACCGTACAAACAAAGGGTAACCAGCATGCTTTGTCATCCTGCACTGGAACGTGCTTTAAGTACTGATCGCTAATGATCAGCAACAAACTGCACATCATAGGAATGGGAAACAAAAGTAATGCATCGGGCAAACTAAACCATCGCTCCGCGACCTGGGCGTTAATGATGGGATTCACCACACAAATGACAACAAAAGAGAACGCCATAACCCAACCTGCTTTTCGTGCTCGTTTTGCAGCAAACACTTGCAACTCACCTTCGGTTTTCAACACCAGCCAGGCGCCACCAATATAAACATAAGCGGCAGCCGCTCCTATGGCAGTGAGCAATGAAAATGAAACAGTTGCCCAAGTGTACTGAAAACCACACACATACATGCCAAGCATAAACCCTTGCGCTAACGACGCCATTAAAGAACCAAACTGAAACAGTTTGTCCCATAATGGTTGATAACGTGTGATGGCTTTGGCGCGAAAGTCGAAAGCTACACCTCGTAATATGAGTCCGATCAACATGAATACGGCAGGTATATACATTTCGCGCAGTACAATGTTATGAGCGGTTGGAAATGCAATTAATAAAATACCTACGGCTAATACCAGCCATGTTTCGTTGGCGTCCCAAAATGGCCCGATGGACGCAATCATTTGATTACGAAACTCAAGCCTATCTTGTGGCAGCATTATTCCAACACCGAGATCATAACCATCTAATACAGCATAAACAAATACAGCCAACGCCATGAGCAATAGAAAAACTTCAGGAAGATATAGGTCCAACATTATGCGTTCTCCCCTACATGAGTCAGCGGTTTATGATTCATGAATTGCTGTTCGACTAAAGTACCCGTTCCTTCTTCGATATCGAACTCTTTCACATCGACCGATTTGCGCGCCATGTAAAACAAAGTTTGAATATAAGCGACTAATAAAGCCAAATACACAATGGCATAAAGTGTAAGTGACAAACCCACGTTGGCAGAAGCAATGGTGGTTGCAGCGTCTTTGGTGGTTAGTACACCAGAAACCAGGTAAGGCTGCCGACCAATTTCGGTGACATACCAACCCGCTAATGTCGCAACCCAACCGGAAAACGTCATTCCAAACAGCGTTGTTTTCCAGAAATTAGACAGCTCTTTTTTTAATATCAACTGCAAACTAATTATCCAGCTCACGCACAACATAAGCAGCCCTAGCCCTACCATTATCCGAAAGCCATAAAAGAGTGGCTTTACTGGCGGGTGTTTGCCGACAAATTCATTCAGTCCTTTAATTTCACCATCAACTTCGTGGGTAAGTATAATGCTTGCTAAATTAGGAATGGCTAACTCAAAGTGATTGCTGCGTGTTGTTTCATCAGGAATGGCGAACAATAACAGTGGCGCTCCTTTTTCCGTTTCCCAAACACCTTCCATTGCTGCTATTTTTTGTGGTTGGTGTTTAAAGGTATTCAACCCATGCAAGTCACCCACAAAAATTTGTAGTGGCACCAGCAAGGCAGCGGTAAAAATAGCAATACGCATCGTTAATCGAGGTGCTTTTTTCTCATCACCTTTCAGTAATCGGTAAGCAGAAATACCCGTTAAAAGAAAACAAGCGGTTATTGCGGATGCTAGCAACACATGCGCCAGTCGATAAGGAAACGACGGATTAAAAATCACCTGCCACCAGTCTGTTACGTGGGCTACACCATCGATCATTTCAAACCCTTGTGGCGTTTGCATCCAAGAGTTTAGCGCAAGTATCCAAAACGCAGAAAGTGTGGTTCCTAAAGCGACCAAAAATGTAGACAACGTATGAAACCAACCTGGCAAACGCTTCATACCAAATAACATGGCTCCCAAAAATGTAGCCTCCATAAAAAATGCGGTAAGCACTTCGTATCCGAGTAATGGTCCGGCTACATTACCTACTTTAGCCATAAATCCAGGCCAGTTTGTTCCAAATTGGAACGACATTGTAATTCCACTAACCACACCTAATGCAAAAGTGAGTGCAAACACTTTGACCCAAAAACGATAAATTCGCATCCAAACCGGATGACCAGACAAATGATGACGAACTTTGAAGTAAAACAGAAACCACGCAAGTGCGATGGTAATGGTAGGAAATAGAATATGGAAACTGATATTGAGCGCAAATTGAACGCGCGACAACATTTCTGTGTCGGCACCGATAACAGCGAGCATACGACTCTCCCGGTAAGTAGTTGAGGCCAAAGCCTCATTGTTTCGAAAAACAAAGTCAGCTTTTTCGTAGCACTTTGTCTTTCATATCCAGTACTTTGCCTACCCCGGAGCCCAGTTTGAGTAATGTTTTTAAGTTATCAGGACTCATTCTTTGCATATCGTCGAACCAACTTAAAAGCAGTTCGAGTAAATCGTGTATCTCACGCATTTTGGCGTGCGCATAGGAGTTTTCATTATTTTGATTATCCATCAACTCACTGCGCAGCATCGATAAAGTTGGATCCACCTCTCGCTTACGACGCTCAGCCATCACTTGCATACCCAAATCCCAGATTGAACCTTTTGGTCGAAAGTAATCTTTTCTATCACCGGGTTGCGGTTGAGTTCGAATCAGTTGCCAGGATTGCAGTTCTTTTAATCCCATGCTGACGTTGCCACGAGAAATCCCCAGTGTTTCAGCGATTTGATCGGCATTGAGAGGCTCTTCGCTCAGAACAATTAAGGCCAGCATCTGCCCAACAGTGCGGTTAAAACCCCAGCGACTGCCCATTTCACCAAAATGGACTACGAAAGACTCAATTTCTGGAGGTAGATTCATTGGCAGTTATCATTTTTCAGAATTTTCTGAAATTATAATTATCACTAAAGAGGTATGCAAGTTTATTTCGTCTATTAACGCAAGATAGGGCTCAACTTTGAAAATGGGTTACTCGCAAAGCTCATGACATAGCTCTAACCAGCAACCATTGATTGCTTAGTGAAACGAAAAAAGTTAATGGACTGTGGCTACTTACCAAAAAATTGAATGATATTGCCTTCAGGATCTTTTACCCCAAAAGTGCGATATTCAATGTGTGTATCCACAATTGGAAAGAAAAGCGGAAGGTCATTCTCCTTCACTTCTTTAAAAGCGGCATCCAAATCGGCGACCAGAAATCCCAATTTGAAAATACCGTGCACCTGGTGGCTCTCTATATTAGCATCGAGTTTACTGAGGGGTTGAGCACCGTTAAATTCGGCAATTTCTAATAGTACTCCGGACTTTGATAACAGTGCTCCTTTTCGATGCTCATTCTCCCCTTTATCAAGTAATGTAAATCCGAGCTTAGAGGTGTACCAAGAGATGCTTTCATCGAAATTGGCGACAGAAATGGCATGGAAAGACCCGTGAGGTTGAGACATCATTTTTTCACGGCTCTCATCAGCTCGTATATCTGTCAAAACAGTGGTAGCTAAAACCAGAACCGTAAAAAGTAAAGTTCTCATAGTTGCATCCCTATGATTCTTATTAACCTGTTTAGGATTTAAACAGCTTTTACAAACAAATGCCAGCCGCGAAACATCTTTCAGCTTAAAACGAATAACGTACGTTCAAATTATGCGTATAAAACTCGACATCATCCATAAAATACTTTTGATACTCAAACCCGAATCCCATGCCATTATACGTTTGAAATTCCCATCCTAGCCCCAGCGCTTGTCCAATACCAGAGTCGTTGTATTCAGGTCGTTCATCACCTATGTAACGATATTCGTAATTCAGTAAACCTACTTTGGCAAAAAAGCCACTTCTATTGGATACCGGCAAAAACTGCTTAAAAGCCAGTTGCTGCCCTTTAAATTTGTATCCTCGCTGATAATCCAAGTTTTCATCAAAACAAAATATAAAACAAAACGAATCTTTTGAGCTCCCGTTAAGCCAACTGACTTGTAAATAGGATTGTTCAAAAACTCGATATTGATATCCAAAACCGGAATGCGAACTCTCTTCTTCCGACTCAATCGCCGATTCAGTTTTTGCCGGACCATTGCCGAAAACAATAAATATCGAATGGTAAGTTTTACCAAACGAATTGGCATTCACCGTTAGCGCGCCAAATAAAGTAATGATTAAAAAAAAGTGCTTTTTCATTCGATTGTCCTGATTAATATCCTAAAAAATCACTCCAATATACCCCATTTTAATTGACACTACATGGGTAATTTTTACTCCGCCAAGTTACTGAAGCAACAGACAGTCAATTTATTAAGTGAGCACAGCGAATTATTCCGCACTTTAGCGACCAGCTATAGATTTCCAGGTACTGGTTAATAAATTTGAATATTTAAAAGTTTTAATTCAAACTGAAGACAACATACCGCTATTAAGCTATGCCAATATGAATATCCTTTCACTCATTTTCATTATTGTAGTTGCACTATTCATCTTCCACGGTTATCGAAAAGGAATAGTTAGGCTCGTATTCCGCTTACTCAGTCTTTTAGGAGCATACTTAAGCGCCATTTTCTTTACGGCCGGCCTTGGGGCAACTCTCAACAATAGCACTCAACTCAATGGAATAATGGGGTATGTTGTTGCGGGGTTGGTATTATTTATGGGAACCAGTATTGCGCTTGAGTTGTTGTTTAGTTTGATCGTTAGTCGTATTGAAAAGCGAGTTAGCCTATCTCAGGTATCAAAAGTTGCCGGAGGTACGCTTGGCGCTGTTATCGGAGGTGTTATTGGAGTTGTTTTAGTTTGGGCAATTTCGCTAGGTAATCAATTGATGTCACGCGGAGATTTTCCCGCTCCGATTACCGAGTCTGGTATTGAAAAAGTCGCAAAAACAATCACCAGCTCAGCCATTAAAACGGCACTAGAAGCCACAACGGATCAGCCGGAAATTGCGAGTTTTACCGCAAAGCTTATGGCACACCCTCAAGTAACCATCGACTTATTCAAAGGCATTACTCACAGTCCAGAATTTCGTGATCTCTTCCTAACGCAAAAAAACCAACGAATTCTAGAGCGCGGAAATATCAATCAAATTAAGAAACTACCAGCATTTAAGCAGTTAATGGAAAACCCAAACTTTCAAACGCTTTCTGCCGAAGTACTGGATACCAACAGCGAGTTACTTCCAGAAGACCAAATGGCTGAAAAAGTGAGAGACATGTGGGCGAGAGCCCAATTCATCAAAGATGACCCGGAAACTCAGGCCATACTTCAAAATACGGAGTTGCGTGAAGCGTTTGAATCCGGCAATTTGGTACAGCTGATGAATAATCAACAAATCATCGACTTGTTTGAGCGCATATTATCGGAAGATGCCGTTCGCTACTCAGAATCACTCAAAGAAAAAGTATATGATCTTGTGGATATTGAAGATGTTAATGCGTTGATTGAACCAAGTGATAGCGATCAGAAAAGTAAAATTTATAAATGGGTCGATGAACACGGTCGAGTTCACTATTCAGATAAAAAACCAGAGGATCAAAATGAATAAACACGTCATCGTTTACAAACTCCGCTCCTCAAAGTTTTACTTCGTCTTTTGCATGAAACAGGTTACTTGATTACTCTCTACATAACATTAAATAGACAATATACGACATTGCTTTGATCGTTTTTGGCAACAGTACGTATGAAAGAAGAGGTACAATAATCATCAATGAAATAAAAGTTATGAGAAAGGTATCGGATGTCCAATACTCCGCTATCCAATCAGGAATAAAATAAACCAATGGGAAAAGGAGTAAAAAAGTTAACACCGTCACCACATGCTTATTTGCCGTAATACGTTCATTACGGCACTGTACCGATATTTCTCGCATTAAATGCTCCAATTTTAAAGCGCGTGTACTAAGCGTACACGCAAAGTTCAACCTAGTTTAGAAAAATAGCTTTCTGCGACATAACCGTAAGGAAGATGTTCAGCTAAAACATTGCCCAAATCATTACTATAAGGATCTCGCCAATCGTTCATGACTTCAGCAAGCACACTCGCCCATGTAGTTACCTTAACACCAGCCTGCGCCATTCGAAGCATTGAGGCCTGTTGAACGGTCACATCCCAGGTACCCGATGCATCAATTACCGCATAAACATCATAACCTTCAGCAATCATCGAAAGTGCCGGAAACATTAAGCAAACATCGGTAACAACACCGGCCATAATCACCTTTTTACGGTCCGTTTTTTCAATCGCATCTCGAAATAAAGGCGAATCCCAGGCATTGATTTCCCCATTCCGATTAACAATATCGTTTCCAAGCAGCTTTGTAATTCCGGACCATATTGGGCCATTGGGTCCTTCCGGTACACTCGCAGTAACAACGGTTGGCATATTAACAATATTCGCCATTTTACAAAGACCGGTAATATTATTTTGTAACGTATCAGGTGCTATATCTCGAATATTGGTCATTAACCCTGTTTGGTGATCAATCATTGCTAGCACGGAGTTATCCGGAGAGAGTGTTTCAAAAAATCGACTTTGTACCATTTGCACCTCCTAATTTAATGGGTGTAATTTTTATCTAACGAGAGATACAATGTATTTTGTATCTCACTAAACGCTTAAGTTTTGACAAAAGAATTCGTTGGATTCTCACTTATCTGAACGAGCAAAATCGTATCCGATTAAGAACAAAGAATTAATGGTATAAATAGAAAGGCTTTTTTTCCGTATGAGAAATAATACAAATGCTCTCGAAGGCATTGTGATTTTTTGCAAAGTTGTTGAGCTCGAAAGTTTCAGCAAAGTGGGTGATTATTTCGGGCACTCTCCGTCACATATTAGTAAGGAAATTTCGAAGCTCGAACAAAGATTAAATACCAGGCTACTCAACCGAAGTACTCGTAGTTTAAGTTTAACCGAAGCCGGTAAAATCTATTATGAATATGGCATTCGAATCATCAATGAAATCAACGATGCCGAAGTAGCGCTCGAAGAGTTAGGAGGTAAGGTTACGGGGACATTAAAAGTCAGTACCTCCGTCGCTATTGGCCAATTTTTAATTAGTCCATTGCTTCCTGAGTTTCTCGATAAATACCCAGAGATTCACCTTCAGTTGATTCCCGTTAATCGCGTTGTTGATATTGTAGAAGAAGGTTTTGACCTAGTCGTAAGGGTAGGCGATTTAAAGGACTCAAGCTTGATATCAAAACGAATCGGTTCGGTAGAGATGTCATTGTACGCTTCGGAGGCGTTCATTCGTAAAAATGGCGTTCCCAACTCCCCTTGCGAATTAAAACACTTTGACTGCTTAACCATGGCCAGCCATATTAAACCCGTGCACTGGACGTTATTAAACGATAACGAACAACAAGAAGTTATGATAACTCCCAAAGCCGCCATTTATGATTTTTTAATTCTTCGAGAACTCACACTTAATGGCAATGGGATTGCTTTACTTCCCCGTTATTTAGCACAATCAAAAACTGGAGAAGCCAAATTAACCAAAGTACTTCCAAAATGGAATGCAAGGCAAGCAGACTATCATGTCGTTTTTCCAAGCAGTCGCGGTTTAGCACCAAAAACCAGAGCGTTTATTGATTACCTCTCGGAAAAGTTTAAAACCCATCCAGTATTGGAACAGTGACTCCCCAAATGTAATAGGAAAAATCATCCTTGATACAATAGCCTACCAATATGAACGCTCAACTGGTACGAATTGTTTAATTCCACCCTTTGTCTGGATCCAGTTTAAACAAATACTCCATAAAAATACGTGACGTTTGATTACCTGTTTTTCCACGAGCATGATCACGTTGCAACTCAGCAAGAATAACGTTCCATGTTACCGGTTTTACGCCCGCTTGAATCATGCGCTTCATTCCATTGTCGTGCGACAATTGAGTGATACTACCAACCGTATCTTCTGGAACTAACACATCGTAACCCGCACCAACGGCTTCAATTGCAGGGTAAGCTAAACAAACATCGGTCCAAAGACCGGCCATTATCAGTTTACTACGACCTAGTTTTTTTACTGCATTGACGAACTCCAACTCTTCCCAAGCATTCACATTGGTGCGATCAATTACTATCGCATTAGGCGCTAATGTTCGAAGCTCACTTAAAAAAGGTTTTGAACCATTGTAACCAACACCGACATGTGAAAATATAATCGGAATATTGAATGCTACGGCCGATTTTATCAGTGCTTTTGTATTATGAATCAATGATTCATGATCAATGGATTTTACCCCCATAAGTATATGAGGCTGATAGTCAATTAATATTAATGCCGAGTTATTGGGTGACACGAATGGGTCAGAACTCGACTCGCGAATGGGTGTTCCTGCATAATTTGGTGGGTATTGTCCAATTCCGTTAATACTTTCGATTTCTAAGGTTTCGGCGAAACCTATTTGAGTGATTACAATAGCGAACGCTATGAGAAACCTGATGACGCTAATCTGCATTGTTTTCTACCTCTGGACTTAAATATTTATTGATGATGAGAACAAGGAACATCAGTAAGTTCGCTTTTGTCGGTTCTTTCAACGAGCTCAATGACGTTACGATCAGGATCGCGAATAAAAATACTTTTAATACCTTTAAACTGATGCCTTCCTGTTATAGCTATATTGGCTTCTTTCAAAAGCGATTCCGTTTTATCGACCGAATGAATTTCAAAGGCAACATGAGTATATCCAGAATATTTCTCATCAATATCCATTAAAATGTTCTTATGTTTATAAGCTTGTGCAGGCCCTAGCAAATTAACAACAACTTGACTGGTATGCTGCATAATAATTGGATGACCTTCGTTAAACCCTGCGTCTGATAAAAGCGTAAAGCCTAGCGACTGGTAAAATTGCGTGGATTGTTCTCGATCAGTAATACGAATACCGATATGGTCTACGGATTTAATTTCTAACATGACAACCTCAAATAAGAAAGTTTGAATGCCTCATGTTAATCCGCACCAATCGTCTGATTAATTCCCTTTCTAGAAAATCACTATTTCCAAAATAGAAAGAATGGTTCAGTGCTCGTACATTGCATCCGTCAGAATTAACATTAACAGAGTAAAAAGGAAACAGTAATCGAGCAAATGACAGGAACAAAAAAGCCCGAACTGTGTTCGGGCTTTGCGCTTGATAGAATTATCGACTTTTACATGTTAAACGTTGGCGCACACGCTGTAGTAGACCCGGCTTCACACACTTGAACCGTATAGGTTGTCGATTTGCTGGCACCAGAGTAAGCACTGGAACCATCATTTGCGGTAGTATCGTCAAAGCTGCCGCCATTCCAAGTAATGTGGATATCAACATTGCTGCTGGTAAAGCCACTCCAGGTAATGTTAAGTGTACCACCACCTTTTGTACGATAACCTTCAGCGCTATAGTCTCCACCCGTTGGAGGCTCAGTACCACCACAACCGTTAGCGGTTATGTAGTCACTAGCTGCTTTAGCTTTGACAATTCCGTACCCGAAATAATCATCGCGTCCAGCAGCGCCTTGGTCTTCTGCCGTTGCTTTTAGTGCTTCACGAATTTCGGTACCGCTACACGTCGGATGATTCGACCAAATGAGAGCCGCGATACCCGCTACCGCTGGAGTCGCCATGGAAGTACCACTCATATAACCATAATCCGATGCGCCAATGCTGATGGAAGCACTTACGCCAGCGATAATGGCAGCACGATCTTCAAACGCAGCACCCACAGCAGGGATCGTCGTTGCATTCGTTTCGCCTAAAGTACCGTAAAGCATGCCAGCTTCGTTATTGATAATGATTGCCCCAATGCCGCCTGAGTTTTCACAGTTTTGTACTTTATCGTGGAATGAAATGTTCCCGCGATCGATCACGCATACTTTCCCACTTGCACCGGAATCTGTGACTTCTGCCGTTCCCATAAAATAAGTGCTACCGGAAGCATCGCCGTTATTTTCCATTCCGGAAGAAGCAAAACCATTACCATCAATAGAAAGTGAAGAAAGTGAAGCCCCACCTGAAGGATAGGTTGAAAAGGTATTAACTCCACCGGCAGTGACTTCTACGCCAAAACCGTCGTGCGTTTCTGTGGTTGCATTTTTTCCATTACCAGTCCTTTTCGTGTTGCTGGGGAACTGAGAAAAATCGGCAATGTTATTATCCGCATCATTTGCTCCAACCATCATTACCGACTTATAACCCGCTGGATACGAGCGTACGTTATTGCCATCGTTACCGGCCGCAGCTAATACCAAACCACCATTATTAGTAAATGTATTGAAGGCATTTTCCTCGGTAGAGTTAGCACCTCCACCTCCTAAACTCATCGTAATGATGTTTGCTCCCGCATCGGTACACTTTTGTGCGGCATAGGCTAAATCCGATGAGTAGCCCCAACCTGAAGCATTAAATACTTTAATAATATGCATTGGAACACCCGGGGCCATACCGACAACACCAAAGCCATTATCGGCTGCGCCAACAGTACCAGCGACGTGCGTACCGTGAGGCCCACCATCAGCATTCCAGGCGCCTGTTCCTGAGTCATTATCACCGGTAATTACACTCCAGTCGAAATCCGCATTAAAGCCACCTGTCTCTCCTTGTGAGCCCGCGATTCCTGAATCAATGACGCAGACCTTTTGCCCTGCTTGTAATGTCAGTTGATTTGCTTGTGATTGATATACCGCATAAGGTGTTATTTGCTGAACGGTTGGGTCCCCAGCATCGTCATTGTATAAACTCATTGGAACCCGGCGTACATCGGCTTCTATCAGCTTAACGTGTGGATTATTCATTAACCCTTTCACTTCGGCCAAATCTTTACCTGCAAAAGTCGCGGCGATAAAGCCATTGGCATCTACTTTAATATCACCGCCAACCTGTTTGGTCAGCGCCTTTACAATTCCCTTGCTGTTGTTTTCGACTTGAATAATATAGCGATCATCATCTGCCACGGCACCGGTAACCACTCCCATTGCAACCAGTGTTGCGGCTGATAGCTTCGTAAATCTGGAAATCATAAAGTACACTACCTCTTTATCTGTATTAATGTCGTTATTGTTGTTGTGAATAAAGGACGCAATATTGGTTTGATTTTAAGCATCCCGTAAGCGCATTAATTACTACCAGATAATTTTCAAACAGAGATAACACAAAACCGACAAGTTCTACTCTAAAACCGACACAGAAACATAATAGGTTGTTTATAAAGGCATTTTTATTAAAAATAAAATCAAGGCAAGGTATACAATCTACCTTTTTATCATTCAAATAAAGTGTCTTTTCGCTCTGTTTTGGAAATACTCAGTCGATTACTTTTATGTTCTGAGCGAATAAAAAAACAAATAATGGCAATAAAGTGGGTGATATACCCAAATCCGCATAACCCTATTCATCCCGGTTATTTGTTTAATCAGTTACTAGCGGGAACAATAGTTGCTTAGCCCTTATCAGGTTTTCAAAACGAGCAACAACTTATGGATTACTTTCCTATCTTTACCCAATTACGTGGCCGCCGATGCCTGGTTGTCGGTGCCGGTGAGGTTGCTGCCCGCAAAATAGAATTGTTGCTTCAAGCCGGTGCAGAGGTCACGGCCGTTGCCCCACAAATAGGCAATAGTGTCCGTTCCTTGGCGGAAAAAAATGCCAATCTTAAATGGATTGAGTCTTCATATCACGAAAAATTCCTTGCCGAGAAACAGTTGGTAATTTCTGCAACCAATCAGCGCACGGTTAACGAAAAAGTCTACCAAGACGCTGATAAGCGTAAGCTGTTTGTTAATGTTGTTGATAACAGCGACCTTTGCTCATTCATCACACCGGCAATTGTCGATCGGGCTCCCGTTACAATCGCCATCAGCACCAGCGGTAAAGCGCCTGTATTAGCAAGGTTACTACGTGGCAAACTGGAGTCACTCATTCCCTCTGGTTATGGCAAGTTGGCGCAATTAGCCAATCAATTTAGAGATAAGGTGAAAGGTGCGCTAAAAACATCAACAGCTCGTAAAAACTTTTGGGAAGCCGCATTTGAAGGCGATGTTGCTGAAAAAGTATTTAAAAATCAGCCTGAGAAAGCAGAAAAGTCACTCGAGCAACTGCTTAACCAACACAAATACCAAATGAAAAACACAAATGGCGAAGTTTATTTAATTGGAGCAGGCCCCGGTGATGTTGATCTCCTCACATTTCGTGCGCTTCGTCTAATGCAAAAGGCCGATGTTGTTGTGTACGACCGCTTAGTATCGAAAGAAATTCTGAACCTTGTACGTCGTGATTCAGAAAAAATTTACGTAGGTAAAGAAAAAGCCAAGCACTGTGTACCACAAAATAAAATAAACGATTTACTTGTAGAACTTGCTCAACAAGGTAAACGCGTGGTGCGTTTAAAGGGTGGCGATCCCTATATTTTCGGACGTGGTGGTGAAGAAGCACAACAACTGGTTGCAGCTGGAGTTCCGTTTCAGGTGGTTCCCGGTATCACTTCTGCAGCCGGCGCCTCCACCTACTGTGGCATTCCGCTAACTCACCGAGACTACGCACAATCAGTGACGTTTGCCACTGGCCACCTGAAGGACAATACAGTAAACCTGAACTGGCCTGCACTGGCGCAAAGCAATAATACACTGGTAATTTACATGGGGCTTGGCGGGCTTTCAATCATCGCGCAAAACCTAGTAAAACACGGACTAAAAACCAACACTCCGGTTGCGGTGATCCAAAACGCCACTCGTTCGGATCAAAAAGTAGTCACAGGAACGCTTTCAACGATTCAAGCAGAAGTCAACAAAGCTCAAATTAAATCCCCAGCTATTATTATTGTTGGCGAAGTTGTTAAACTTTATCGTGAGTTGAACGTTACAGACGAGCTACCGCTTGCAATGGCTCAAGCGTAGGAATAAAAATAGATATGGCGATTTTTTGAAGAATTAACTATTTTTAGGAGTAGACCCATTACACGATTAGCCTTTCTGATAAGGCAATTCGAACTACTCATGATTCCCAACCTTCAAATTAAAATCAACCTATTCCGATGCAAACCTAAAAGCTTTTGGTGTTTTATATTATTCTTGATTGGCTTTTCACTCAACGGCAGCGGTGTGATGAGTAATGAAATAAATAACGAGTCTTTCAACCAAGTATCTTCCTCTCAGTATTCAAATGTACCAAATCAAAACTCGATCGCTCGACTACTTAACCTCACTCAGGAAGAACAGGAATTTCTAGAGAGACTTGAAGCACTAAAAGTGCAAAATGAATCAGACTTCCCTCCCTATAATTTCAATCGAGATGGCGTCCCTCAAGGTTTTTCAATCGATTTAGCTCAACGAATTGCTTCTTTACTAGGTCTAAAGCTAGAGATTGTTACTGGCCACTCCTGGAGCGAGTATATACATATGCTTGCAAACGATGACCTGAACATGATGGTCAACATTTTAGATACACCTTCTCGCCGAAATCACCTTGCATTCACAGCTCCCTATTTAGAACTATACGCAGCCCTCGCTGTTCGTGAAGAGAATAAAAATAAATTCAAAACCATTGAAGATATGAAAGGTTTTCGATTGGCCGTTGTACAAAGCTATGCGGAAACTGAAAGGTACAAAAAGCTCTATCCAGAAATTAAGTTGATAACATTAAACTCTGTCTTAGAGTGTTTGCAAGCCGTAAAAGATGGTCACGCCGATGCGACGGTAGGTAACGAAGCAAACTTACGTTATTTGATTGGTGAGCACATGCTTCATAATCTCACCGTAGGTAAGTTTCAAAGTGTATGGATGGAAGGCGCAGCTTTGTATCGTATTGCGGTCGCAAAAAAGAACAACGTGTTGGCTTCGATACTATCAAAAGCGATAAGCGCTATTCCTAGCCATGAACTAGAAGCCCTAAAAAGAAAGTGGCAACTATCTTCTGCTAACTTAGAGCAACTGAACCTAACCGAAGAAGAACTCAATTTTATTGAGCAGCTACAAGTAGTAAAAGTTCAAAACGAAAACGATTATGCGCCTTTTAATTTCAATGAAAACGGCGTTTCTCAAGGACACTCTATTGATTTTGTTCAACTTCTATTTGAGCAACTCAATGTAAAAGTTGAGTTTGTGCAAGGAAAAACTTGGGATGACTATGTCGACATGCTTAAAAACAAGCAACTCGATCTTCTTGTTAATATCAATCATACGAAAGAGCGAGAGCCTTACATGTGGTTCAGTCGTCCTTATCTCAACTTGAAAACAGTCGTTGTTACTCATCGAAATCGAATTAATGAATTAAACGATTTAAATGAACTCAATAACAAAACGTTAGCCGTGGTTAGAGGTTTTTCGGAAGTTGAAATGGTGCGTAATCACTTTCCAGAAATCAAGTTCTATTTAACAAACTCATCAATCGAAGCGCTCGAGGCTGTAGCGTCAGGTAAAGCAGAGGCTACACTTGTCGACGAACCAGTATTTAACTACTGGGCCTACAAAAATAAGTTAACGAGCCTAAAGACTCATTTTCTTTATAAAGATGCCATTATTAAACAAAGTCCACTCCATATTGCCGTTCGAAAAGACTGGCCGCTATTATCCAGTATTCTTTCTAAAACTATCAACGCACTTCCCCAATTTGAAACATCGCGAATTCGAGCACTTTGGTTAGGGGACTCGCTACAAGAAGATTTTGATAGAACAGCTCTTGGTAAAGATGATGACTGGTTTAAAAAGCTAGCTCGAGAGCAGTTAAATCTGACAAATAAAGAGCAAACATTTTTGAATAACCTTGGAGTCCTCAAAGTTCACAATGAAACCAACTGGCCTCCTTATAACTTTAACCGCAATGGTACGCCACAAGGTTACTCTATTGATTATATGCGATTGCTGGCCCGCATTCTTAATATTCACATAGAGTTTATACATGGTCCAACATGGGATGAATTTCTAAAGATGATTGAAGCAAAAGAAATCGATATTATGTTGAACATAGGCCAAACACAAAGTCGCTCGAATTTTATCGAGTTTACTAGGCCTTACGAGCCAGCAAACCAAAGGCTTATTACTCGCCGAGATAATGAAGCAACGATCAAGAATTTCGATGATTTAAATGGGAAAACCATAGCTATTATCCGTGGCTTTTACCAATTTGAAGTTTACAAAAACTACCTGCCCAAAGTTAAACTACTGCTTACTGACTCTGCATTAGAAAGTGCTCGAGCTGTCGCACAAGGTCGCGCTGATGCTACGATTATGGTTTTGCCAGTTTTTAACTATTTAATGTCAAATGAGCCTTTATCAGAACTCACGGTTAAATCTGACATTCAAATTCCTCTTCTTCAAAGCCCCTCACGAATCGGCGTCAGAAAAGACTGGCCAATACTGGCATCAATTCTCTCTAAAGCTATAGAAGTAGTGCCACAAGATGAAGTGGCTCATATCCGATCATTATGGTTAGGTGAAGCAAGTAAAAACTATTCAATGAGGCATCGATTAAGTTCGAAAGAAATTGAGTGGTTAAAAAACCATGGACCAATCAAAGTCGCTAGTTCGATAAAGGCGCCGCCCTTTTCATTTGAAGAAAATGGTGTTACTCGTGGAATATCATCTGATGTCATCATGGAAATCGCTCGTTTATTCAACCTTCAGATTGAGTATCATCCAGCCTCGACATTAGACATAATAGGAGATGAAATCAAAAACGAACACATTGACATCTACCCCTTCGCAAACCCTAAAGATGAGCGGATCAACCACCTCGCTTTTACAAGCGCATATGTTAAAAGTCATCCAGTTATCATCACTTTAAAAAAGCAACTCAAAAGTTCAAATTTAGAAGATAATAACTTAAATACCATTGGCATCAATGATTTTCTAATTTCACCAACGGTCCAACAATACTACTCAAAATTCATTTTTAAGAAATTCACGAATATTGAGCACGGATTAACATCGCTAGCCGAAGGAAAAATTGATGCATTTATTACGGGTCATGAGCTCGCGGAATACGCAACAAAATTAATTCCTCACCATCAATTCAAGATCCAGCGTATTTCAGGGTTTATTCATCCTGAAATACGCTTTAGTTTTGGAACCAAACAATCAAACCGACTATTACTGAGCATACTTCAAAAAGGCTTAGACGCCATCGAGCAGGAGAAAATGCAAAAAATCCACCGAAAATGGTTAGGTTCAATGCGCAGTCAAACTTTTGTTGGTGCACTCCCACTTACCGAAAATGAAAGAAGCTTTTTACAAAAGTCAAGTCGTTTAAAAATGTGTATTACTCCTGGCTTTATGCCCTCTCAAGATGTATCAAGCCACGGCAGCTTTGTCGGTATCATAGCGGATTATATGCATTTACTGTCGGTTAGACTGGGAATAGACTTTGACACTGTTATTAGTAAAACATGGCATGAAACTTTAGAAAATTTAAAAAATAAAAAGTGTGACTTTATCCCTGCGATTACGGAAACGCCTGAACGCAAGACTTTTATAAACTTTACTAAAAGTTATTTTGAGACGCCCTATATACTTGTCACTCGCGATGATGAGCTTATGATTCCCGATCCGTCAAATGTAATTGACAAAAACATCAGTATTGTAAAATCACTCGCACTTATTGACACATTAAAAGCTCAATTTCCTAATAAACGGTTTATCATGGTAGACAATGTTGAGGAAGGCCTTTTAAGAGTCTCATCAGGCAAGGATTTTGGACATTTGACCACATTGCTTACGGGCATATTTCTAATCAACAAAACCGGACTAACCAATTTAAAAGTTTCTGGCCATACTCGTCATACCGATGTTTCTTCTATTGGCACACGAAAAGATCTCCCTTTATTAAAGTCGATATTCAATAAAGCCATTACTACTCTAAACGAAGAAGAACACTCGGAAATTTTTTCCAGGTGGAATCGTGTACGCGTGGAGAAAGGAGTAGACTACACTCTTATTTGGCAAATTAGCATAGCGCTAGGTGTTGTTATTCTGTTAGTGGCTTTGTGGAATAGAAAGCTTGCAACGCTCAATAGAAATCTAGAAGCCGCTCACGAAGAGCTTCAAAGAACACAACAACAGCTGGTGACTCAAGAAAAAATGGCATCGCTCGGAACATTAACCGCTGGAGTTGCGCACGAAATAAACAATCCTGTCAACTTTATTAATGTGTCTTCACATCTTATTCAGGAAGAACTGGATCACTTATATGCTTTTTTACAAAAACTCGCAGGTGGTGAAAAAGCAGACCCTAAAGCAATGAGCGCCATTAAAAATGAGTTTCGTAAATTACATGAATTAGCAAAAACCACGGCTGACGGTTCAAGGAGGATAACCGATATTGTCAGTGATTTACGAGCATTTACACGTACTGAACCTTCGGAAAAAAGTTATGTGCTTATTGGCGAAGTAATATCCTCTACGTTACATTTAGTTCAAACTAAGCATAAAGAAATTACATTTGAGTTTGTATTAGATAGTAACCCTAAAATCGAGTGCTACCCCTCAAAATTAGGCCAAGTGTTTATGAATATTGTGGTAAACGCTTGTCAAGCGATCAATGAAAGACGGAATAGCGAACCTGATATTATAGGAAAAGTGAAAGTGCATTCAATTATCAAAGACAAACACCTGATAATTAATATTTTTGACAATGGAATTGGAATGTCAGATGAAGCTCTGGATCACGTCTTTGAGCCATTTTACACGACTAAAGATGTTGGAAGTGGTACTGGCCTAGGCATGGCAATATCATACGGTGTTATCCAAGAGCATGGCGGTGATATATCAATCTCGTCTACTCCCGGACGAGGCTCCTGTTTTTCCATTACCTTACCACTTTAACCGAAGTTTACGGCTGAGCAATCGTAATCGCACCTTCCTCTATACAATCGTCCAAATTTGTTCTAGCTCGCTCAAAAAGCTGATTTGGATCACCTTGATACAAGTTTTGTAAATATACCCAGGTGTTTCTACCATTCGATTTAGCACGGTATAAGGCAAGATCGGCCAAAATGACCGTATTTTCCCAACTTAGAGAAGCTGGGTTTGAAGGAGAAACAGGATACGCCGCAACACCAATTGAACAGGTAACGCGTAACTTTCCATGAGGGCTAATATCAAACTGATGGTTTTCGATACCTTGGCGGATACGTTCTGCCATCGTTTGAAGCTGGTTTCGATCGGTAAACCGACTGACCACCAAAAACTCTTCGCCGCCCCATCTCACGATCCAGTCGACTTCGCGACAAATTTCTTTAACCACGTCAACAAATTGCTGGAGTACCCTATCTCCCGACTCATGCCCATTTAAATCATTGATACGCTTGAAATAATCTATATCAAGCAACAGAAATCCTATATCACTTTGTTCGCCAGACTCATTTAAATGGTAATCGCGATGAGTTTTTGCCAATTCCTGCGGCATAAACTTCATAATAAAGCGGCGATTATAGGCACCTGTTAAACTGTCCGTTAAACTTACTCTTTCCAGCTCTTTCATCGCTTGAGCCAGCTTACTGTTCTTCTCTTCCAGCTCTTTCGTTCGTTCCGCAACTTTAAGCTCTAATTGTTCTGTATACTCCTTGAGTTGACGACGCATCTGAAACGCTTCGATTCCACGGGTTACCGTGAGCAACAACTCAGGAGGCTCATAAGGCTTTGAAATAATTTTATAGATCTGGGCGCGGTTGATGGCATTCATGGTGGTATCTAAATCAGAATAACCGGTTAAAATAATGCGAATCGTATCCGGTATGATTTTTAAAACACGTTCAAAAAAATCAACACCGGTTAAGTTAGGCATTCGCTGGTCACTAATGATCAATTGAATTTGGCTTGGGTCTTCCATTTCCTCGATTGCAACGAGAGCTGCCATACCATCAGGTGCAGTGAGGAGTTTATACTCTTTATCCAACAACCTTTTTAAAACAAAAAGATTCTCCGGCTCATCATCCACTAGCATAATCAAGGGTTTAGGAGTGTCCGATTGAATGTCTTCGGAGAGGTTATCAGTATTAAACAATGTCACTTTTTGATACCAAACAAAACCTTATTTGTTTTAGTCTAGTTGAAAATATTGGCTTCGTTCTACCAAAAGCTAACGAATCACCTTTACCACTACAAATAGTTGATTCTATTCGGAGTCCATTTTTTATAAGGTTTCGGCGTTAAAAACTGAAGTTTTAGATCATTTTTATAGTATTTCGATTACTGTATATATTTGTATTTTGGAACCAACTTTAAATTGAGCATAACCCTCACAGTAAGCTTTTACTAAAGCTTGCACATTCGATTTTAAACGCTATCAGAAAGTAACGATTTGTTAATTTTCAGCCACCATCGTCGCCAAGGTTTCAATTGCCAACTATTCGATTCACTTTCGATGCGTAATTCTGGGGTATTTTTCAACTGCTTTTTAATTTGACTTAACTTTACTTCTAGCCAGTGGTCCAACTCATCAAAACGCATTTGCAAATAAAGGTTAATGGCTTTTTGATTATCATCTTGTTTTTCAAGTCGATGTTGATGTCGGTAATTTGAAACCCAGATCCCATTGATGCCATTAAGTTCAAAATGCAAAGAACCTGAAGCTAAAAACATCTGTATTTCGTTCAAGATCGCTAGCCACTTTATATTTTTCTTATCATTTGACAAGTAATGAAACAAATTACCTCCAATGACATCAAATACAGTAGGCCAATCATCAGGTAAATGGCGCTTCGTGATCAAACTCAATTGTCCATTATTCCATGAGAACATTAAGTCTTGATCGTTGAAATGTTGATTCAAACATTCAATAAGCCGAGAGCTCTCCGACACTTCTGTATCTATAACACGTGAAATATGAACACCAGCCTGATCCGGAATCAACTGTAAAAAATGACACCAATATCTGAATTCCTGATGAGTAACGCTTTGTTTTGCACTTGGCTTAGTTGGCTTATTTTCTACACAATACCGATGTAGCCACGCCTTCCATTGCCGACATGCATTTGAATCGCGAGCAATTAATTTTTCAAGTTGAGGAAAGAATAGAGAGTTATCTGTCATTTTGATATGTTATTACACATGAGCGGTTAAATTTAAACTGTTACAATCTAACTCAAAAATATAAATTTCAAAAATATAAATTTGTAACCTAGACAAGCCGTAAAGACTATTAAAGGCAGAGTTTACCAATGACAAAAGTAACTCTTATATATTGAACAACCTAAATTGTATGAGTTTCAATAAACCTAAAGTACCGGGTAAACCCCAAAATAAAAAGACTTTTGAGATAATTTTAAAGAACTGATTTCGCTTAAGCTGGTATTTATTATGCAAATTCAACTGGACCATGGTGATCATAAAGTCAAAATTGAGAGTTACCACTCAAATGGACTGAGAATCAATCAGCGTGACTACTCGTTACCTGTATTAATAACACCTTTTAAAATTTATACTCCGGATGAAGTCCATTTATCTGATGCGCAAAGCTTTGTTGATATCAACAAAACTCATCTACAACAATTATTCACTTTTCATTCCGAGATCATTTTAATTGGAAGTGGTGAGAATGCTGCAGTTTTACCTATTGAATTACAACGTTTTTGCGATCAGCAACTAATGAGTATTGACACAATGACGACTTCAGCCGCATGTCGAACTTTTACCCTATTGGCCACGGAAAAACGTAATCTGATTGCTTGGTTATTTTAAAAAAAGCGGCTTCTGCCGCTTTTTAACGTTGACTTTCGCCACTTAGCCTTTTGACTCCAGATACTGTAATAACTTATCAGGCTCTAAAAAACCACTTACAAGCTCACCATCCTGCAAAATCAATGCTGGAGTGCCAGATAAGCCTAAATCACGCGTCATAGTATATTGATCGGCAACTGGGTTTTCACAGTCCTTGGGTGTAAACTGGTTACGCAGCTTGGCGTTATCCATAGCCGTTTGCTTGTTATCAGCACACCAAACAGAAACTAACTTATTGTAAGCGCCGGAGTTAATTCCAGCCCGAGGAAAAGCCAAATAGCGAATGGTTATTCCTCGTTCCAAATACCCTTCCATATTTTGATGTAAGCGCCGACAATACGCACAATCAACATCGGTAAAAACGTTAACGACGTACTTTTCTTCTGGAGCTTTAAATACCACCATATTGTCAACTTTCACTTTAGCCATTATTTCGGCTCGTTCTGGTGCACGCTCCATATCCAGTTGGTGTAAGCTGTTTTGAGTAAGATTAACCAGCTCTCCAGTTCCTAGACTCAAAAGAGGGCCAGGAAAAAGATACTTTCTATCAGCACTGATGTATATCACTTGTCCGGATGCAAAGACTTCATAAAAGCCAGGTAATTCACTGGCAATGACCTTTTGAATTGGAACGGGGCCTAATTGCTTGAGAATCGTTTCTCGAATGCTTTGTTCTATATTTTCAGGCTGCTGGCCGTTTGCTTGCAAAGCTTCGGAACCCGCATGCACTTCTCCTTTATTATCTGAAGTGGAAACACTGTCTGCTGCCGCATTGTCTTTCTTATTTTGTTCATTTTCACCACGGGTATTTGCTTCACTACAAGCAAATATAAACGCAGTAATGGCACTTAATACACTTAATCTCAACATAAAATTAATCTTCATAATCAATTGGTTAACAACTATCGTGATAAAAAACCCGACATATTACAAGCAGTTCCGGACATTATATCACCTGTTTGAACGCAAAAAAGCTAACAAAAGACACAAAATATTACGATAATAACGAGAATTCCGATAGACGGTATTAACCACGAGGGTGATGTTCTCCGTGAAGCTGCTTTAGACGCTCTTTTGCTACATGTGTGTATATTTGAGTAGTCGACAGATCAGAGTGACCGAGCAACAGCTGTAAAGTTCTCAAATCGGCCCCATAATTTAATAGATGAGTCGCAAATGCGTGGCGTAATGTATGGGGAGAAAGATGCTTTTTAATGCCACAGAGCTTGGCATAAAATCGAACTCGGTGCCAAAACGTTTGCCGTGTCATTTGTTGGCCTCGTTTACTTAAAAACACAACATCGGTAGCGACTTGATGTGACAGCTCGGTACGGGACTCTTTTAAATAGCGCTCAAGAGCAAACAACGCTTGCTCACCCATAGGTACTAGTCGCTCTTTATTTCCTTTACCAACAATTCGCACTACTCCTTGCCTCAAACTGATTTGGGACATATCCAGCGATACTAATTCAGATACACGTAAACCGCTACTGTACATAAGTTCCAGCATGGCATTATCGCGCATTCCTATTGCATCGGATAAGTCCTGCGCAGAAAGTAATTGCTCAATTTCTTTTTCGGTTAAAGTGTGAGGTAATAGTTTACCCAGTTTTGGAGAGTCTATGTTTAATGATGGATCCTGCTCGATAAGACCTTGCTGTATACAATAACCAAAAAAACGTCGGACGGTGGATAAAAATCGAGCCGTTGAGCGGGACGAAAATTTTTTCTGGTAACGCCATTGTAAATACCGCTGTAATACAGACTGATCCACATTAGCCAATGTATAACTTTGTGCCGTTAACCATTCGTTAAACTTTTTCAGATCAGTACGGTAACTGTTTAAAGTATTTTGACTTAACCCTTGCTCCATCCACAAAAAATCAATAAATTGTTCTACCCAGCGCTTAGACACTACAAATTACTCGTTATTCCGTGATAAGAAGATATCACTCATTAGTTTTCACCAAAATTCAATTTTGTATAAATAACATTCGCTTTATCAACAATAAAACTCTTCTCTGTGAATTATAAATATCTCATTTGGTATTATTACCTTTTTCAAACTTGAGATTGTGTCATCCTTCAATATCAGTCAATTCACATATGGAATTAAATATGAAATTCATTAAAGCAACTTTTATAGCAACGCTTTTAGTAATAAGCTTTAGTTGTGCAAACCAGCCAACGAACGAAATAGCTGAGGCAACAGAAACTAAAGAAACAGTAAATGAAAGTAAGTCGAGAACATGCGTAAAACAAACAGGTTCTCGCCTTGGCAGTAGAAGATGCAAACGCTAACTCATCACCTAGATTGATTTTAAATTGCCGTGGCGAATGCGGCAATCAATCAAATAATACATCGACACTTACCATAAAAAGCGTTTCATCTTTAATCCACTTTCTATCAAACTCATATTGCCGCACCTTGCCCGAAAGCTGCAAATAAGACGTGAAATTAACCTGAATGCCCGCTTCGGGATATATCGCAACAGCACTTTGATAATCGCAGTAATAATATCGATCACAATACCGAATCTGCCCCGAGTAAAGCCCCAACCCTAGGTAAGGCCGAATCCATTTATCAGAAGAGTGAAAGAGCAAACCAGCTTGAGTGCCGTGAATTGAAATATCGTCATCCGGTAAAACGGGTTGAGCATAATTTAAACGCATCCAAGCGTATCCAGCATAAATTGACAAATGACGACCAAACCGACCAATATAGTTCAGCTCAAAAATCTCTGAGGAATGCTTTTCATCGCTAATTTCAGCGCCAATACTTATTCCTGAATAATCGTGGGCCTGAGCCGAATTGAGAGCAAGCAGAGCCCAAAAGATCATCAAAAGTTTCATACACTTTCTCCAACGCGAAAACAAAGTGTAAAGCCGTTAGATGAACCGAAGCTGAATTGAGCAATGAAGAAGTTGAAAAGTCAGATTTCCAAAGTTTCTCAGCCTATAGAAACGACAAAAGCGCCAAAAAGGCGCCTTTGACTATAGCTTGCAATATGAGAATTACTTGCTATCCAACTTCTCTTTAATACGTGCAGATTTACCAGAGCGGTCACGTAAGTAGTACAACTTCGCTTTATTCACGTCGCCACGACGTTTAACATCAATGCTGTCTACCAGTGGGCTGTATGTTTGAAACGCACGCTCAACACCTACACCTGAAGAAATTTTACGTACAGTGAATGAAGAATTTAATCCACGGTTACGCTTGGCAATGACAACACCTTCAAACGCCTGTAAACGCTCACGGTCGCCGTCTTTTACTTTTACCTGAACAACAACGGTATCACCTGCACCAAATTCAGGGATTTCTTTGTTGCTTTGCTCTTTTTCCAGTTCAGCGATGATCTTACTCATGGCCCACTCCTGATATCGTCTGTTTAAATATAAATCGTTAAATCTGCTTGTTTTCTGCTTTAAACTCTTCGAGTAACTGGATTTGTTCCTCTGTCAGTTCAAGCTTTTGCAACAGCTCCGGACGTCTTAACCAAGTACGCCCTAAAGACTGCTTGAGTCGCCAACGCCGAATCGCTTCATGATTGCCACTTAGCAAAACGTCTGGCACACGAACTCCGTTTAACACTTCGGGTCGCGTATAATGTGGACAATCCAATAAGCCGTCCACAAAAGAATCTTCTATTGCCGAGTCTTGGTGCCCGAGAGCTTCAGGCAATGTTCTGATCATAGCATCCATCAGTGCCATTGCTGCGACTTCTCCGCCGCTCAGAACAAAGTCTCCTAAAGAGATCTCTTCATCAATTTGCGACTCGATCAGTCGCTCATCAATCCCTTCGTAACGTCCAGCGACCAATACCAGAGCTTTATGCGTTGTTAACTCTTCAACCACCTGTTGGGTCAAAGGCCGCCCCTGGGGAGACAAATAAACAACTCTGGCCTTTTTAGAATCGCTTATCGAGACTTTACACTTAGCTTCGTTAATCGCTTTACTCAACGGCTCAACCATCATCAACATGCCTGGGCCGCCACCATAAGGCCGATCATCAACAGTGCGATGCTTGTCTTCGGTAAAATCTCTTGGATTCACCGTGGATACTTCAACCAAGCCTCTTTTTACCGCACGCCCTGTGACCCCGAAATCCGTTATGGATTGAAACATCTCCGGAAACAAGGTAACGCAGGAAAACCTTAGTTGCGTTTCCAATGTCGAGTTAGAAGTCGGCATCCCACTCAACTGTAATGACTCGATTTTTTGTGTCTACTTCGATAATCGCATCGGGAATAAAGGGTATCATTCGTTCTTTGCGTTGCTTACCCAATGCTTGCTCAGCAGTTTCTTTTACCACCAGCACATCATTTGAGCCGGTTTCGATCAGGTGACTGACCACGCCAAAATCCACCTGCTCGTTATTTAAGACTCGCATACCTTCAAGATCGCGCCAGTAAAACTCATCGCTGTTTAATTCAGGCAGTTGCGACTCGAAGACGGCAATTTGCACACCCGAAAACTGCTCAGCCTGATTACGGTCACTCACACCATCAAGGTATACGGCAATTGACTTTCCTTGCTGCCGACCGCTTTTAAGCTTTACTTCTTGCCACTGGCCATCAATTTGTAACAACCAGGGACTGTAATTCAATATATTCAGACGCGGCTGAGTGTAAGAAAAAACTTTAACTCCGCCTTTAACGCCAAAAGCCGAAGTAATTTTGCCAATAATGACAATCTCTTCGGCCATCACAGCACTTCGCTAATCTGAATTAAGCTGCTTTACGAGCCGTTTTGATCAGTTGAGCAACACGATCAGTGGCTTGTGCACCATGGCCCATCCAATGCTCAACTCGCTCAAGATCAAGACGTAAAGTTTCTTCTTTACCTTTTGCAACAGGATTGAAGAAGCCTAAACGCTCGATAAAACGGCCATCGCGCTTGCAACGCTTGTCGGCAACAACAATTTGATAAAATGGGCGCTTCTTGGAGCCACCACGTGCTAAACGAATGGTAACCATACGTTTGAAATCCTCTAGTGTTTTAGTCCGCTTCACGCGGGTTAAATCTGTCTATTGAGAGCGCTCCATACGGCCCCTCAATTTAAAGGACGCGCATTTTAGCGCCAAAAGTCGGTTTTGGAAACCTTTTTCCACCAAAATGGCGGGTTAATTTTAAACAATCCGCTGAATCGGTTTAAAAGCTCCACTCGCCATCATTAAGTTAGCAATTACTAACGCATCCCTCCACCAAAAGGAGGGAAGCCGCCTCCGGGTGGCATCATCCCTTTCATACCGCGCATCATTTTCATCATGCCACCTTTACCACTCATTTTTTTCATCATCTTTTGCATTTGTTTGAACTGTTTGAGCAGTCGATTTACATCTTGAATCTCGGTACCAGACCCCATCGCAATACGGCGTTTGCGAGAGCCTTTAATCAAATCTGGGTGCTGGCGCTCTTTCGGCGTCATGGAATTGATGATCGCTTCCATTCTGACGGTAGATTTATCATTCATGATTTGATTTTTGGCGGCATCCGGAATTTGTCCCATACCGGGCAACTTATCCAATAATCCGGCCATTCCACCCATATTTTTCATTTGAACCAACTGTTCGCGGAAATCTTCCAGGTCAAATCCTTTGCCTTTTATCACTTTTTTCGCCAATTTTTCCGCTTTCTTCTTATCGACCTTTCGCTCGACTTCTTCGATAAGAGACAGCACATCCCCCATTCCTAGAATACGGGAGGCAACCCGATCAGGATGGAAAGGCTCCAATGCATCAAGCTTCTCACCGATCCCCATAAATTTAATGGGTTTACCGGTAATGTGGCGGATCGACAATGCCGCACCACCTCGGGCATCACCATCCGCTTTGGTCAGGATCACACCCGTTAACGGTAAAGCATCATTGAACGCTTTGGCGGTATTAGCTGCGTCCTGTCCAGTCATGGAATCCACAACAAACAGGGTTTCTACCGGATTAATTCCCGAGTGTAATGCCTTGATTTCGTCCATCATCTGATCGTCAATCGCTAAACGACCAGCGGTATCAACAATCAGTACGTCCGTAAAACTCTTTTTCGCCTTTTCAATCGCTGCGTTAGCAATTTCCAGGGGTTTTTGTTCGGTAGTGCTAGGGAAGAATTCTGCTCCCACCTGCCCAGCTACCGTTTCCAATTGCTTGATTGCCGCCGGACGATAAACATCGGCGCTCACAACCATCACCGATTTCTTTTCACGCTCTATCAAATAGCGCGCGAGCTTACCTGTACTCGTGGTTTTACCCGCACCTTGTAAGCCCGCCATCAAAATAATAGCGGGTGGCTGTGAAGCCAAGTCCAGGCCATCGTTGGCCTCTCCCATTGCTTTCACCAGCTCATCATTTACAATTTTGATAAACGACTGACCTGGAGATAAGCTGGTAGCCACTTCCTGCCCCAGCCCTCGGGCCTTAACCGCATCAATAAACGCTTTGACAACCGGCAGTGCAACATCGGCTTCCAACAATGCCATACGCACTTCACGCATCGTATCTTTGATGTTGTCTTCGGTGATGCGACCCTTACCGCTAATATTCTTGAGCGTGCGACTGAGGCGTTCACTTAAGTTGTCAAACATTGAAAATTTCTCTCGGTAGATTGATGATTAACGACAAAGCCCGTTATTATATACTCAATTATTCGTTTAATGCATGGCAGATGTGATATCCAAATGTGTCATGCGCATTGGTAATATTCGTATTGATGGAAAATTCACTCACTCCACTGGTTATTTCCGGTATATTTACCGTTGCGCTTTATGCTTTGGCAATGGCGACTTCATTAATTACCCTCAAACAGGGATCTCAACAACACTCGCGCTTTAACGTATTTGCCGCTACCGCCGTTGCGGTTCACGGCTTTTTCCTTTATCAAATCATCGACTCGACCAACAGTCAAAACCTCACCTTATTCAATATGATGGGGCTAACCAATTGGTTGGCAATGATTGTGTTATTGATAAACGGCTTTCGACGTGATGTTACTCTGATGCAAGTGATTATTTCCTGTTTTGCTCTTACCAGTGCACTTTTAGGGCTGTTATTTCGAGGTGAATCTTTCGCCAATTTGAGTGGTCAATGGGCGAGCTTACTGCATATTTTTTCAGCAATGTCAGCCATGGGCTTTTTACTCTTAGCCGCTGTACAAGCAGTTCTGGTTGCTTTTGCCGATCACCGATTGCGCAGCCATCCAACTCATTTACCCGGATTTTTTCCTCCTTTACAAAGTCTCGAAAGTTTTCTGTTTCAATTATTATTGCTCGGATTTGTTTTAATGAGCGGCTCTTTGGTCATTGCTATTTTTTATTTGCAGGACAGCATTGGCAATCAACCCCTTCATAAATCCATTTTATCCAGTCTGGCTTGGGTCACATTTGGTGTACTACTCATTGGTCATCAATGGAAAGGCTGGCGTGGAATGACAGCGGCAAAATGGACGCTAACCGGCTTTGTACTATTATCATTAGGTTACTTTGGTAGTAAACTGGTGATTGAACTCATTTTAAGTTAAAGACGAATTAGAGAACTCACACCCTTGGACGATATATCGACGAGTAGTTTAACTCTCATACTCTCCGGACTTTTATTACTATCTGCGTTTTTTTCCAGCTCCGAAACCGGAATGATGTCGCTCAATCGATATCGATTAAAGCATCTGGCGAAAAATAATCATCGCGCAGCAAAGCTGGCCAGTAAACTTTTAGGAAGACCCGACCGCTTAATTGGTGTGATTCTGATTGGTAATAACCTGGTCAATATTCTGGCGACCATGGTTGCCACCATCATCGCAATTCGGTTATGGGGTGATTATGGCGAATACATTCTTCCTGTTCCGCTTACAATTATGTTTTTATTATTTGCTGAAGTTACACCTAAAACTTTAGCCGCAATACACCCGGAACGAATCGCATTTCCAGCAGCATTTGTACTGACGCCATTGCTAAAATTATTATCCCCTTTTGTCATTTTGGTAAATTTTTTATCCAACAATATGCTCCGACTGTTCGGCATTGATCCGGCAAATGTTCGCGACGATAACTTAAGCTCAGAAGAACTGCGAACCGTAGTCAATGAAGCCGGCGCCATGATCCCCAAACGCCACCAAACCATGTTGCTCAGCATACTCGATCTCGAACACGCAACCGTTGAAGACATTATGGTGCCGAAAAACGAAGTGGTTGGTGTCGATCTGTCGGAAGAGCTCAGTGTTATTGTCAATCAATTACGCAATTCACAGCACACACGTTTGCCCGTTTATGAAGAAAGCATCGACAATGTAAAAGGAATGTTACACGTTCGTAATATAGCGAATTTAATGAGTCGCGATGCAGAAGACATCAGCAAAGAAGCCGTTATGGAACTGATGACTCCGGTCTATTTTGTACCTGAAGGCACACCACTCAATACTCAACTATTAAAGTTCCAACGCAAAAAACAACGCATAGGCTTGGTGGTAGACGAATACGGTGATATTCAAGGACTTGTTACTATTGAGGATATTCTCGAAGAAATTGTCGGAGAGTTTACTACCGACTACGCGGCCATGACTTCGAAAGATATTCATCCGCAAGACGATGGCAGTTTTATGGTTGATGGCACAGTCACCATTCGTGACTTAAACCGAGTGCTCAAATTAAACTTGCCAACCGACGGACCAAAAACACTCAGTGGCGTTATCGTTGAATACTTGGAAACGATTCCTCAACCCGGAACGGGTTTGAAACTTGCGGATTGTCCAATGGAAATTTTGCAAATAAAAGGAAATTTAATCAAAAGCGTTAAGCTGTGGCGCAAGTGGGACAAATCGAAAATAAGAAAAGAGCAAAGCGACAAGCCTTAAAGCATATACAGTTTTGCAAGCTCACTGCGGCTGGTAATTTCCAATTTTTTATAAATTCGATAAAGATGATTTGAGATGGTAGAAGGAGCAACGTTTAATTCTTTTGCGACTTCTTTAAAGGTTAAACCTTTAATAATCCAACTGACAATTTCAGACTCTCGCTCTGTCAACTTATCTAAAGGGCCTACCTTTCGTAAAGTCACTTTAAACAGCTCTCCCATGGCTTCAATATCAAACACAACTTTGTCATGAACAATATGAGATTCAGTCTTCAATTCAAATGGAAAAGGTTGAAGCGGCTCTAGGCCAGCAAGTAACAACTGTTCAAAAAATTCGGGTTGCCCAGACCAATAAAAACCATGGTTGTCACATATGGCGGTAACTCCTGAACAGTCGCCTTCTTGCAGGTGTTGAAAATAATTGTTCGAAGCAGCGGCAACTAAATGAAACACCAGTCGTTGCATGATGGATTTTTCTTCGTGATTAAAATCTCGCTCACGATCAAAGCGATACAAGCTGATTAACGAATACAACTTACTGTTTTTTTCTTGATGTCCGGTCGCCATGATCCTTGCAATACCGTATGGCTCAAACAGTTTTTGATAAAGCTTCGATAGATAAAAGTCATGATCTGAATACACATCGCTCATAGCGATAGGTTGATCCAAATGATTCAATACCGAATCTCGAATAGGATTTATATCGAGTGTTTCTGTCAAACGTTGACCGTAATGCTCATCGAGCCCAAGGTGCTCAACATAGTGAAATTGCAAAGAGTCCAGGTTGCCGGTCCCCCATAAAGCCGCATCAAAGTGTATTACTTCTGTCAATTGCAACATTGCCCAAGTCCGAAACTCCTGCGGCTTCACCTTGGCCGACTGGCAATAAAGATCACGAATAAATATTTCGACACGGCTTAGTTTCATTAGGCTATTTTTACTAATGCATTTGTCATACTCTCTCAGCAGAATAACGAAAAGCCGTATCTATATAAAGAGATTTATGAAACCCAACACTTTACTCAACGCCGAGTTATTGGATAACCAGCACAAATTTGAAGATCCTTTCTTTCAGCAATTTACACTGCGAAATGCTCATCAACTCTTGCGGTTAGATTCTGAAATTACAAAAAATTACCAGTTTCCTACGTTTTATAGCAACGTCACCTGCGCTCAAGCTATCTTTATGTGTGATTACACTAAAGCTAAACTTCTCCTTCCGCACCCACAAATGCAGCCAGTTAAAATGCCAGGTAATCGTGCTCTGGTGGCAATCTCCTGCTATATCTATCGAAATGTGATGCACATTTCACCCTACAACGAAATCGCTATGACCATTCCGGTAATGATGAAGGCACCACTGAATATTCCGGTATTACCCATGTTATTACCCTGGTTTAAACACTTCGGTTTTTATGTGTTTAATATGCCAGTAACGTCATTGGAAAATAAAATTCGAGGCAATAATATTTGGGGGTTGCCGAAGGTGCTGCATCAAATTGACATTAATATACAAGACCAACAATGCCAAAGTTCTGCACTTGATGAAAAAGGAAATCACTATTTTTCTTTGACGGTACCAACCAATGGTAGCTCAGTTGATTTCGACGTTCGCGCCAACCTCTATACAAAATTGAATAATAACATTTTGAAAAGCCAAACCTGCTTTAAAGCGCGTTTCAGTGTACAGAAAAATACATCTCAGCTGTGGAATAAAAAAAGCAAACAGGATCAAAACTTTCTCCAGATTGGGAAAGGACCGTTTGCCGATCAATTAAAAGAACTGGAAGTTAACCCAACGCCATTTCAAACTCGCTTCGCATATACAATGAATGCCTGCTTTGACTTACCCGATCCGTTATACCAAGAACCGGTTGTCACTATGGGTACCCATAAATGAATACCACGCCTTCCATTTTAATTGTCGGCGCCGGTGCGGTGGGTGCATCAATTAGTTACTGGCTTACACCGCATCACCGTAACTTATACGTTTATGATCGCCCCGAAACATTAGAAAAAATAGAAGCCAGTGGGATCAGTGCCTATCAACAAGGTGAATCTAATAACATTCAAAACCGCGCGCTACAAACCATACATGAGCTGCAAGATATTCCCGCTCCCGACTTTATATTACTCTGTGTTAAAAACTACAGTTTGGACGCGGTAAGCCAACAATTAAAAGAAGCGTATGGCGATCATCCTGTTATCGTTGGCATGCAAAACGGCATCGAAAACCAAAAAGTTCTACCTCTATACTTCAGCCAGGTGGTTTATTGCGTTATTTGCTATAACGCCTGGTTGGACAACCGCACCTTAGTTGGCTATCAAAAGAAAGGACCTTTAGTTCTCGGCACAATTAAAAACTCCTGTCCTCCTGAGAAATTACAACGCTTAACCCATCTTTTAAACCAAGGTGTTGAAACCAGCATTAGCGAATCCATCGAAGACGCTATTGTCAGTAAAATGATCATCAATCTTACCAACTCATTAACAACCTTGATCGGTTTTGGCTTTCACCCAATTGAAAATCCTGCACAATTTCAAAAGCTGTTAACCAACCTGACTTACGAAGGCGTTAAAATCGCAAAGGCCTGCGGCTACCGTGAAAGTCGATTAGGCGGCATGCCTGGCTGGAAAACCATCGCCTTCGCGGCAAAAGCGCCCTTATGGCTTACTCGACCGGTTTTTAATAAAAACATCAAAAAAATGGTGATCAGCAGCATGGCGCAAGACTTATTGCAACATAAGCGCCATCATCACGAACTTGATTCCATCAATGGTGCCATTTTGCAATTGGCGGAGCACGCAAATATCAAAGCGCCAATAAATCGCGCTTTGTATAAACTCTGCCAACAAGAGTTCGAAAGGGACAGTTTCAAACCGATAAAGTTAGAAAATGTCTATTTTCAATTAGAGTCTTTACTTTAATATGTTTTTAGAAATGTATTTAAAAAGTGAACAAGTAGTAAGAGCTTTCACTGTTACCGATAACCAAAGCCTCGGTTAAATAAAACAACAACTATGGAGACAGTTATGAAGCACCTTTTGAAGTACTGTATTTCACTCATTCCGATTTTCTTTTCAACTCTTCCATTAACTCTGAAAGCCGATGCCATTTCGGACTTTAAAAACAGTTGGACGGGTCAAGCCCTGGCACGACAGCGATTACTGGATGTCTACTCACCCATGGCCGACAACAATATTCCGGGTACGCACAACACGTACAATTCCGAAGCCTATACCAGCTGTAACTTTTCCGTTGGTTGCCGCTACCTGGATCCGCAACAAAAATACAGCATCTACGATCAACTTCGCATGGGGGCACGCTTTATCGAAATCGACGTGCACTGGACTACCAAAATGGAAGGCATATTTTCCTACCCCAAACGTTTGTTAATGTGCCACGGATTTTGCAGCATTAACGATAAATATTTCACCGAAGGATTAAACGAAGTTAAAAATTGGCTCAACAGCGCCGACAGCAATAATCAGGTGCTTATTCTTTATATAGAAGACCATATGGATGGCCGCTACTCCGATGCTTATAACCAGATCAACTCGCGTATTGGCGACTGGATTTATCGCAGTCAGGGCTGTCGTAGCATTCCTAACGACTTGACCAAAGCAGACGTTTTAGCCGCGGGTAAAAAAGTTTTACTGTGGGGTGACGGCGGCTGCAGCACTCACAGCAATTGGAAAAACACCGCATTTACCGGTTTAGGTGATATTGGACGTATCTGGGAAGATCGCACCACAGTCGGCACCATCGGCAACATAATTACTGGCGGCAGCGATAACTACATTACGCCGGCAGATGTAACTCATTACTTTAAAGAAGGCGCGAACATCGTTAACCTAGACGATATGGTCACCAACGATGGCCGTTTAGCAGCCGGCATCTGGAGCTGGGACAATAACGAACCCAATAACTGGGGTGGCAATCAAGACTGTGCTTTACAGTGGGGAAATGGCCGCTGGGATGATCAAAACTGCAACAATTATTATGTATTTGCCTGTCAAAATACGGTGAATGGTCAATGGCAAGTATCAAACAACAGCAACCGTTGGCAAAATGGTGAAGCCGAATGCCAAAAACTCGGAAGTAATTTCCACTTTAAGGTACCAACCAACAGTTTCGACAATGAAAAGCTAAAACAGGCCAAAGAAGCCAAAGGTCATACACACGTTTGGTTAAATCACGACGATCGTACCGACGAAGGTAACTGGTACGTTGAGGGAGAGCGCACCACCAATATTCCCTCCACTTATTCGGCCGAATATTTATTTCAACAGGCACAATTGGTTTTATACGCGGGGCAATCCATTACCACGCAAAACCGTTTTTTGGTCATGCAACATGATGGTAACCTAGTGCTTTATCGTCACAGTCAGGGTGTGGTTGGTGAGCCACTTTGGGCTTCCGGTACGAACTGGGGCAATAACTATCGTGCAATTTTTCAGAGTGATGGCAACTTAGTGGTATACGATAGTTACGGCAACCCAAAATGGGCATCGGGTACACATCATCGAGGAAAGCGATTGATCTTACAATCTGATGGTAATTTGGTGATTTATAACAGCTCAAATCAAGCGATTTGGGCATCGAATACGCATCATTAACAACACATCATTCGGTTGGGTAGGCAATGTCTACCCAACCGGATTAGTCAACTTTAATAGTAATTGGCGCACCCACTTTTTTAGCACACGAAAGATCAACTTTTCCTTTCAATTGGTTATCATCCACCGCCACAACCTCGGTATTCAGCACTCGATTGGCAATATTGTATTGTCCAGGCAAATCCACATAGATGCGATGATAATTGGGCGTATGACCAACGAATCGAGACATACCATTGTCGAGTGGTTGTGCATGGCCTTCCCACATGACAGAAACCGTTTTACCTACCTGCGACGCCATCGCTTCCGCTTTTAACCGCGCTGCCAGTTTATGCAACTTTTGACTACGCAATTTTTTAACGTCGTTGGTTAAATGCCCTGGCAACCGGGAAGCTTTCGTTCCTTCTCGTGGCGAATAAGCAAAAATATGAATATGACCGAAGCCCACCTTTTCAATATACGCCAAGGACTCTTCAAACTCTTCTTCCGTTTCACCCGGAAAGCCGACAATAATATCAGTGGTCACATTAAAGTCAGGAATATTCTTTCGAGCTTGCGTAACCAGTCGTTCAAACTCTTCGGTTTTACAACGACGCGCCATACGACGCAACACACTGTCGGTACCGCTTTGCAAAGGTAAATGCATATGTGGCATAACACGTTTATTTTCAAACAGCGACCAAAAGTTTTCCGGTAAATCCCAAGGCTCAACCGAAGCAAATCGAATGCGCGGTACTTCGGTTTCATCCAAAATTTGTTGTACTAACGAAAACAAATCCGAGTCAATATCACTGCCATAACCACCCACATGCACACCAGCAATCACAATTTCCTGTACGCCATCGGCCACGTGTTGATTGATTTCTTCAATGATGGACTCGGGTGTGCGACTGCGCTCTTCACCTCGAGCAACGGTGACGATACAAAAGGTACAACGATACCGGCAACCGTCTTGCACTTTTATAAACGCACGTTCTTTATTGCGAGCAAAAAGTGCGGGCTCGCCTGGTTCGGTAGCCATGGTTGGCATGGTAGGTAAATCAAGAACCGCTTGCGTTTTCGCGACCAACTGCTCTTTTTCTATATTCGGTACTACCAAATCAACACCGAGTAATTCATTGGCTTCGTTTTCTTCGAGCGATGCGTAACACCCTGTTACCACCATTTTAGCCGACGGGTTTAACCGATGATGTTTACGAATCACCTGACGCGATTTACGTGCAGCCTCGCCGGTTACCGCGCAGGTGTTCACTACCATAACTTGAGCATCTTCTGGCTGGCGAGTTAACGCATAACCAATGGCCTGATATTCCTGCGCCCACCGTTGCAGTTCTGCTTCATTTAAACGACACCCTAACGCAGTTAAAAACACTTTACTCATTGCGCAGCAATCTCTTCATTTAACGATTTAACAACAGTAAGCGGATGACCACTCCAATTTTGATAGCGCGACTTTTGTTGTTCATTGGCTTTTTCGATTACGCGAACTTCCAGTTTCATTGCTGAATTTTTTTGCGGATAAAAAGAAACCGAATGTAACTCGTCCCGACGGAAAAAGTGCACTGTAACTTTTTTATCCAAGCTCAATTCTTGTATACGGTCCTTAATATTGTCGCTGGTCAACCGCAATTCGTCGAATGAAATAATAATATCGTCTTTCGTTAGACCCGCTCTCCAAGCAGCCGAATCACGTTTTACGTGCGTCAGTTTCAATTGCTCATTGTAACGAAAACCTAAGTCAACCTTTTGTTGTTCTTCCAACTTTCGCACCAACTCCAAGCCAACGAATGACAATAAATCATCAAAATTGATTTGCTTTGTTCCCCATATATAATCTTGCCAGAAAACCGAAAAATCTTTTCCCGTCACTTCGTTAACAATACTTAACAAGTCACTGTCTCGATAACCATTTTCAGAAACATCAAATCGGTCATAAAGAATTTTGTGCACATCTTCATAGGATCTTTGATTGTCCGTAGCTTTTCGAATTTCAAAGTCGAGGAGCCAACTAACCAATGATCCTTTGGCATAAATGTTTACGCCATGGTTTAACGTAAAATCGTTGGTTTTCTCAATCCATTTGTAAAAACTCGACTCTGCCACCGATTGCACTTCAGCACCCGGTCGGTTCAAATATTTTTCAATCGAACTCGCCAGCTCTTTATGAAACTCTTTTTGCTCCAGAATGCCCGCTCGCCGAGTAATTAATGTATCAAAGTAACTGGTTGACCCTTCGGCAACCCAAAGCAACGGCGTGTAGTTTTCTTGTTGATAATTGTAAGGCACCAAGCCATGCGGTCGATAAGCTTTCACATTCCAGGTATGCACCAATTCATGTGCAGCCGTCATAATGAAACTCAAATAATCTTCGCGAGATCCAAAACGATCGCGTTGCCGTTGTATCACTGTTGAATTGACGTGCTCGGTTGCGCCGCGAGGCCCACTGGTGGCATGAACCATATATACATAACGCGAATAAGGAAAACGCCCCCAGATTTTTTCAACTTCACCATCAAGCTTAGCTAAGTCTGCAATAATTTTTTGCTCGTCGTAGTTCCCACGTCCCCAAAATAAAATTTCGTAGTCTCGATCACCTGCTTTAAATTCATGAAAATTGTGAATGCCGGTTTCTATTGGTGAGTCTATGAATACGTCATAGTTGGGCGCTTTAAATTCATGTCGCCCAATGGATTCCATACCCGAACGCGATCGCCATTTTCGTGGCACATCAAGCTTAACGGTTAAAGGGCGATTTCGAAAACTGGGGCTGTACATAAATACAGCAGAAGCGTCGAGGTATGCGTGCGTCTCGTCAATATGACGTGTGCGATCACCAATTTCATTGGCATAAATACGATAACTGACCGTTACCGCCTGTCCTTCGCTTTCAATAATCCAGCTCGATTTATCTTTCATTTGCCAATCTAATGCTTTACCCCGTTTCCCTTGTGCGGCAAATTCACGTACACCGCTCGCCAAGTCTAATATTTCATAACGACCCGAGCGCCAAACAGGTAAGCGAACTTCCAACTGTTGTGTTTCATGCTTCGGAAAGCGGATAGAGACCTTGGCCATGTGATGCACTGCCTGGTCGATATCGATTTGATATTCGATGGGATCTTGAGCACTAGCACTAACGATGGAACATATAAGAAAAGCAATAAAAATCAAAGTATTACGCATCAAACTAACTTTAACCGGTCAAAATTTGGCTGCTATTCTACCAGAATGTTTTAAATGCGTCGCTTAGCACAACGATTGTCAATCGACGAATAGCTGCTAAATGCCCTATCCGTTGACTCGCCAACAATTGCGAATTCCATCACATATATCTCAATTCCCTTTATTTTAAAAAGCCGTATAATACGCTCAATTTTCAGCCAAATATTCAAAGTGGCGAAATGGTCAGTTTTTATTAAGCACAAAGGACAAAGGACTTATGAATAAAATCATTTATTTTTCACTCGCCGTATCACTGACTTTATCCGGATGTAAAACAGCCGATGTCATTCGCTCAGCGAACGATGCGCTGGATGTTATTGAAGGGAAGTCTGCACCAAACACAATGATGAAAGGCAGTAATCGAGCGCCAGAGTACGTTAAAGAGGAAGAAAGGTTTACCCGAATTGAAGCCAAACGCTCCAGCCGAGACTTTGGTCAAATATTAGGCCCTATCAGTGAAGCTAACCCAAAAGGTATGACCATGGTTCGAGTGGTTAGTAAACACCTGGACAGTGGCGCTGATATGGATGCAACCATCTCATTATACCCAATTACACCTGAAGGTTGGTTATCGGAAAAAGACACTTGGTTTTACAACAGCCGAAACACCACTATTAATAGTGGTCGATATTACCTGAAAGCCCAATCTGAAAAAGGTGACTTTTATACGTCAGGAGAAGTTGTATTGGTACCTGGAAAAACAAACGTTATTACTATCAGTTTGGAGTAACATCATATGCGCGGCGGAAGTGAACCGCCGCTCGCGATATCGTTTGGCATCTAATCGAATGACACCTAAATAACATTAGCGTTTTAACCGTATTCAAAAAGGAGCTAGGGACTCATGAATTTTTTACTATGGAGGAGCCGTTATCATGAAGATTATTGCGCAGTAAAAACACCTTTTGTTGATGATGAACCTTTGAATACGGGCCTCGAGTTACTGAAAAACTGGCCATCGGATTTAACAACAAAAATGCGGGAAAATCACCCCGATGGTGATAAATTGTCTGACAATCTATACGGTACTTTCCATCCCATTATTTCTGAAGCGTTAGTTACCGAATTGAAGCAACACCTTCCCGAACAAGACGTTGAATTTTTGCCCATTACCATCGTAAACCATCAAGGATTACCAGAAAAGTCAACCTACTATATTTTGCACATCAAAAAAGTCATCGACTGCATTGACCAAGACGCTTCTATGGTTGAGTGGAACCCACTAGACCCCAATGAGATCACCGATTGTATGGGTTTAGTCTTCGATCAGGTACGTATCCCTGAAAACTGTAAAATTTTTCGAATGAAATATTGGGGCTCGAACATAATCATTCGCAGTGATTTAGCAGACACTTTACTAGCGAAAAACTTTATCGGTCTTCAATTTATGGAAGCGGAAGGATACACCGGTATCGGATAAATCCCCCCGATAACTCACGGCTTACTTTCCAGTTTATTCTTAGCCTCTATCCACTTAGACATAAAATGAGTACTCTTCATGCTGTGGTGCCGAAGCATTGCACCTGTAAAGTTGTTCAATCGATGTTCCGCTAAAGAACCTCGAATAGAATGAATACGCGCCACCAATTTCTGCTCCAAAATCGTGGCATCAAACACAAGTTGTAAAATGTCTTTCGCATAAGTTTGGCTCTGTTGCCACAATTGCTGATCCTGATAAAGCCTTACCGCCGACTTAGCAAACTCTTCTGTATTATTGGCAATGAAACCCGGCCAAGATAAACCATTATGCATGCCTTCAGCACCAATATCGGTTGTGACACTCGGCGTTTGTGTAATCATGGCATCCAGTAACTTACCTTTTATACCAGCTCCAAATCGAAGTGGTGCAAGAAGCACACGAGCACGTCCAATGACTTCCCACGCATCGGATGCGCGATCTTTAATTAAAAACCCTTGCTTGGTGTTGTGTAATGCGGTTGCTTTTGGTGGTGCATAAGATCCGTAAATGTGTAATTCCGCTTTGGGAAGTTGTTGCCTTATCAAAGGCCAAATTTGTTGAAGGTAAAGCACCGAGTCCCAATTGGGCGCATGACGAAAATTACCGATGGCGATAAAGTGTTGCCGCTCTTCATATGGCAAAGGCGATTGCGGTAACCGATCGAGATCCACCAAAAAAGGTAAATGGTGTAATAACTTATTATCAACGTTAAACTTATGTTGTAGCAATTGCATTTCGTAGGATGAAATAATTAAACTGAGATCACACCGTACGATTGCCGCAATTTCGCGTTTTGCTAATTCAGAATGAAAGTCGGCATCCGTTAATTGACGTTGTTGTTTATGCGCCTGCTGACGAGCAAAACGCAAACATTGAAGATCTTCGGTATCAAGAATGGTTAAAGCCTTCGGGCATTGTTGTTCAATACGCCAGCCAAACTGTTCTTCCATCATAAACCGATCGTAAACCACAATATCGGGTGAAAGTTTATTCACCCAGTCGTCGAAACTTGAATCGTTAATTTCAATGCTTTGAGTTTCAATGCCAAGTTCAATTAAGTCCACTTGATGTTCTGTCGTCTTTGCGGGTGTAGCAAAAACGACTCGCCAGCTTTGTCGCAAAAATAATTGCAATAACGACAACATATGTCGGCCAGCGGCCGAGGAAGCAGGTTCAGGCCAAACGTAGCCGATAACAAGAACAGTTGTTGATGAAGACATTTCTTTAAATAGGTCGCGTCTAAAGAGCACTCCTACTTGATTGCAGGAGCGTTCAAGTACTATTTATCTTTTAGCTTCCAATGAACCGTTTCACCGGCATAAAAAGGCACGATGGGCGAACCATCTGGCAAGATGATTGACTCTGGAATTTGCCAAGATTCGCGCACTAACGTAATGGTATCTGAATTACGTGGCAAGCCATAAAAGTCGGCGCCGAAATGACTGGCAAATCCTTCCAATTTTTCGATGCAACCCAACTCCTCAAATACTTGTGCGTACAATTCGATTGCACTCCAGGCACTGTAACAGCCCGCACAACCGCAAGCGGATTCTTTTCGATGTTTCGCATGCGGTGCCGAATCGGTTCCTAGAAAAAACTTTTTTGACCCACTGGCCACAGCCGTTCTCAAAGCTTGCTGATGTGTGCTGCGTTTTAAAACGGGTAAACAATAATTGTGCGGTCGAATGCCACCCACCAGAAGATCATTACGATTCATCATTAAATGTTGAGGTGTAACCGTTGCAGCAACCGTTTCGGGTGCAGTAACGACAAAGTCTACGGCATCTTTGGTCGTGATATGCTCAAACACTACTTTTAGTTCCGAAAAAGACTGTACGATTTTACGCAAATAGCGATCAATAAATTCTTTTTCACGATCAAATACGTCTATTTCCGCATCGGTAACTTCACCGTGAACCAGCAACAACATGCCTTCTTTTTCCATAACTTCAAAAATGGGGAATAGTGCATCCAGCTCACTTACTGCTGCATCCGAGTTAGTCGTCGCACCGGCGGGATAAAGTTTGGCGGCGATCACCCCTAAAGCTTTTGCCTGACGAATGTCTTCCGCAGAAGTTTGATCGGTTAAATACAAAGTCATTAGTGGTTCAAAATCACTGTTCGCAGGTCTGGCATCAAGTATTCGTTGTCGGTAACTTTGCACCATATCAGCATTGGTTACCGGCGGCACCAGATTGGGCATGACAATGGCGCGTTTAAAGCAACGTGCGGTTGCGGCAACGGTTTCTTTCAGCATGTCACCGTCGCGAAAGTGCAAGTGCCAATCATCAGGGGCAGTTATCGTGAGGGTATTCATCTCGACTCCCAAAAAATTAATTACCAATTATTACTATTCACTCAATCTCCTCTGATTATACCATTGAATGAGTCGATTGTCGGAGTGCTGCATGAAGCCAATAAAGTTGATTATACGAATTGTTCAAACGACAGGCTATTTAATGTCGAAAATAGCGGTTGTTTCGTGCGTAACCTGCAAAACCTACCCATTAACTGTTTCATTTGGCGACCATTATCAACCGATAACAGGCATTGGGCACCTTGTCAGCATCAATAGGTAAAGTTCCGGAGCTTCAAGCATTACGACTTCTTAGAGTAACATGTTAAAAATGACAACAATGAAGTCTCGTAGAAACGTTATGGTTTTATAAGAAATGCGTCTTTATAACTCAGGTATTTTTGATGCTTCCAAATAGGATAGGTATTTCTCCAATGGTAAGGGTTTACTTATGTAGTAGCCTTGAATAATGGTGGCCCCTAATTCTCTCAATCGAATTAGCTGTGATTCAGTTTCAACTCCCTCACAAACAGTATCCAAAGAAAGAGCCTTCGCCATTTGAATCACCGAACGAACAATCGTCTGGTCGATAGCGCTATTTTCCATTTCTATAATAAACTTTCGATCTAACTTTAAAGTATCCAAAGGAAACTGCTTTAGGTAGCTTAAAGACGAATAGCCCGTTCCAAAATCATCCAACGCTAATTTAAAGCCTATCCCTTTCATCCGCTTCAATATTTGGCTGGCTAACTCATAATCGTCCATTAATACACTTTCTGTAATTTCAAACTCTAAATACTTTGGCTCAATATGATACTGCTTTAATATTTGATAGATTTTTTCCGGTAAGTCATAATGTCGAAACTGACGAGCCGATAAATTTATTGACAACTGTAAATGGTTAAACCCTTTATCTTTTAGTTTCATTAAGGCTTCGCAGCCTAATTCTATAATCCGATAGCCTAAAGGAATGATGAGACCAGTATCTTCAGCTATCGCAATGAAATCTCCTGGGAATATGACCTCGCCATTAGGGCTTACCCACCGAACCAGAACTTCCGCCCGAAGCGATTCGGAAAAATCAATATCAACTTGAGGCTGAAAATGCAATATAAACTCATCGTTCTCTAATGCTTTTCTTAGTTTTACTTCAAAATTAAGCCGTTGCTGTATTATTTTATTCATTTTGTCAGAAAAGAATCGATAAGCATTTTTGCCTGCGTCTTTAGCTGCGTACATTGCTACATCCGCATTCTTTAATAGCGCGTTGTCATCCTCCCCATCATCAGGATAAATAGCGATTCCTATACTTGATGAAACATAAACATCTCTTTCGAACAAAGTTACGGGTTTGCTGACTTCTTTTCTTATTTTTTCAACAATTCTTGTAATATCATTTCTTTCTTCCATTTTATCGAGCAGCACAACAAACTCATCGCCCCCTAACCTTGCAACGGTATCTACTTTTCTTACCGCTCGTTTAATGCGATTGGCCAATTCAACTAAAAGCTGATCACCAAAATCATGACCTAGCGTATCATTAATATACTTAAAGTTATCAAGATCGATAAACAAAACGGCCAAAAGTGATTGTGAACGCTGGCACCGAAGAATCGCTTGTTTAACATGATCAACCAGCAAAACTCGATTTGCGAGGCCTGTTAATGAATCATAATGCGCCATTTTTTTCAGTTTCTCTTCCGTTTCCTTCAATTCCGATATATCGCTAAAAATGGCTGCGTAGTGAGTCACTTCTTCTTGTTCATTTTTAATACTCGTTATGGTGACTAATTGAGGTAACACTTTTCCACTTTTACTTTTTTCCCAAAGTTCGCCATGCCACATTCCTTGAGTATTCAATGTATTCCAGACTGCGAGATAGAATGATTCATCGTGATAATCCGAGTTCAATATATCTGTATTCTTACCCACTATTTCTCCTTTTTTATAACCAAATGTTTTTTCAAATGATGGGTTACAGTTCACAACAATTTTATCTTTATTCGCTATCAAAACACCCTCACCACCCGTTTCAAACACAGCATAAATTAAATTCAGCTCTTCATTCAGTTCCTTGAGTTTCCTTTCGGTTAACTTTCGATCTGTAATTTCAGTGGAAATGCCACATACCGCGTAAATATTGCCTCGATTATCTTTTAGCGGAAACTTCACAGACAAATAGTCTCTTAATTGCCCAGACGCATCAAATACCTGCTCGTCGAATTGCATTGACTTGCCTTGTTTTACCACCGCCTTATCATTCACAACGAGTTTTTCAGCTACCTCTTTTCCAAACAGCGTGACATTATCTTTTCCGACTACAAACTCTTCATCCCAATTAAAAAGATCTAAAAACGCCTTATTGACTAACTTAAAAACACCGTTCAAATCTTTCATATAAATTACCGAGGAAGTATTATCTAAAATACTGTTCAACCTAACTTCACTGTCAAACAATTTATTCTTTTCGATTTCAACGTCATTCACGTATTTTTCTAAATTCGTAGACATTTGGTTGAATGCAAAGCCCAACCTACCAACCTCATCGTTACTTTTCAGCAAGACTCTATGACTGAAATGACCTTTCAATATATACTGAGTAGCTTCAAAAAGTGAGTTAATCGGCTTGACAATGATTCTTCGCACAAATACCGAGATCAAACTGACCTCCACAAGGAAAACAAGCATTACCAAAGCCGTTACAAAGTAAAGCATTTCTTTAAGCGATCGAAACATTTCTTTATCATACACAACGGCATAAATTACGAAGTCAGACTTTTTTAAATTCGACCGATAAATATGGATTAAATCGCCATTCGAATCAGTTACCGACATACTGCTTTCACTTCCTGGAAAGTATTGCGATAAATCAACAGCGCTTTTGGTCTCTTTTGGATAAACGCGAGAGGCGGTTTTGTGATAAATCTCTAAATGCCCGGAGTCAAACAGCTTTTCCTTTGATACTTCAAGAAAGTCTGGGATTAGATCAAAATAAATTTCTACACCACCAATTTTCTTTTCTTGACGAAAAATTGACTGCCTCGATATTACGTACAAGTCACTAACCTTCACCTCAAAAGGTTCGACAAAATCTCCTTTACACTTTGAGCCACCCTCAGCCTTTCTTTTATCATTATTGTCACTGGAAACTCTAAAGATGACACTGCCTTCTTCATTACATATTCTAATCAATACGTAACCACTTTTCCCTTCGGTTTGCTTTTCAATAAACTTTTGAATTAAATCGGAAAAAGCCTCAGCTTCGGTGACTAGTCCATAGTGAGAGTAAAGCAAAAATTGTTCAACTGCAGGTAATCCGGCCAGGATATTAGTGTCGACTTCGAGTTGATTAAACTGACTATCGAAACGAGATGCGTAGTTATAAACACTTTTTGACTGTCTTTCGCTCATCAGCTGACGAATCATGCGGGAAGCTTCTTGATAAGTGAACATCTCAACCAATAAAATTGATATGGCCAATACCACAACACTGCGCGTGATAAATTTTACAAGTAAGCTTTTATTGAGTAATCTAATAATATTCATTCAACCACTTTTGAAGCATGAGATAAAATCACATAATCAAGATGACCATTCAAGCCAAACTTATCAATATCAAATTTTTTGCTGACCGCTGCCGTAACAATTCTCTGTGTTGTAAAAATCATTAACGCATTATCATTAATAAACCGGTCGAGATATTGAAGTCTTTTTTCATGCTCAGGTGAATGTACTGTTTTTAAACTGAATTCAAATTGTTTATCAAATTCCGAAGACTCCAATAAAGACCATGGGCTTGGTGAATGCAAAAAAAGCCCGGCATGAAAAGCCAAATTAAACGTTGGATTGTCCACTAGATTAATTACAATGTCATAATTTGCACGTTTTCCCTGCTTAATTTTGTAGCCGATCACTCGATTCGCCCACTCCGATCGAGAAACAACTTCATATTGAATGTCAGCACCGATATCCTGCAAGTTTCGAATCATAATCTTAGCAACGGGCTCAGCAATATCAGCAACAAGAATTTTAAGCTGCAATGGATTAGTGCCCATTGCTTCTTTCAATAAAGCTTTAGCACGCTCGGGATCATAACGATAGACTTCAAGGTTGGGGTCATGACCGAACTCCCCTTCTTTACCTAACGACGCCAGTGGCTTAGCATTACCTAAATCGGCATATCGAACTAAGTCCTCCTTGTTAATGGCATAATTTAATGCTTTTCTCACTCTTACATCGGCTAAAGCTCCTTGATTTTTAATGAGAGCCCAGTACCCCGACAAGACTAAACGCTTAACGATGCGAACCCGACCTAACGCTTGTGCCATCAATACCGGTGTCTGGTTCCCCGAAAGGTTGGGAATAAAGTCAACGCGGTCGTCTACCAGAGCCTCCACCCAACGTTGTTCAGGCAAAATATCAAATCGAATTTGGCTGACTTTAGGAATATCGGGTTGCCAATAACTTTGATTTTTCTCAAGTAAAATAAACTGATTCTTTTTCCACTCAACAAACTTAAAAGGTCCTGTACCAATTGGCTTTTCTGAAAATACTTTAGGTCCTACTCGCTTAAAGTATTTTGGAGGACAGATTGAACCAAACATGTTCAACCGATTTAGGAACATTCCATCAGGAAAGTGCGTTTCAAAAACCACTTCGTATCGGTTCGACGGATTCACAAAAACCGACTTTATCGAGTTAAAAATCCAATTATTTCCTGCTTTGTTAGAAGGCAACAGAATATAATCGAAGGTAAACTTGACCGCATACGCATCAAAAATCTCGCCATTATGGAAAGTGACACCTTTGCGCAGCTTAAACCGCCAAATAGTATCCGACTCTTTTGTCCAACTTACCGCTAATGCCGGCTTAATGTGACCATCTAAATCATAGTAAATAAGAGAATCGAAAATTTGAGTAATGACCGAATAGGAGTCCGGATCGAAGGTTGGCGATAGTGGCTCTATACTGGGTGGATCATTACTAAAATAGGCGACTCGCAACATCGAATGTTTGGGTGGTGATTGTCGCTCAGGCAGACTCAACGACTCGCCATTCAATGAGTAAACCGATACCCACAACCCAAGAAGCAAACCGGGAAGGTACTGTTTCATTGCTCCTAACCCTTTGTTTATTTGGCAAATTATTTTATTTCAACAATCTGCTAAGCATAGTCCGAAAAGCGGCTATTTCAACTAAACAAAGTGGCTGGAGCGAAATAAGCTCGATACTGGAGAAGTATAGAGTTCCCGTCTCGTGTTTTAGTGTATTCCCATACAGTTTGCGTAATAACTGGTCGTTGCAGGCCAATCAGAGAAAACGCCTAACACCCCTACATCTTGTGCCAAGACATGAAGTACCCGATAGGTATCACCATCGTTATGGATTGCCTCGCGTACCGACTGATGATACCAACCACCTCCGTTGGCCAATGGCCCGTCGCGTTCTAACGTCCAGGTGATAATCTCTAACCCAGCCTGTTTTGCAAATTTCGCATAGTCAGATGACACAATTTCGCCAGACTTATTCAACGACAATAAAGCCCACATGGGTGGCGCTATGATTTGAACACCTTGTTGCTTTAATGACAGCATGTCTTCATATGTTGGCGTAAAATCCGTTTGCTCGTAAACCCGACTGTCGAGATAAACCGCTTGCCGACCAAATCGAGGCTCGATTTCTATCCAGTAGAGCACATCTTGCAAGTGAAACGACTGTGGGTATACTTTTTTTGGCTGCACACCGGCCTGTTTGTATTCATCAATCATTTGCTGCGCATAATCGTGTTGGGTGTATTCGCCTTCAAATGGCATGTCGACACTTGCTTCCTTCAGTTCCGGAGTCATCTTCACTCCCAGTTCTTTGAACAAAGTAATACTCTCTTTATGGGACATAAGGGTGCCACAACTGGAATACAGATCGGTGCGCCAATCCGCCGTGCCTTTTAAATACTCACTGACCGTTGTCGCTTCTTGATTGGCGGCGTCCATTTTTCCGCACAGTGACTTAAACTCTGCCAAAGTGATATCGCTGGTACAACATTTAGCCGACGCTTTTTTCCCAGTTAGCGCGTCGGCTGGAGAAAAAGGTTCGCTGCACTTGGCCGCCAATTCCGGCACCGCTAAAATATTGGTCGTGGTGTGCAAGTCACATTGCGAGTGTCGACAAACCAATTCTCTGTCTTTAGTAAAAGTTACATCGCACTCCACAATGCCTGCCCCCATTTTAGCGGCAGCTTCGTAGGATTCTTTGGTATGCTCAGGAAACTGCATCGGTGCACCACGATGACCGATGGAAAAGTCCGTTTTCTTAAAAAACAAATGCGATTCGCAGCGTTTTAGCGCTCGCTTTAAATCACTTTCGTCCATGTTATTCAGTAAATAAAAAGGCCGAGGCCCTAACTCATTCTGAAATGTTTTAAAGCGTTTTTCGCGGGGCTGATTTTCTCCATCAGCAAAAACACTCATACAAAAGAGTAAAGCACATCCCAAAATCGTAACGCGTTGATTGTTCATTTCATCTCCAGTTCTTTGTATTGTAATACGAGAGACAAATTAATGAGATATTGTGAAACGGTGATGTGATTTATATGACAATAAGGTTGACTGGGTGTAAAGTTCGCAATATCAGATTTTTCTTCTAAAATTATTTTTTATAAGTGAAGCTATACATCACAGCCCCCAACTCTAGATAAGCATCCAGTGGTCTAAAAAGAATTTAATGAATCTTTCAATTAAAAAGTAGATACTTCAACCAACACTATGAAAAAACAACCTGATGTTCATTTAAACCTGAATGTACGCGGCTTACCCCTCTCTGCAACGTTAGCCATTAATGAAATCAGTAACGAACTGATCCGTTCGGGTAAGTCCGTCACCAAACTTGGGCTAGGGCAAAGCCCTTTCCCCGTACCGAGCGTGGTCGAAGAAGAACTAAGGGTCAACGCTCATCAAAAAGACTACCTTCCGGTTGCTGGTTTACGAGAACTGCGTGGCGCCGTTGCCGACTACCACCATCGCAGCCACAACATCGCTTTTGCGCCGGATAATATTTTAATAGGCCCAGGCTCCAAAGAATTAATGTTTATACTGCAATTGGTTTATTACGGCGATTTGGTGATACCTACACCGAGCTGGGTTTCATATGCACCACAAGCGCATATTATTGGTCGCCATATTCACTGGTTAAAAACGGATGCTGAAAATCAATGGAAAGTTACTCCAGAGTGCATCGACGAGCTATGTTACAAGGATCCCGACAAACCTCGTTTATTAATTTTAAATTATCCTGCAAACCCACACGGCTACACCTACTCAGCGAAGGAATTGAAAACACTGGCTCGATTATGCAGAAAATATAAAGTACTGGTGTTGTCCGACGAAATTTATTCAGAGCTCGACTACGATGGAAGTCATGCATCAATTGCACAATATTATCCGGAAGGCACAATAATCAGTAGCGGACTTTCCAAATGGTGTGGAGCGGGCGGTTGGCGCTTGGGCACATTTGCCTTTCCACCCAACTTACATTGGTTAATGAACGCAATGGCGACCGTTGCCAGCGAAACCTTTACTTCGACAGCAGCCCCCATACAATACGCCGCAGTTCGCGCCTTTAATGGTGGCCTGGATATCGAAAAATATCTGGCGAACAGTCGGCGCGTATTATTCAGTCTAGCGGACGCCATTGTCTCTCGATTGCAAAACTCAGGATTCAAGTTAAAAATGCCCGATGGCGCGTTTTATATTTTTCCGGATTTTTCACCTTTTAAAGATCAACTCAGCACTCGCGGAATACGTACCAGTCAACAACTTTGTGAAAGCATTTTACAGGAAACCGGTGTTGCCATGTTACCGGGCAGCGCTTTTGGTCGACCGGAAGAAGAACTCACCGTTCGCATTGCCTTTGTTGACTTTGATGGAGCACGAGCGTTAACGGCAGCAGAGCAAGTTCCATTGGATCAAACGTTAGATGAGTCCTTCGCGCAACAGTATGGCGGCGGCTGTGTGAGTGGAATTGAAAAAATTATTGATTGGTTAAACTGAGTTTAACCGTTCGTTACTTGCACTCTAGGTAGGATGGGTGTTAACCCATCTCTTGACAAAAATAATGGGCTAGCGACCATCCTACAATTCATCATAACCTTCGACGATTTACTTCCTCTTAGGCGTCCAGGCCCATATCATTTCACATTCTATTGGTTCCTTACCCTCACTGTCGGTCACTTTAACCGGTACTAAAAGCTCACCTTTCTCTGTATCGATAATTTGCTGTATCTGCTCACCGGTTAAATGCGCAACAGCTTTTAGATCGCCTGATACCCGCTTCAAATAATTAATCTTCATGGATTTAATCACAGGCACTGAGTCATCCGGAACATTCATCCCAACCACCATTCCGGAAGCCGTTTCTGCCAACAATCCCATTGCAGCAGCATGAATCCCTTTTATATGATTACGCACTTTTTTTCTATTTTTTAAAGTCCACACACTTTCTTCACGCGATAAAGATTCGCATTTTACGCCAGCGGTACCCACAAACTTTATGGTCGAACCCAATAAATAATTAAGCAGCCAACCACGATACCATTTGGGTTTATTGTTAATTTTATCGACAACCGATGCCAAAAAATTCTTTTTCATTATTACCTCTTCAGGAATACTCAGATAAATGTTTGTGCATTGGAAAGTACAATGCGCAGCGTATGGGGCGTTCGTCCATTTGTCGTACAATGTCAGCGTATTGCATAAGTTGCGGTCGATAACGCTCCATTTCACCGGCTAAATAAGCACTCAGATCATTACCGTCATAAAATCCGGTTTTGTAATCGACGATCCAACGCGTATTATGCTCATCTATAAAGGTACGATCAATCACATAGGTATTAAATTGACCATTACGTTCGATTGCGAGTGCCCATTCTGATCGCGATTCGGCATGCGTATCGAGCAACCAGCGGCCAGTGTCATCGTTTAAGCAATTTTTTAGTGCTTGTGTGGTTTTTTCAACGCAAGAAGCTATAGCAAGTTGACTAACGCCCTGTTGTTTAAAATAACGGACGAACAACGCTTCTTGCTCAATGATTTTGTTTTCATTCCATTGGTGCAGTCCTTCTTCAGCAATGCGTTGCAAATATTCATGCACCAATATCCCGATTAATGTTGTTTGTTGGCTGTTCCAATCAAATTCGATATCTTGTGTTTCGGAAGAAAGTGTTTGCTGATTAATGGAGAAAGTGACAGTGGCAGGGATTAATTCAGGTTCTTGTGATGTTAATATACGTTGCCACTGATGATGTTTCAATACACCATCGTTAGCGATAATCTCACGTCGGTCGAACGACTTTAACTGTTGATTCACTTCACCTTCCACTACCGACCACATGGATTGCAATAATGAACCTTTCATTGGCGCAGCTACAAAAAATTCATCCTTGCGCTCACTCACTTTCGACTCAGCCAATAAATACAAGCGTTTTTTTGCACGAGTCGCAGCAACGTATAAAAGGCGTGCATTTTCAAACTGTTGCTTTTGCTCCTGAATATTGTTCAACAATCGATACACCTTATCGGCCTGTTGATCGTCGGCTTTCATCGGTGCGACTAAAAAGTCATTCGGCGCATAGGCTTCTGGCAATTCTTGCCATAACACCAATTGAGAACCGTCGGCGCGCGATTTCTTCTCCAGGTGCAAAACAAACACATGATCAAATTCGAGCCCTTTCGATTTATGAATGCTCATTACCTTAACCGATCGATTGCCGCCGCTGGTATCAGCAGCAGAGAACAAGTTTCCCAGCAAGGTATCCAGCTCACTCACATTCAGAATTGCTTTATTATTCAGCTTACTTTCTAAAGTAATTAAAAACTGTTCAACATCGCGATGGTCACGTTCCGTGTTATGTAGATGCATAGCTCCCAATGCAAACCAGGCTCGACTGACACTGTCGCTGAGCCGTTTAAACTCACGTTGTTCAATATGAGGATTTAACCTTGCGTAAACTTTTTGCAAACGAACAATATCCGCTTGTAAGTATTCTTCAACCCCATTTTCCTGGTTAACTAATTTCGCTACCACTCGCCAAGGCATTTCATTACGGGAAAAAATATAATGCAAGGTTTTAATTGAAATGCCACAAAGTTCACTGCGTAATATACCGGCTAAGGCAACGGTGTCGGCGGGATTGCATAAAAACCGGGTTAAATCTCGCAGCAAAATGATCATAGGGCGCTCATCCAGTCGTTCCATTTCGACCGCTTCAACCGGAATGTTTCTCTTTTTCAATAAACGAATAACGTATTGCGCATGGGATTTACTGCGCACCAGTACTGCAATACTATCGTCAGCGTGTTGCTGCCTGATTTGTTCGATACGCGTAACGCACTCATTGGCCTGAAAATCTGATTCGGCATCCAACCGATGAATAAACTCAACTGCCGTTTCTGTATTTTCATTTTTAGCATCAGCAAGACTGACCGGAACAGCACCCAGCATAGCATCTTCATTCTCGGGGAAAATGTTACTGAATGCTCGATTAACCCAGTGCACGATTCCTGCCTCGGATCGAAAGTTGGTTGTCAGCACTAATGATTGCAATGGAATATCAGCTAGCCCTTGTTGCCGACAACCAAGATACAAGCCAACATCCGCTTCGCGAAACCGGTAAATGGATTGCATGGGATCGCCCACGACAAATAATGTTCTTCCGTCATCGGGTTGCCAACCAGACGTTAACAATCGCAACAACTCGTATTGTCCATGAGAAGTATCCTGAAACTCGTCAACCAAAATGTGTTTGATTTGATAGTCCAGTTTCAGTGCTAAATCGGTTGCGCCCGAGTCCTGATACAATGCGGTTAACGCCGCCAACGACAACTCCGTAAAATCAACTTTACCGGCTTTTTGAAATTCCATTTTCAAAAACACCAACAGGTACTGTAAGCATTGATTCAAAGCCTCAATATTTTGCCACTGCTGCTCACTAAACAATGGTTCCGGTAACAAGGAAACTTCCGAAAGTTGAGTTAAAAATTGGGGATAGGTTGCCAATTGTTCAGCGATTTCTTTGATTGTTTGTTGGTGACGTTCGGCTCGTTGCTTTAATGTTTTTTCTTTTACTTTAGACTTTGCCAGAAATCCTTCGTTACTGCGCCAAGTTTTACGCAAACTCCCTTGCGCAGTAAGCAAAAAGTTTGACAACGCTACCCAAGCTGACAAATGATCCGCATCATTATCGGGCCAGCTATCAAAATGGGCCAGTACATACAACGGATGTTGGTCTGGTAATGGCAGTTCATTTTCGCTTAATTCACGAATCAATTGAAACAAGGGGCCGGCAAGTTGCTTTGGTGCCTTACGTCGCAAATCCATTAACTTGTTTTCGATAAAAGTGGCAAGTGCAGTTTCCAGTTGATGTCTTGCCAGCAATCGTTGATTGGCAATAAAGTGTCGAATCCACTGATCACGTCGCGCCAACAAACTTTTGAAAAGTTCAATTAACGTATCAACCTGATTATTTAAACCACTGAGCAAACAAGTAACGGCATCGCTTACATCAGCCAGCTCCTGATCCACCACAGCGCTGTGTATAAAGCTCTCGGCTGCGGCTTCGTATAAAGCCTGCGGATTTTCCTCTATACCCGGTTGCGCGCCAAACCTGGCTAACAATGGCATTTGCTTAACCAAACTGGCGCAAAGACTGTCGATGGTTTGAATGCGTAACCGCTGCGGATTTTCAATAATAGACCAGCTCAAATGCTGATCTCGCATGAGTGCTTTTTTCGCAAGCTGCCAGGTTTTTAATTCGTGTTCAGCCTGCGGTGGAGATAAGGTTGCCATTTGCAACGCTTCGACAATACGCTCGCGCATTTCGCTGGCGGCTTTACGCGTAAAGGTAATGGATAGAATGGATTCCGGATGCTCAACATGCGCAAGCAAATTTAAAAAGCGTTGTGTAATGAGCCCAGTTTTTCCCGAACCGGCCGGTGCCTGTACAATGTAAGAGTTGTGAATATCCAGTGCCTGTTCACGGGCGAGTTTGTCTTTTAGTTTCACAACTCGTCTCCTATAGCAAAAAGTGCATCCGTACTTTCCTCTAATTCGCGCACCCGGCAAATACCAGCGAAAGCACAATAGTCACATGCTCGCGCCTGTACCAGAGGATCAACACGAGCATCCCCTTGTTTAATTTCTTCAGCAAGTGTTTGTAATGCCGTTTCACACTGCGCAATAAACTCCGGCCAGGATTCAACTGCACTTCGACTTTTTTCAGCAGAAGTGACTCCGGCAAGTAAACCATCGGTTTTTGCCAGCCCTTTAAATTTCACTTCGCTCGGATGCAATTGAGCAAAACACAAAGCGACTGTTTGTTCCGGCTGCGACAACAGATACAATGGCATTTGAGGATCGGCCAATCGTTCGCCAACCCAGCTCGATGGATTGGCTTTACCGGTTTTATAATCGATCATCACTTGCCCTTCATCGGTTTGGTCGATTCGATCAATACGAGAACGAAAGTGCAAACCACCCAGTTCAATATCACGTAATTGTTCGTTAGCAATCACTTCGAAAGGTTCGCGATTTTTTTCCAGTTGCAATAGCTGAAAAATCAGTGCCGAAAACTTTTCCTGTTCGAGTTGTTTCAACAAACCCTGATGGTAAAAACGATTTTGTAATGCTTGCTGCAATGATTGTTCGATTAATGCGTGTAGCTCGTCGTCGGTTAGGCGAAGTAATCCCGTCTGATTTTTTAGCTGTTGCCAAATGTTCTGCATCACTTGATGAACAAAAATACCACGTTCCATAGGATCAATGCCGCGACTCTGTACTTGTTGCTCCATCAAACCGATTCGATGCGCCAGATAGCCACGCATTGGACACAAAGATTGCTCTTTTAAAAATTGCGTGCCACCACGCGGCTCTATTGTCTCAATCGGCAACCCTTGTTCATCTTGAAACGTTTCCGTTGCCAGGGGTTGTAGTTTGCTTAAACTGGAACCGGGGGTTTCGATTGCTTGCCACTCTTCACGCTTTAACTCAAAAAGCGGGCTCGGACTCAACTCGCGATCACCATCATAAGCGTAATAGCTGACCTTCACTTCATTACTCACCGCCTGCAAATGCTGCAATAAAGTTCGCGCATAGTCGAGTTCTCGCTCCGGTCCCGAACCGGGCAGTTGATGCTGTCGACTTAATGACAAAGGAATAAATGGATTAGGGCTCGCAATTTCGGGAAGCACCTGACTGTTCATTCCCGAAAGCCAAATGCCGTCAAATTGCAAACCGATGGCTTCGTAAAGCCCCACTACGGATATTGGCTCACCGCGACTTTTTGTTTGAAATACTTGACCATCAAGACAACTCAATAACCATTGAAAAATTTGAGCAAATGTACATTCCGATTGAATCGTACCAAAGCCACGAAGCGACTGAATTAATGCACTAATCTGCTCTCGCAATTGAAATTCACGGCTTTCAAGCGTTGCACTATTGCACCAACCCCATGCATTTAGCCACTCAGCAAATAACTGACACCACTGCTCCGGAGATTGGCGCTGTTGAGCTTTTTGTTGTAGCGCCAGAAACTTTTGTTGCAAAGGCAACCAGTCTTCGAATTCGACTAATTTTCGCTTTAAAAATTTCCAAAAGGTCTCCAGGCGCCAATGCCGCTCATAAACCACTAACTCAAAAGCCCATTGTTGATTGAGTCCTTGCAACGAATGCCAAGCCGCTATTTGTGACGAGCGCAGTATTTCTGCAAATTCCGCTGCGGGTAATGGCTTTCCTAACAATGCAATCAGATTGAGCGCCACACGAGCCACAGGAAAAGCCAATAACGGCTCACCCACTGAAATATTAAACACCTGAGATTGAGACTCTGATAACCCAAGTTGCTCGGGATGCAACTCTTGCATTAGCCATTGGCTTACCCGTTCTCGTTGTTTATCAAGTTGTGGCACCACTAATGCCAACTGAGCACCTGGATCATTCTGTAAGCGATGCTTCAGCCAATCACAGGCTGAACGGATTTCGTCTTCGAAGCTTTGGCATACCTTACCCTGAAGGTTAGGCTTTGTGGGACTAACCGGGCTTCGAGTAACTTCAATACCTTCACTCTGCAATGCTTCAATGAACGCTTTCTGTAGTGGTGTCAACTGATGAAAACCCAGCCAATACAATTGCCTGCACCGACGAAACATGGCACGAAAATGATGCTTGTTCTTAATCAACTCAGCGATCAAATCTGAGGGATCCAACCATTCGTTTACTTTTAACTGTTCTTGGTAACGTGAACACCACTGTATGAACGCATAATGATCATCGGTTTCCGGCGTTATCGAAGACAACGGAAGTTCCCACTCCTTCAGTTGTTGCCAAGCTTCCTGAACTTTCCGAGCGGTCGCCCTGGCAGAAATTAAGTACTCAGCGTGATCGCTGGTTGTGACTACCTCTTCCCAGAGCCATAAACTTTGTTGAGGTGTTAAGATGACAGAAGTCGATTCAACAATAGCAACTTGCTGAAATAGCCGCTGCAACCAGGCATTAAAAGGTAAGATGTCTGCTGCTGGCCAAACGCTACTCCGCTCGCTATGGGATTGATGGTATTGTTGCCGCCAAAAGCGTGCTTGCCGGTTACTGGCAGTGATCAAAGACAAATCACCGGTCGCTAGTTTTTGAAATATCTCAGAATCAATGGATAACATTGGGGCCTGTTTATCTTTATTTTTCAAGCTATTAACAATCTCAGTTCATGTTATTGTTTACTTATAACCGATAAAGAACTGATTTTATCGTTGTTTATTAAATAATCATTAAAAAGTTATAAAAATTCGTTTAAAGACACTTTAAAGGATGGTAGTCTTCCTGCTCAAGAGAGAAGCAAACACTCTCTTTTCAGAGCAGCATTATAATAACAGCCCAAGATAAAAAATCGGGCATAATAAGCATCAATTTTTGCAGTGTCCATTGCTCAATGCAGTGAAGTAGCCAAACGGGGATCAGACTTAATGGTATGGAACACGGTTTAAAGCCGTGGAAGCCAGTACTTGGACCAAGATTGTCGATAGCCACGATGCTATTGCCGACACAACAAAAACAATAAAGATGTTGAATAATAAAAAGAAACTGTTTGAGCTTGTTAAACAGCTGGATCCTGAAATGGTTGATCGTTCCCGAGAAGGAACGTCCATTAACCTGTCTCACTTATTTGTGCAACTTGCGCAAGAATACATTGACGCCCAACACAAAAGCAGCCTCCCGCAATCACAAACTGAAAATACATCGTTCGATAACGTATTTAATGAAAATTCAGCGAGCGAAAATCAATTTGATCCATTGACTCAATTGCCCAATCGAAATTTTTTCAGTCAACAAGTCGAACAAGCGATAAAGCGAGCGTCTCGCCATAAAAAGTCTTTCGCCCTGGTATTTATCGACGTGGATCATTTTAAAACCATTAACGATACTCACGGTCACCACACAGGCGATGAGTTACTCAAGCAAATTGCAGACAACATTTCATCAGCAATACGCAAATGCGATGTGCTTTGTCGTTTGGCTGGAGATGAATTTTGCTTATTGGTTGAAGAGCTGGAAACGACCGATGCAATCTCAAAAGTAATTGAGCACATTCGCCAACGATTGAACAGCACTTTTGAAATCGATGGCTTATCCATTTTGATCACCACCAGCATCGGCATCAGTATTTACCCCAATGATGGCAACAGCTTTCAAGAGTTATTGCATTTTGCAGACTTAGCAATGTACGAAGCCAAACGAAACGGACGTAACTCAGTCAGTATTTTCACACCAGAAATTGCCGACAAAGTGCATCAACTGAATCAATTGCAAGCGCAACTAAAAAATGCCCTGGAATTCAATCAATTTCACTATGCAGTGCAGCCGGAGCTGGAACTTTCCACAAGTTCCATTTGCGCTATCCGTCAATTAGCCAGTTTGCCATTCGATGAATTAAATTGCGAACAAGCATTACTGAACACAGCCTTACGCAGCAAAAAAGTTGCTATGTTAAATAAATCATTGATCCGTAATGCTTGTCAGCAAATGCAAAATTGGCGTACGCAATTTCCATTAGTTCCTCGTATAGTGGTACCTCTTTATCAAGAGTTACTTTGTTCTGCTCGAGGGTATGCACTAATTCGAGAGCTGATCGACCAATTCAGTTTAAACGGCGATCAACTTGAATTTGAAATCAACGAAACGGATCTGAACCACCATTGTCAACATGGGCATGAAAATCTGAAAAAGCTTTATTTGATGGGTTGCAAAATCAGTTTGATCAATTTTGGTATTGGACCTTCCAGTTTGCGCCTGCTTTCTTCCGGTTATATCCATAAAATAAAAGTCGACAGCACCTTAACCGGAGGCCTGGAATCTTGCCAACAATCACGCCTGATGATGGAAGCCATTATTGGAGTGTGCAAAACGTTTAGCATTCGAGTCGTTGCTTTGGATGTGAACAACGCTTCACAAATTGGATTTTTGGAAACGGTTGCTTGCGATGGTGTTCGTGGTAATTACATCAGTACGCCGCTATCCGTCGATGAGTTTGGCCAAGTGCTTTCTCTACACGCTCAGCAAAAGAAATCGACGCCGCAAGAAGTAGAGCCTGAACATAAGTACCGATTGCGAGGCATCCCTCTGGGGGGACAGTGACGTTCTAAGTTCTAAGTTCTAAGTTCTAAGTTCTAAGTTCTAAGTTCTAAGTTCTAAGTTCTAAGTTCTAAGTTCTAAGTTCTAAGTTCTAAGTTCTAAGTTCTAAGTTCTAAGTTCTAAGTTC